>CABXFE010000005.1 GCA_902511425.1 uncultured SAR86 cluster bacterium
TTGAGGCATCAAAAGTTTTCTATGATGCAGTTTTAGGTACTCTAGGTTGCAAACCCGGAATATTATCAGTTAACCCAACTGGTCAAACAAGATACCTATACATTCATGATGGGAATATGTTTATTGTTTCAGAGCCAATCAATGATGAGCCATCAACAATTGGTAACGGTAGCACTATTGGTTTCTTGGTTCCGGACGAAGAGACTGGGAATGCCTGGCATCAAGCAGGCATAGACAATGGAGGTGAAACTTGTGAAGGCCCTCCAGGCATAAGAGATGTTAAAAAGCTTATGGGAACAAATATGTATCTTGCATATCTTAGAGATCCATCAGGAAATAAGAGTCTTAAAGTTACCAATAAAATTGGTCCAAAATCAACGGCGGAAATTTTGATAAACATGAAGGCGCTGCCCCATATGGCAGCAAGTAATGTAAGCAAGAACCAATCTTTAGTTTCCATGAAATTCATAGGGTTATAAAAAGTTGATGAATTTTAAACTAATAGAGAAAGTTTAGGGCAATAAATTAGATTTGTTAAAAAAAAGAAGCCTCTCGAGAGAGGCTTCTAACTATCAGAGTTAGATAAGTCTGATAGGCGGATTCAGAGTTTCACCTCTTGTCAAAAGGCGAACCCTCCGTTTCCTAATTTATTATAAATACTAATAAGATCACCTCCTGCGCAAGGGTATTAAAACAAGCATAAATAAATCCCCTTAGTAATTTATTTATACGACTTCTAATTAAAATTATATATATAAAAGCCTAGAATTAAAGGGCAATTATTCTAAAAAATAAACTAGTGCTAGTGCAGTAATTCAGGTTGATAGTACTCTTTATTTTCAACCAGACTAAGAGCAAAATCCTCATCTTTTGAAGATTCATCTACATTGTTTAAATCAAGATAAACTAAAGCTTTTTGGATATCTGCACCGAAATATTTGAATGCAATTGTTTTCAAGCCTGCATCCTTGTCAACAAATTCCTCATACTCATTAAATATTGGATCTAAAGTGTTTAAATGTACTATGTTATTCATATTTATTACCTATACTGTATATTTATACAGTATTTAATAACATTAATAAGATTAAGTCAACTATTGGATCTGAATGAGTAATAAATCAAAATACTGTTTAGATGAAAAATATGATGGATGTAAGCAAACGAATTGAATCACTGGAAGCTATCAGTGCTATTAAGGACCTTAAATTTAAGTATTGGAAAGCTTGTGATACAAAAAAACCAATAGCTGTGCTTAAGTGCTTCCATACTGATAAGGTTGAGATAGATTTTGAAGATTTTGGTATCTTTCATTCAGCCCAAGATATGGTTGAGAAATATCAAATTAACTCGTGTCACGATCATCTAATTGAAAATCATTTAGGTAAAAATCCAGTTATTGGCTTGTTATCAAACAATGAAGCAAATGGATTTTGGGCCATGTCCTATAGTTTGATAGATACAAAGAAAAAATTCACTTTAAACATTCAAGGAACTTACAAAGACTTGTATGTAAAAAATGATTCTGGAGATTGGTTGATAAAAGAGTCTATGTTTAAAAAGACATCCGCCTTTTATAGATCTCTATCACCGTATCATTGTTCTCAACCTAGAATCGCAAGAAGTCTAGGATACAAAAATACTGTTTAAACTTTTAAAAGCTTTGAATTCCAATGCGTTTCCACATGGGTCTTGAAGAAACATGGTTCTCTGCTCTCCTGGCTTGCCGGCAAATCGGATCTTAGGCTCTATGATAAAACTTTGTTTTTTGCTCTTGAGCTTATGGGCCAAGCTATCAAACTGATCAAAGTCAAGTATGACTCCAAAATGAGGAACTGGCACTGCATCGCCATCGACTGGATTTATATTTTTTATATTAGATTCCTGCACATAATGACAAACAAGCTGATGACCAAATAAATTAAAATCAATCCATGAATCACTCTCTCTACCTCTATCGCATCCAAGTATGTTTTCATAAAAATCGGCTGCTTTTGCTAAATCATTGACGGGAATAGCTAAATGAAATGGATTCTTCATGCTTATTCATTTGTTAAATGTTAAAATTAACATACTACATTAGGAATAAACGATTATGAAAAAATTATTAAAGTACGTTGGTTATATAGTGTTAAGCGGCTTAGCTGTTGTATCGCTGTATTTGGTAAATTTATTTTTAATGAAACCTTATTCAATAGATCATTATTTAGCCAAAGAGCTTACAGTAAGCTTGTTAGATTCACCGGAATTTATGACTTACATAGGAATTTTTGATCCCTTCAATGCAATCTTGAAACATAACCAAAAGTTAAGTATTGATAGCCTGGAAGATAGTGAGAAAGATCACCAAGATACAATTAAACACCTTGAGATGCTTAAAAAATATAACCCACAAAATTTAACTGATGTGCAAAGGGTTACTCAAAAGATAGCTATTTTTGATACAGAAAACAGCATTGATAGATTTGAAAACTTTAGATTTCATTCCTATCCATTCAATCAAATCAGCGGCAATCACCTCAACGGCGTTGAGTTTATGACAGATACGCATCCCATACGCAATTATAGAGAAGCCACAGATTATATTAAAAGAGTCAGACTCTTTGATGATTCTATGAATTCTGATTTGATTTGGTTAGAGGAACAAAAAAAATTAGGTATCTTTGCTCCTAAATTTGTATTTGATCACGTCATCAGGCAGTTGAAAGAATTATTGGCTTACACAGATAATAATAATCCATTGATGCAGGTATTTATCAGAAAAGTAAATGAGTTAGATATTTCAAACAAGAAAAAACAAGCTTTATTTAATGAGTTGAGTGAGGTTATTCAGTCTGATGTGAAACCAGGATATAAATCAATTCTTCAATACATGGAAAGCAACTATGATCTGGCAAATCAGCATCATGGTGTTTGGTCTCTGCCAAATGGTGATGATTTTTATGCATCTCGTCTAAGGTCATACACCACAACTGATTATACCGCTGAAGAAATTCATCAAATTGGTCTTGCAGAGGTTGAAAGAATTGGTAACCGAATGAAAGAAATTTTTATTTTATTGGGTTATGAGGTCAATAAGCCGATAGGTGAAATGATGAATGATTTAAATGAAAATCCAGAATTTCTCTATGCCGATACTCCTGATCGAAAAGAAATCGTAATTGCAGATTACAATCAAATGGTTAAAGAGGCAGAAGTAGATGTGAGACCCTATTTCGAAAGATTTCCAGTTAGCCCAGTTGAAGTTAGGGCTGTTCCTGAATATTCAGAAAAAACAGCTGCTGGAGGATATTATCAAGCCCCCAGTCTGGATGGATCGCGTCCAGGTGTTTTTTATGCAAATTTATATGACATCAAGCAGACGCCGATATTCGGCATGAGAACCCTTACATTCCACGAAGCTGTTCCAGGTCATCATTTTCAAATTGCCTTAAATCAAGAAAATGAAGACCTCACGTTATACAGGAAGATGGGATATAGGACTTCAGCTTTTACTGAAGGTTGGGCTTTGTATTCAGAGCAATTAGCTGTTGAGGTTGGAATGACTAAAAATCTATATGATGAGCTAGGTGTTTTACAAAGCGAAATGTTTAGAGCTAATAGACTGGTTGTTGATACTGGTATGCATTTTAAGAAATGGACCAGAGAAGAAGCCATGGAATATATGAAAGCAACCACTGGTATGTCTGATACCGAAGTAAGAGTTGAGATTGAGCGTTATATTGTCTGGCCTGGTCAAGCGACAAGCTACAAAATGGGTATGCTTAAAATATTAGAATTAAGAGAAAAAGCAAAAGATGCACTAGGTGATAAATTTGATATTAAGAAATTTCATACAATTGTTCTTGATCAAGGTATTGTGCCTCTATTCATTCTTGAGGACATCATTAATGAGTGGATCGAATCTTTCTAACTCTTCGACAAAACTGGTTTAAGGAAAATTGCTAGTAACACAAACACAAGCAGCACTCCAAGCATATCTCCGATAAAAAATCTGAGCACTTGATTAATATCCGCTTCAACAAACATTCCAGTTTTAGGCTCAAAGTTCACATGCATCTGGCTTAAGCAAAAGTTTACGAGCAAAGCGTTAAAAAAAGAAGATATCATGGTGATTAATCCTATGTGCTGATAATTTCTCTTATTTAAAGGACTTTGACGGGTTGTTCCGAGAGGGAAGCCAAAAAATTTCAAGGAATACAAAGCAGCTGGAACAGATAACACGCTAATTAAAGACGTCATCAGTAAAGGAACGTTATAGGCTTCTTCCGCAATAAAATATGGCCCCCATAGCTCGGCTAAATATAAACCTGGTATAGACCTCCAACCAAAATAAACTATCATTAAAACCCTTGCAGCATGAGGTAAGTAAATAAGGCTGCCCACCCAGTTTGGAATAACTCCAGATTGAACTGTAAAAAAAGACCAAATAACCCATAACACAGATGAAAAAATAAATGCAGTAAGTGAACTTAATACAAAATTTTTCACTAAAAATTACCTTATTTTGGTTGGTTAATTATGGACAGGATTTAAAATCACAAGCGATTCTCTGCCATCTTCTTCTGATTGGGTAAGTTGAATAACGCCCTCTAAGGATAATTTCTTTAAAGTTTTATACACTGTAGAGCGCGACATACCAGACTTTTCAACAATTTCCGTAATATTCGATCTTCCACTGCTATCTGCAGAGCCAATAATAATGGTATAAAAAACTTTTAATTCATTTGGTGTTAGATGCCCAATATTAAGATCTTTTTCTAGACCATAAAGCATATTGAGCGCATCGCTAATATTTTCATAAAATTTATTCATTGATAAGTAATTATTTAATACCCTGAGATAACTTTAATAGAAGAATTAAAATTTGTCACATGCATACCAAACTTCTCGATGGACATTGGCGGAGAGACGGGGATTCGAACCCCGGAACCAGTTGCCCAGTTACTACCTTTCCAAGGTAGCGCAATCGACCACTCTGCCATCTCTCCTGCTATTAGGTAAGGCATTTTACATTAACTAAACCTAAGAATCTCTCAAAGTGATCATTGGCGAGGCATAAATACTCTTTCTAATTGAGATAACGCCTGCAATAAATATAAAACCAATACCAAACAAATAACTCAATCCAAGAATTAATAAATTTGGTGAATAAATCAGATCTAGAAATTGAATAAAAATTACAGATGATAGAGCTATAGAGAATATAATTGCTGTTGTTGCAGATAATAGACCCAAAATCAAAAACTCTGATGCTGCTGATTTAAAAATTAGGGCTCTACTGGCTCCAATGGCATGCATAATTGCTGTTTCTTTGGTTCGCTGATCTCTGTTTGAATATACAGAAGCAATTAAAGCTAGGATTCCTGCTATAAACGTAAGAAAGAATATATATTGCACGGCCAATGAGGCGCTTGCTAGCGAGCTTTTACCTTGTTCAATAATTGCCTCTAAATTAACACTGGTGATTGTGGGAAAACGATTAGTAAAGTTATTCATAAACTTTTGTGAGTTTTCTAGCTTGATGCTCGTAATGTATGAATTGGGCAATTCTCTTCCTGCTGCAGGAGAAAGAATAAAAAAGAAATTTGGAGAAAAGCTTTGCCATTCAATTTCTCTAAAGCTAGATACAGTAACACTAAATGTTTTACCTCCAGCTGAAAAAATGAGCTCATCACCTATCATAAGATTCATTGATTCTGCTATCTCTCGATCAATTGATACTTCTGCGACCTCATTACCGTTAGTCCACCATTCGCCCTCTACCAATGAATTACTTAGGGGTAATTGATTCTGCCAAGTTAGATTTGCCTCACGCTCCATAAGATTATCAAAGTTGATATCTTCAGATCCAGGTCGAGCTGCTGATAAAAGTCTACCTCGAATCAAAGGAGTAAAATCTGGAACGACGTTTCCTTGGTCTTTGAAGTAATTAGATATGGGATCTAGGTTGTATTGCTGAATATTAAATAAAAAATAGTTTGGTGTATCTTCATCTAGGGTTTCGGTCCATGAATCAACCAAATCTGTTCTTGTTTCAGCAAGCACAACAAGAAATAACAATGAAAGCCCAAATATAATTACTTGTAAAATACTATCATTTCCTCGCTGAACTATATTTTTTAGACCTAATTTCCAACCTGTTCCATAAGAAAATTTCATACTGGAAAGCCCATAAATTAACAGCCTGCCTATTAAATATAAAGAGAAAGTGACTAAGATCAATGAAATAACTATGTATATAATTAATTTAATGTCTTGAAATAAAGCACCTAGAAATCCAAACATTGTAAAAAAAGCAACTAGATAAATCATGAGGTTGCTCGATAGCTTGATATTAAAGTCATTCCTTAAAATTCTGATAGGCTCAGTTTCACTTAGGATTTTTATATATGGAGATGCTGTTGCAAATATCACAAAAGCAGCTGTA
The DNA here is from genome assembly GCA_902511425.1 of uncultured SAR86 cluster bacterium. Taxonomy (GTDB): domain Bacteria; phylum Pseudomonadota; class Gammaproteobacteria; order Magnimaribacterales; family D2472; genus D2472. Next base: position 6,431 of record CABXFE010000005.1, read on the forward strand.
ATGAAGCCAAGAATTACAGGTCGAGATGACGGCGGCGGTAAATCTGCATTAATAATTCCTTGTAAAGTAGAAAGCAAGAGATGCTGCAGCCCATAACCAAAAATCAATCCTAGTGACGAAGCAAAAATAGCAACTAGTGTGAGCTGCATAATTTGATGTCCTAATATAAATAACTTTGAAGCTCCAAAGACTTTCATTAATGAAGTATGAAGAAGGTTTCTGCTTGCATACCGTCTTACCGCCATCATGGATGCAATAACAGAAATAATAATAGTGAAAAGACTAGCTAAATTAAAAAAGGTTGTTGAATTAGCTATATCTTCTCCAAGATTATCTCCGATGTCTAATGCATTTTGCACTCTGATATTGGCTGGCATACCTTCTAAAGACTTCTCAAAACGTTCAAGGTTATCTTGAGTTCCTGAAAAAAGGTTTCTATAAACAACCCTGCTCCCAGTTTGAATCACCCCCATTGCATCAACATCATTTATATTCACAATTGCAATCGGATAAAAACCTACAAAGCTAGAGTTTCTGTCAGGATAATCTTCAATAATGCCCTCAACTATAAAATTTTTATTACCAATAGAAACCTTATCCAACTCCATTAACTCTAAAGTTTCTAATACCTTTCTTTCAATCCAGATATTGCCAGGCTCGGGTGAGCCAAAATGCTTAATTTTGGTTCCCTGAGAATTAACAATCTTTAATTCACCTCTTAATGGATATGATGCAGTTACAGCTTTAATAGAAGTAAGTAGATTATCGTCTTCTGTTATTACCATGCTCAGAAATGTAGACATCTCAGCAGAATCAAGATCATTTGCTGCAGCTAAGTCCAAATATTTTGAATCTATTTTAGATGCTGATCGCAATACAAGATCTGCACCTAAAATACTTGAAGCCTGCATTTGCATGGAGGACTTAAGCCTGTCACCTAAAAATCCAACACTTGAGATCGATGTAACAGCTAAAACAATTGATAAAAATAATATTAATAAGTCGCCACTAAAAACTTCAGACCAGAATTTCTTTAAGCCATATAAAATGCCTCTAATCACAATAATTGCCCTTCTGAGAGTTCATAAACTTCATCACATTTCTCTGCTAAAGACAGATCATGAGTTACTAGAACTAAGGTTGTTTGGATGAGTTCATTTAGTGAAAATATAAGATCGGTAATAGAGCTTGAACTCTTTTTATCCAAATTGCCTGTTGGCTCATCAGCAAATAATATTTTGGGCTTGTTAACAATGGATCTTGCTATAGCAACTCGTTGCTTTTCACCGCCACTTAATTGAGTCGCAAAATGCTTTGCCCTTTTTGAGAGTCCAACTTGTTTTAGGGCTTCGTAAGCTTTATCTGTTGATTGAGGATCTCCTGAAATTTCAAGCGGTAACATAACATTATCTAGAGCGGTCAATCTTGGCATCAAATGAAAAGATTGAAATACAAAGCCAACATCCTTACCTCTAATTTGAGCTCTCTTATCTTCATCAAGACTTGTAATTTGAGATCCAAGCAACCTAACAGTTCCAGTAGTCGGCAAATCAAGCCCAGCCATTATAGCCAAAAGTGTAGTTTTGCCAGAGCCAGATGGCCCAACCAAAGATACTGGTTTACCTTGTTCAACCGATAAATTTATATCCTTAACTATTGTCAAGAGACCCTCCGGACTGTTAACTTCTTTTGTAATGTTCTTAACTTCTAAAATTAAATTGCTCAAAATATCCTTGGGTTTGCTTTTAGGTATTCTACTGGCACTTCCCTCATCAGTAAATTCATCAACCCAATTCAATAAAGATGAATATGTTGCAGTTGTTTTAGGAGATAGTTTAAGTGCTGGTTATGGGGTAAAAATTCAAGAGTCTTGGCCATCTATCCTTGAGCATAATTTAAATACAAAGGGCATGAATATAAAAATTATAAATGCTGGAATCAGTGGCGATACCACATCTGGAGGTCTGTATAGACTCCCTAAATTATTGAAAGAGCATAAACCAAAATTAGTGATCTTAGAGCTTGGGGGAAATGACGGCTTGAGAGGAATGTCTATCAAAAAAGTAATAAAGAAAAATTTAGATGAGATGATAAGAATGTCGCTAGATGAAGGATCCACAGTCGCGCTAATTGGAGTGGAGCTTCCTCCTAATTACGGATCAAGATATACAGATAATTTTAAAAATATGTATGTAGATTTAGCGAATCAATATAATTTAACCCTTGTGCAAGGATCAATAAAGGAAATGGTCTCATCAAGTCTTATGCAAGCAGATGGCATTCATCCAAATGTCAAAGGACATCTGCAAATAGAAGAAGAAGTGAGAAGTAAAATCTTCAGTTTATTGGATTAGATAATTACTGACTAAAGTCTCTAAAATTCTTAAATATCAGTTTTTTTGAAGTAGATCGTATTGGATTGATATCAATACCACCTCTTCTTAAGAATTTTCCATACACCGTCAAATCATCAATTTTAAAATCATTTCTTAATGATATAAAAATAGATTCAATACAGGCTTCATGAAAATCACCCTTATTTCTGTATGATTTTAATAATTTAATTAACTTTTTCGAGTCAATTGAATCAGAGCCAGAATGGATATAAACATTACCCCAGTCAGGCTGAGAGGTCACAGGACATATAGATCTAAAACCTTGAAATCGCATAACCTTATTTTTTGGCACTTTATTTTTAAATTTTGAAATAAGGGTTGAAATCGGCGCATCATTAAATCTATTAAGTTTTCGAACTGAAACCGAGGAACCTAAAATTTTAGTTAAATCTTTTTCAATTAACTTATATGCATTAGCGGGCTTAGAAAATTTTTTATTATAAAATGATGCCAAATAAAGCTTCAAAGACTTAGATTCAACGGTAAGCACAGAGTGCATTGAAATTTTAATTTCTAATGCTTCGATCACGGGAAGATTCCTAGAATTTAGATATGAAAATTCATATGCGTTCCAATAATCTAATCCAAAAAATTCATTTAAATGCTTATTGTTTCTGGGTATAGAGTCTAAAAAATCAGGAGAATAAGAATCTAGTTTTGGCGTGGATTGATTTCCTAAATATTTAATCTTCACTGACGAGTTCCAACCCCTTTATGTAAAAGAATTAAACATGCGGAAGTGAGAACAGCTATAAAAAAAATAATCATTGATAATGCAAATGGTATAGATACATCGCTTACTCCCAGCATGCCTTCTCTAAAGGTATTGACCACATATAACATTGGATTTGCCATAGAGATATTTCTCCAAAGATCAGGGAGTATGTTGATAGAATAAAAAACCCCGCCTAAGTAAATTAGGGGTGTAAGGACAAAAGTGGGAATGATAGAAATATCATCAAAGCTATCAGCAAATATGGCATTAATAAAACCCATTAATGAAAATAATATTGCTGTTAAAAATAAAACTAAGATCGTTAATAGCGGATTAACAATTGTGAAAGATGGATAAAAAAACAGACTGACACAAAAAACTATACAGCCTATTAAAACGCCACGAGACACTCCACCGATGATAAAGCCAACTAAAATGGCCCAATTTGGCATTGGAGATACCAGTAATTCTTCGATAGATTTTTGAAATTTAACAGAGTAGAAGGAAGAAACAACGTTTGCATATGAATTCGTTATAACAGACATCATGATGAGTCCAGGTATCATAAACTGGATATAATCTAGACCGTCCATGGTTCCAATTCTAGGACCAATAAGGGATCCAAAAATTACAAAATATAAGGACATAGTAACTGCTGGTGGTACCAATGTTTGTACCCAAATCCTTAAATAGCGTTTAATCTCTTTTCTGATAAGAGTAATTAAAGAAACTAATATCTCATTTCTTCTTTTCATGCTTAACTCTTCTTAACCATTTCAATAAACATTTCTTCTAATCTATTTGATTCATTTCTCATTGATGAAACATTGATACCCAAGCTTGTTAGCTGATCAAAGAGATCATTGATAGATTGATCTTTTTGAATTGCCACATTCAAAGTAGTTGAGTCTTCTAGAGTAATTGGAAAATTTGGTATAGAGGGTGGTTGATCTAGGGCTTTATCTATATCTAAAACAAACCCTTGAACATCAAGCCTGCTTAAAAGATCTTTCATTGAGGTATTTTCAACTAACTCACCATGATCAATTATGGCTATGTTTTTGCATAATTGCTCTGCTTCTTCTAGATAATGCGTGGTTAAAATAATAGTAGTTCCTTGAGCATTAATCTCTTTTAAAAAATCCCACATTTCACGTCTTAGTTCTATATCAACTCCTGCAGTTGGTTCATCAAGTATTAACAGTCTTGGTTCGTGAATTAATGCTTTTGCAATCATCAATCTTCGTTTAAATCCACCAGATAAAGTTCTAGCTTGTTCGTTACGCTTTTCCCAAAGACCAAGACGCTTTAGAGTTATTTCAGTTTTTAGTTTGGATTCTTTTAGTGGAATACCGTAAAAGCCTGCTTGAGTAGTAACAATATCAATCACTTTCTCAAAGTTATTAAAATTTATCTCTTGTGAAACAACTCCCAGCAAACGTTTCGCCTCAGGAAAGTTTAGGTCCGTATCAATGTCAAAGATTTTTACAGTGCCAGCTGTCTTAGTCACCAATGAGGCAATAATACCGATTGTAGATGATTTTCCAGCACCATTAGGTCCTAGTAATGCAAAAAAATCTCCCTCTTTTACAGAAAGATTGATGCCCTTTAGAGCCACTACATCAGAATCATATGTCTTTTTAAGATCAGTGATCTCAAGAGCAAATTGACTCATGCGCCCTCTTCTTCAAAACCATCGACAAAAACTGCCAATAATAAACCAATTAGAAGGCCAACCCAGGCGCTGTAAAAGGTAATAAAGAATGCTATGAGAAGAGCTGTTGCCATTTCAGAATTCTTTTTTGGTATAGCCATGGCAACATAAGCGCAAGCAAAACCAGTTAAGATTAATGTCAAGGTTAGAGCCATGACCATCAGCGGTTGCATAAGAGTAACGAAAGGCAGCGTGAAATATAAAAAAGGTATACCCATTAAATAGTAGGAGCCAATTCCATCAAAAATTGAAGGCATGTTTTTTGGTCCTTTCTTCCATTGTTCAGCTACAACAACCTGCACACCTGTCCATAATGCTCCTTGAGTTGGAAAAAATGGATTAATTAATGATGCCAATAAATTTCTAATGCCAACAGAAAGATGCGATCTGTTAAGGTCAATAGGTAATTGTTCGTCATCACGATGTTTTTGAGCATCTTTCAGAACTTCTGTTGCAGTAACCAAATCTCCAAAAAGAAGCATGTAGCCTATAATCACAAGTGGCAAGGCATCAATGTACATCTGCAATGATGGTAATCCAATATAAAATGGAGAAGTTTTTTCAATTAGGCTCATGATGGCTGGAATTTTAAAACCCCACTCGATATTGAAAGTTATTTCGCCTAAAAAATAGGCTACTAAGCCGGCAACAACAAATCCTGGTAATAATCCCAGCGACCCAACAACTTCAAAAAATTTATTGTTAGCTGCGATTTTTTTAAATGGATTAGAAAATGTAGTTATAACGCATAAAACAATTGCCACTGTCATAGAGATGGGTTGCAAAAGATATGCATCAAAATCTTCAAAAAATACTTGATAAAATGCTGCCAGAGCAGCTCCCAGGATAATTCCAGCTTTTAATCCATTCGGAATTTTTTCAACTAATAATTTACCCCAACCAGTTAATCCAAGAATTAAAATTAAAGCAGTAAACTCAAAGCACATTGCCGCCATGAACTGAAAAGCTTCAGGGTTATATCTACAGACACCATCAACGCATATATCAGATCCTTCGGTAGGCACACCATAATAACCAGCTGCAGCCAGTGCACCCATGACAATTGGAACTGCCGGTGTAACCCAACCAGGTGCCATTGGCTCTCCAAAAATTAAAGGACCAGATGAGATAAAGGTCCCTGCAACCATACTTAAAGCAACAGCTTCTTCAAAGCTTAAGCCAAGCTTCATGGCTAAAGGAGCTGCAGCAAAGGCTGTTGCGCCTGAAATAACAAGACCTTGTAAAAATTCTGGAGCCCTAAATTTAATATGAATAAAAGGTATCCTTAATGTAAATGGACCCCATTTAATTCCGCTGCTTTTGTTGTTTGTAATTGTATTCATTTTGATAGTTCCGACATGCCCTCTTCTAACCCCTTTAATGTTAATGGAAACATTCTATTATCAACCAATTCTCTAATAATACATAAAGAAGAGGTATAGTCCCAATGATCATCAGGAACGGGGTTCAACCATGCAACCCTATCAAAATGCTCGCAAAGACGTTTTATAGTTGCGCCGCCAGGCTCTTCATTCCAATGCTCAATGCTTCCTCCAGCGTTTGTAATTTCATAAGGAGCCATTGTTGCATCACCAACGAAAATAACCTTATAGTCAGCACTATATTTATTGATGATATCTTGGACTAAAAACCTTTCCTGAGTTCTTCTTCTATTATCTTCCCAAACAGATTCGTAAACACAATTGTGAAAATAAAAATATTTTAAGTGCTTGAATTCTGTTTTAAGGGCTGAAAAGAGCTCTTCACAAAGTTTAATATAGGGATCCATGGATCCGCCAACATCGAAAAATATTAATACTTTAACGTGATTTGTTCTTTCTGGAATCATATTAATATCTAAAATTCCAGCATTTCTGGCTGTGGATTTAATCGTGCCATCCATGTCTAATTCATAATCCGTGCTCTGTCGTGCAAACTTTCTTAATCGTCTAAGAGCTACTTTGATATTTCTTGTTCCTATCTCAACAGAATCATCTAAATTTTGGAATTGTCTTTGCTCCCAAACTTTTACTGCTTTTTTATTTCCCCCTTCTCCACCAACCCTAACTCCTTCTGGATTATTTCCATTATTTCCAAATGGCGAGGTTCCATTGGTGCCAATCCATTTATTACCACCCTCATGTCTTTCTTTTTGCTCTTCAAGTCTTTTTTTGAATTCTTCAAGGAGTTTCTCTAAGCCACCCAAGGATTGAATTTTTTTTAATTCCTCAGGATCTAATTCTTTCTCAAAAGCTTTACGCAACCAATCCTCTGGGATCAGCGCTTCAAAAATATCCTCTAAAGTTTCAATGCCTTTAAAATATATCTCAAAAGCCCTATCAAACTTATCATAATTTTTTTCATCTTTTACTAGAACTGTTCGAGCAAGGAAATAAAAGTCATCCATATCAGCAAACGCCAGATTTTTTTCAAGTGCTCCCAATAAATCAAGTAGCTCTCTTAAAGTACAAGGCACCCCTGAAGATCGAACTGTGTGAAAAAGATTGATTAGCATTTATTTCGCTTGATCTCTCCTAGACATGAATGCCAACCTTTCGAGCAGCTGGACATCTTGTTCATTTTTAAGCAATGCACCGTATAAAGGCGGTATTGCCTTTGATGTATCAGCATTCTTTAGAATTTCATCTGGTAGCTCATCAGACATCAAAAGCTTTAACCAATCTATCAATTCTGAAGTTGATGGTTTTTTCTTCATGCCTGGAATTTTTCTGACATCAAAGAATAAATCTAATGCATCTTTGACTAAAGCTTTCTTAATTTTAGGATAATGCACCTTTACAATACCCTCCATAGTCGGCCGATCTGGAAACTGAATGTAATGAAAGAAACATCTCCTTAAAAAAGCATCTGGTAATTCTTTTTCATTATTAGAGGTAATAATTATCAAGGGTCTTTTTTTAGCTTTTATAGTTTCTCCTGTTTCGTAACAATAAAACTCCATGCGATCGAGCTCTTGCAATAAGTCGTTTGGGAATTCAATATCTGCTTTATCAATTTCATCAATCAGTAATACAACTTGTTTATCTGATTCAAAAGCCTCCCATAGCTTGCCCTTCTTAATGTAATTTTTAATATCTTTTACTCTTTCATCACCCAGCTGAGAATCTCTAAGCCTTGTTACCGCATCGTATTCATATAGCCCCTGAGAAGCTTTGGTGGTTGATTTAACATGCCATTCAATTAGCTCCATCCCTAAAGATTCAGCAACTTCGATTGCTAGCAATGTTTTACCTGTTCCTGGCTCGCCTTTAATAATTAAAGGTCTCTCTAGAGCTATAGTTGCATTAACAGCCATACTGAGATCTTCAGTAGACACATAGTTTTTTGTACCAGTAAATTTCATTTGGTTTCCTTTTGATTATGAAGAAATTTTTTCTTCAGATTTTAAAATTTTTGCGAGCTGCCTGCTAGTGGCAACTAAATTACCATTCATGTCCCATATATTACAATCTTGCTCAAAATATCCATTACTAATGTCTTTTGCAAGACCATCAATAAATAATTGGTTTGTTTGTGGTAGCTGACGAATATTGCATGTAAGCGTAAGTGTTGGCACCCAACCCAATGGCCCATACTTATTTTGGACAACTGGCGGCAATATATCTGCAAGATATGAAAGCACAAATGTATCTGCCACTCCTCCTTGCAACTCAAGGTAAGCAGAACATCTAGCTTCAGCCATATCATTAGAGATCTCTCTGTCCCACCATGCATGATCTGGATGGACGGACATATCTAATTGCTGAATAAATGAAGGGGTTGAACCTAATTTAAAATTCTCATAGTTCATTATCTTAAAATCTTCTTTTGGAAAAGAATCCATTATTTGTGGCAATGAGGTTGAAAGACCAGAATAACCTTTCATGTACTCAAAGTCAGAACATAATGCTGATAACAAACATGTTAATTTTTTATTCTGAATCAATTTAACTTGACCCATCGAGGTTCCTCTCGATGTTCGGATTACTTCTACATGCAATTCAGCTTGCTCGGGTTCAGTTCTATCTAAGTAGTATATGTTTGAATTAATTACGCATGGATGCGGGAGAACAGATGTTATGGCTTTATTCATTAATGCAAGGAGATATCCACCATGGGGAGTGTTGCCAACAAAATACTTTGGGTTAGGTGTAAAGGAGAAAACCGTGTCTGAGACTCTTGTTAGCTGTAAAGCAGCATGAAATTGTTCAAATTGGTTCATATTGATAGATAATTACATCATTATTGTAATTGATAGAAAGTAAAAATGGCTGGATTTATAGATATTGCGTGTAATTTTACTCATGAATCTTTTAAAGATAATTTAGACGAAATAATCTTTAATGCTGAGCTTGAAGGTGTTGAAAAATTTGTTTTGCTTTGTGCTAGTTTGGCTGATCTAGAACCCATCCAAATAATACAAAATAAATATCCTGAAAAATATTTTATTTCTGCGGGCATACACCCTCATCACGCCAGTGAAATCCTTGAAACTAATTATGAAGATCTACTTGCTAAATTAAAATCCACTACACCAAATGCTATTGGAGAAACAGGATTAGATTACTTTAGAAATATTTCTCCGCCTGATATTCAACGTAAATCCTTCAACATGCATATAGAAATAGCAAAAGAGCTGAAGTTACCTCTATATTTGCACCAAAGAGATTCTCATAAGGATTTCGTTGACATTATTAAACAAAATATCAGTAACTTTCCTAAATTTGTGGTGCATTGCTTTACAGGCACTCAAGATGAATTAGATGATTATCTTGATTTGGGTGCTTGCATTGGGCTTACTGGATGGATCTGTGATGCAAAAAGAAACATCGATTTACGCAAATCAATTAAAAATATTCCCATTGATAGAATGATGATTGAAACTGATTGCCCATATCTTATTCCCAAGAATCTTCCCATTAAACCAAAAAAAAATATTAACGAGCCTAAATATCTTCCTCATATAGCCAATGAAATAGCTGAGCTTAAAGGAATTGAAATAGAAGAATTGAAAATAGCAACGCGAGAGAATGCTATCAAATTTTTTAGCTAAAACATGACCTATCAAGATCATACTTGCTGCAAATCTCCTCATTGTTTTCTCCAGCTTTAACTGAAGAATGTCTGATCTGTGGAGTTGTATCAGAGAATCTAGGCGCAGGAGCTGGTTGAATCACTCCGTCAACATCAATGAATGAATTTCTAGCTTTCATATGATGATGCTTTGGTGCCTCGGATAAACTCAATACTGGTGCAACACATGCATCAGATCCATCAAAAATATTTGCCCATTCGTCACGAGATTTTTTCTTAATCTTTTCTGCGATAATCACTTTTAATTCAGGCCATAATTCTTTGTTATGCTGATCTTGAAATTTTGGATCTATGATTTCTAGCTTCTCTAAAAGTACTGAATAAAATTGTGGTTCAATTGAACCAACTGCAAGAAACTTTTTATCAGCACATTCATAGGTGTCATAAAAATGCGCAGCTCCATCTAGTAAATTAGACTCTCTTTCCTCTGACCAAAAACCAGAAGCTTTGAATGCATAAAACATTGACATTAAAACTGAAGCCCCATCTACCATTGCAGCATCAACAACTTGACCTTTTCCACCTTGTTTAATATTCAGTAAAGCAGAAACTATTCCTAAAGCCAGAAACATTCCACCTCCACCAAAATCTCCAACTAAATTTAACGGAGGCGGCGGTGTCTGATCCTTTCTTCCCATGGACTCGAGAGCGCCAGTTAATGCAATATAATTTATGTCGTGTCCGGCAGTTTTAGCTAGCGGGCCATCCTGTCCCCAACCGGTCATCCTTCCATAAACTAGATTGGGATTCTCATTAAAGCATTCATCAGGGCCCAGTCCCAAGCGCTCCATAACACCGGGCCTAAAGCCTTCAATCAAACCGTCTACGTTTTTAAGAAGCTTTTTAATTTCTTTAACAGTTTTTGGATTTTTTAAGTCTGCAGTTAATGATGATTTAGATCTATGTTGAAAATCAAGTGTATTGCCATGACCATGCTGAGAAGACCTATCAATTCGAATAACTTCAGCACCCAAATCAGCCAAAATCATTCCGCAAAATGGACCAGGACCTATACCAGCAAATTCAACAAGAGTAATTCCGTTTAAAGGTCCTGCCATGTGTTACTCCTGAGTTGAAAAAGCATTAGAAAATTTTAAAAGAAATGGTAACAAAGTTAACGATGCGAAAAAAGAAATCATCAATGCAAAAGCGGTGAATAAGCCAAAGAGAACAGTTGGAGTAAAGCTTGATAAAGCAAAAATTGAAAATCCTGCAGCTATGGTTGTTGCTGTATAAAAAATAGCTCTTCCAACTGAATCATGAGAGTTTAAGACTCTCTGATCATTGGTAATATTAATGTTTGCCGCCTCAGTCTTGTATCTATATAGATAGTGAATAGTATTATCTACCGCCATGCCAACACTAATTGCAGCTACAGTAATTGTCATAATATCCAAAGGAATGTTTAAAATGCCTAACAATCCAAGAACAGAGCCAGCTGTAATTAGATTAGGAGTAAGCGCTATTAAGGTTATCTTTATTGATTTAAAAATGATTAACAACATCAGGCCAATAGCCGCAAAAACTAACCCCAAAGATTTAATTTGTGATGAGAACAAAGATTGAAGCATATTGTTATATAAAACAGCCAATCCAGTTACTTTAAATTGATCAGGCTCTAGATTAAATTTATCAACCAGATCGAAGTTAATTTTTTCCAACAATTCATTCCTATTTAATGTTTGAGCAGATTCTAGGACTCTTGCAGAAATTCTTACTTTTGAGTCATCTTGATTAATGTATGAGTAGAGTAAAGTTTCTTTTATGTCTTCTGGAAGTACAGATCTTAGTAAAGCCAACTCAAGGTCATTTAGATCATTATCATCATTAATCATTCTTGCTAATTTAATACCACTGGCCACACTTAAGACTTTTCCCATTTCTGGAATATCATCTAAATAATCATGTATATCTTCAAGCTTAGCTAGAGATGCTGCATTCCACCAATAACCAGAAGCCTCACTGGACTCATCCTCGAACAAATCATCCTCAAACAATTCATCACCATCAAAATCAAATTCATCAAAAATTTCTTCACTGGGCTGCTCTATCAAAATATCTAGTGTTGCAGTTCCGCCTAACTCCTGATCAAGTAACAGCATGCCCTGATATATTTCAGTTTCTGGAGAAAAATAATCTATAAATCTATTCTCAACCTCGAGTTTTGAAATTCCATACATCATAGAAATCGTAACAACAATAAAAAATATGCCGACCTGCTTACCTCTTCTAATAGCAAGAATTCCTAAGTTGTTGGGTATTTTATTAATAAAATCTTTTGAAGAGCTTTCTGATGACTTAATAGCTAATTTCATTGCACTTGGTAAAAAAGTAAATGTAAAAATAAACGCAAAAATCATCCCAACTGTCATCATCTTTCCGAATTCAATAACTGGCTTTATGTCACCAAGAATTAATGAAAGAAAAGCTATAGCAGTTGTTAATGTCGCTAATAAACATGGCATTAGCATTTGATTTAAGGTTATACATATACCATCATCAATTGAATCTATATTCCGTGAGACCTCAGTAAACCTCACTAATACATGCACCGTGAGTGAGATAGTTAAAATTAATAAAAGTGCAATAAAATTAGATGAAATAACGCTTATCTTCCAATCCATCAAGCCAAGAACACTTGCTGTAAATGCAGTTGTTACAAAAGCATTGCTAAGTGGAAGAATAACAAACCAGATATTTTGAAAAAAAATAAAAAGCATTATGCAGAAGACTATCGCAACGCCTATACCAAAAATTGCTAAATCTGATTTAATAAAAGTCATCATATCGGTAGCTATCATAGATGCGCCGCCTAAAAATAAAGTTCCTTTATCACTATTTGATTTTAAAAGTTCTCTAATTTTAGCAATCAACTCTGCCCGTTGAATTGCTTCCTCATCATTAATTTTTGAAATCTTTTGGTTAACTTTTTGTAATTCCAACTTCTGAGCATTTGAGATCTTGACCAGGTTGCGCAAGTCATATCTCTGCTGGATCAAATCTCTATATAAGGTGTTTTCGCTCAGTGTAATCTGCATGGCTGTTGTATTGCCTGAAGGGCTGATAATCAACTCTGAGTACACAGGATTATTTAAAATTTCTTCTTTCGCTGCATCAAAATCAATCCCAATGGTTTCAAGGGTTTTGAGATTATTCATCAAATCACTAATTGGAACTTTTGGTTGAAAAAAGATTGGGGCATCCAAGATGGTTAAAACAGAATCAACAGTAGGAAGCTTTTCTATAGCAGCATCTAGGTTTTTAATTGTTGCCAATGAATCAGCTGAAAACAAATCCGATTTTGGTGTAAAGGTAATTATCAAGAAATCCGAATTACCAAATATTTCACCTGTCTCTCTATAAATTTTAAAGGCTTCATCTCCCTCAATAACTAATGCATCAGATGATGCATCAAGTTTAAAATTCTGAAGACCAGTAGCGGCTGAAAAGAAAATTGCAATAATGAAAACCATTACAACGAGAGGTCTTCTTATAATAAATTTAAAAATATTTTGCATACTATGATTATTTTTTAGAGCAATCAGGTGATTCTAATATAACTGGATTTTTTTCATATTCATCCAATGTAAATGCCTGAATAGATAGAGCATGAATCTTATTCATTACATCGCTTAATGCAGAGTATATATCTTGATGACGTTGAACTTTTGGCATGTTATTAAAATTGTTTGAAACAATAACAAGCTTGAAATGAGACTCAGAATTGGAAGGAACATTATGTTTGAAGCTTTCATTTTCTAAGAATAAATGTTCTGTGATAAATGATTCATTCAAGCGCTGCAAAATAGTTTCATAAATTATCATTTTAAACTGCTTCCATTCTTAGTAAGTATTTTTTGCAATGGGTTCCTAATGCAAATTGTCCTATGGTTTTATCCTGCTTGATAACTCTATGGCAAGGAACAAAAAGTGGAATCGGATTTAATTTACATGCTGTCCCTACAGCTCTTACTGCATTAGGAGATCCAATTTTTTTTGCAATAGTTGAATACGAAGCTGTCTCTCCCCTTGGTATAGAGCATAGAGCATTCCAAACTAGTAATTGAAAATCTGTACCTTGTAAATCAATTGGTGGCAAAGATTTCAAACCCCTCTTAGAAAAAAAGCTATCAACAGACTTTTGTAATTCTGGATCACATGGATAGTTCGATGGGGTATCACCGGTAAAGGCTAATGACTTAAGTCCATATTTGCTAAAAGTAGCATCAAAAAATCCAATTGGCGAAGAAACGCTTTTGACTAACATGCAAGTATTTTAGCATTAATTAACTTTTAGAAAATTGGTGCGGCATCCGAGATTCGAACTCGGACCATCTGCTTGGAAGGCAGATATACTAGCCATTATACTAATGCCGCGCTTTTTTAGGAAAACGTATATTACACTATCTTTGTATTAATCTTAAGAGAATTAAATGCTCTTTTAAATTTTATGAGCATTTAAGTAGAATTGGTTTAAAATCAATTATGATATTTGATTTTCATCATCTAAAAAAAGTAAATGTTAATTACTTTTCGCATGCACTTAGAGTAATGAAAGTATCAATTATTCTTCTTTCTCTTGGGATTGCAGGCATTGTTCATGGCCTCTTCCCTTTTATCTTTGTTGAGACCGTGAGCAAAGGGATTAAAAAAATTGCTGATGAGATGTCGAGCTTTTAGATCACAAAACTTTGTATTGTCGATAGACTTTTGATGACTGGCAAGTTGATTGCTCGATAAGCAACCCTTGAATCTCTTTGCTAATATCTAAAGTTTGCCACAAGTTAACAAAATCTTTTCGGGATTCGAAAGATATAAATATATTTGTCCATTGAAAACTATTGTCTGGTCCTTCATCCTCAGAATAAATTATATCGATAGGTAAATTATTTTTTACTAATGCATCTGAAAATTGCTCAAGAACTAATTTAATTGTTGCATAATTAAATCCATCTTTATAATTGCATTGTAATACCTCTGAGACTGCTGGAAATTTATTAATTTTATTGCTTTCAAGTCTTAGAGAATTTCTTACAATTTTTGTACTGTTACAAGTTGCAATATCGTCAAAGCTCAATGCTGCAAGGGTTAGGTTAAAACTATCAACGGCATCTATCTCATCATGTTGCAATAAAAGATTGAAAGATTGAGTGTCAGTTTTATCGTCTGTAATTGGAAATAAGAAATATAATTCTTCGTTGCCTCGACTCATTTTTGCATAGCTATCAACAAATTGTGGAATAAATCTCTCAACAGAATTAAGGGTTTGACCTGAAACTAACTTGCAACTGAATGATGATTCTTTAAAAGAGTATTTTGGTTTAATAAAGTTGTCTAATTCTAAGTTAGAATTATTTGAATTCTCAGCGCATGCCGAAAGAATAACAATACAAATCAATTTAATATAGGATTTCAATTTAGATTTAAAATACTCCAATAATGAGATAATAATATTATGAAAAATTATATACGCATAAGGATAATCTTTTTTGCAATTTTGATGATTGCGCCAATAAATGTTTATGCATATAAATATGGGCTTGGTTCATGCCTAGATCAAGACCGAGAACAAAGCATTTGGTCGTCAATCAAGAATGAGGATTTAGATGGCTTTATATTTCTTGGAGATAACGTGTATGGTGATATGCCAAATGGCAAATTATCTAAGATGCAAATAGCTTATCAAACTCAAAAAAAAAGATTACCTAAATGGCTTTTAGATAAAGAAATAATAGCCATATGGGATGATCATGATTTTGGACTAAATGATGGGGGTGGAGATTACCCCCTTAAAAAAGAAGCTGAGAAAATGTTTCTTAACTTTTGGAATATTCCAAATTCAGATCCCAGAAGAAATAGAGAGGGTATATATTTCAGACAGACCCAAGATGTGGAGGGGACCAAGATTGAGATAATTGGTCTAGATACAAGATATTTCAGATCTAAACTAATCAAATCAAAAAATGTTTATACAAAGAACAATAATCCTAAAGCCACTATTCTGGGGCAAGATCAATGGTTATGGTTAGAATCTTCTCTATCAAGCTCTAATGCAGATGCAATTATCATTCTCTCTTCTATTCAAATTTTAGCTACCAATCATCCATATGAAAAATGGGATAATTTTCCCCTAGAGCGAAAACGGTTGCTGGACTTGATCACTGATAAAGCTAAAAATAAAACTGTTATTTTAGTATCCGGTGATAGGCATAAATCGGGCATATATCAAAATAAAAATTTTGTTGAAATCACAGCTTCATCTCTAAACAGACAAGCATCTCCAGGTGAGGAAACTGACCCTTTGCTAATTGGGAAAACCTTTAGAATGAAAAACTATGGAATCCTTGATATTGAGCCTAGTGAAAATAAAATTACTTTATCAATTCATGATAAAAATGGAATGATGGTAAATTCAAAAATAATTAACATCCATCAAGAAAGATAGTATTGTTTAGAATTAATAATTATAAAAAATATATGAAAAAAGTTTCTTTATTATTTGCTCTGTCAATTTCAGCACTAATAAATGCTGATACCCTGCTGCATGTTGGAAATTTATTGGATACAAGTAATGGAGAGATCAGCAAAGCTGTAACAATAAGAATTAAAGATAATAAAATACTTGAAGTTACAAAGGGTTACGCGACCCCAAAAAAAAATGATGAGATTATTAACTTAAAGCAATCATATGTTTTGCCTGGATTTATGGATATGCATGTTCATCTGGCACAGGAATATGTTCCAAAAGCAGAAAGGCGCTCAAAGATAGAGCCTGAGTACAGAGCGCTATTTGCTGCAAATGCTGCGTCAAAAACACTTATGGCTGGATTCACATCTGTAAGAAATCTGGGTGATGGGGGAATGGAAACTATTTCGCTTAGAGATGCAATTAAAGAGGGTTTGGTGATAGGCCCTAGAATTTTTACATCAGGTAAAACCATAGCAACGACTGGAGGTCATGGTGATCCAACCAATGGCATGCCAAAAGATAACTATTCTCCGCCATCTCCTGAAGAAGGAGTTGTTGATAGTCCAGAGGATGCCAAAAAAGCAGTCAGGCAAAGGTACAAAGATGGAGCAGATGGAATAAAAATTACTGCTACTGGAGGTGTTTTAAGTGTTGCCAAGTCTGGTGAAAATCCACAGTTCACAGATGAAGAATTAAATTCAATTGTTGCAACTGCCAATGATTATGGACTATGGACAGCAGCACATGCTCATGGGAAAGAAGGCATGAAAAGAGCTGTGATAGCTGGTATTAATTCAATAGAGCATGGTACTTACATGGATCAAGAAGTTATGGATTTGATGAAATCAAAAGGAACTTATTATGTTCCCACCATCATGGCAGGCGATTGGGTTGCGGAAAAAGCAAAAATCCCTAATTTTTTTCCAGCGCTTGTAAAACCTAAGGCTGAAAAAATTGGCCCCCAAATTCAGTCAACCTTTACTAAAGCATATAAAGCGGGTGTAAAAATAGCCTTTGGTACTGACTCAGGTGTTTCTGCTCATGGAGACAATTGGCAAGAATTTATTCTTATGACAAATGCTGGCATGACTAATCTAGATGCATTAAAAAGCGCAACAATTGAAACAGCAAAACTTCTTAGAATTGAAGACAAATTAGGGCAAATAAAACCTGGTATGTTAGCTGATATAATAGCTGTTCAACAAAACCCTGTTGAAAATATATCAACCGTTGAAAATGTAATCTTTGTTATGAAGGACGGAGTAATCTACAAAGACAATACATAAAAAATATGAAGAAACCTAAGATTATCATCTTGGGAGCTGGCATGAGCGGAATATCTTGTGCATTAAGCCTTTGTGATAGTTTTGATGTTCACGTTTATGAAAAATCACGTGGTGTGGGCGGAAGATTATGTGCTAAAACACTGGATAATGGGTTATTTCATTTTGGAGCTCAATTCTGCAAAGCTCAGTCATCCAGCTTACAAAATTTTCTTGTAGAAAATGATGCTATAAATTTTATAGGATCTTCCTTTGATTGTGAGTCAAATGACTGTGTTGATACTAAAAATTACTTTGTTGGAAAAAGGGGTATGCATGCCCTTCTAAAAAATTATGATCAAATTTTAAATATAAAATTTAATCATCGCGCAGTAAAAATTGATGAGAAAAACAAACTAGTTCATTTTGAGTCGGGTAAATCTGAACCCTACGATATTATTATTTCTAGTATGCCTTTACCACAGGCACAAAACATCTATGAATCAAAAATAGAGCATGATTCAAAGTTTAGTCCGTGTATTGCGGTAGGAATGACATTAAATGGCACAATTGAGAACCAGCATAATGCTTATAAAAATATCAACAAAGAAGTTGCTTACCTTGGATCAAGTCATTTCTATAATGATGAAAATAAAGTAACTTGGGTATTGCAGTTTTCACCAAATTTCAGTTTAAAAATGCTAGATAAGCCAGATAAGTTACTTCAAACTAAGGCTAGTAATGCTGTTAAAGATATAATTCATGGGGACTATAATATTGCGCATGCAGGAATATTTAGATGGAAATATGCTCTGTGTAGCAGATCAAATATTAAGAATGAATTTACACATGTATCAAAAGATGCATATGCTATAGGTGATTGGAATATTTCTCCTCGAATTGAATCTGCATACAATTCAGGAAAAGCTTTGGGGAAATTTCTAACTGAGACAAAAGTATGAAACAAATTGGATTAATCTTTCCGGATGATTTATCAACAAACAATAAAGTTCTCACAGCAATTGATGCCTCAGATCCGTTATTGCTTTATGAACCGTGTGATACTTTTTACCAATTAAAGCATCATAAACACAAACTAGTTTTGCTGATTTCGGCTCTAAGGCATTGGAAAGATAGTTTAGAAAGAGACTTTAACAACATTATCCATGTAAAAATTACAAAGGACAGAAATATTGATTTAATGCACGAACTTGAGACATTGCATGAAAAAATTAATTTTAATATCCTTCATGTAACTCAACCAAGTGATCATGGGATATTAACTCAACTAATGTTCTTTGGATCTAAACACAATGTTGAGCTCAAAATTCATCCAGACACCAAATTTATTGATTCCATAGAAGGTTTTTCTGAATGGTCTAAAGATAAGAAATCTCTTGTACAAGAATACTATTACCGATGGCTAAGGAAAAAATATAGCCTTCTGATGGATGACAACAAACCACTTGGTGGTAAATGGAATTTCGATAAGGAGAATCAAAAAAGCATTTCAAAACTAACAGAACCCCCAAAACCTAGAAAAAAACTTAAATCAGATGAACTGACAGTTTCTACAATGGTTGATGTTGAAAACTGCTTTCCAAATTCAGTTGGAGACTTGGAAAACTTTAATTGGGCTGTTACTCATTCTAAGGCCAGAGAACAATTGCGTATTTTTTTAAAATCATATTTTAAATCCTATGGAGACTTTCAAGATGCCATAGACAAAGAAAATTCAACCCTGTTCCATTCACTTCTTTCTCCATATATCAATTCAGGTTTGTTAGATCCTATGGAATGTATTGTGGATGCAATAAGTTACTTCAATAAAGCAGAGAATCAGATCCCAATCAATGCATTGGAGGGATTTGTAAGGCAGATATTAGGATGGAGAGAATTTATAAGAGGAGTTTACTGGGAAAACATGCCTCAATATAAAGAGTTGAATTTTTGGTCTCACAGCAATAGCCTGAATAAAAATTGGTATTCCGGAGAAACAGGCATCCCAGTTCTAGATGATGCAATTAAAGAGTCCGCAAGCACAGGATATACTCATCATATTAATAGGTTGATGATTATTTCAAACTTGATGAATCTATCAAATATTAAACCAATTGAGATCTATAACTGGTTTATGGAAATGTATGTGGACTCTGCTGATTGGGTGATGGTGCCAAATGTATTTGGAATGGGGACTTATGCAGATGGTGGCATATTCTCAACTAAACCCTATATCTGTGGATCAAGTTACATGCTAAGGATGTCAAATTACAAAAAAGGAGAATGGTGCGATGCAGTGGATGGTCTGTATTGGAGGTTTATAGAAAATAATAGAGATTTTTTTGCTAAAAACCCTAGATTGGGGTTGATGTTGAAGTCCCTTGATAGAATGAATGAAGATAGAAAGATCAAAATTTATAACGCTGCTGATGACTTCATTGAAAGAAATACTTCTTAAAGATCTTCAAGCAAAAACTCTGATGCTGCTAAGCTCATGCCCGCATTATCATGAGCAATATTTGGAACCGTTTGATATCTCCAACGAAGAGGAAGGTTTTTCTCTACGCCAAGTTTTATCAAATCATTAAAGAAATTTGTTCCTCTTTCGAATCGATGTTTACCTTGTTTTTTTGCTTTTCGCATGGAGGGCAAGGAATGATGATTGGGATCATTATCAGCATCCCCCAAAAATACTCCACCCTTCAGCCTAAGAAACCATTCAAGCCTTTCGTTGGAAACATCCATATTTTTAATACCAAATGGGTAAGCAATTTGAGCATCCGCAAAAGTGTAAAAACCAGCATTAGCCATAGCTGCTTTTTCAACCCTACTCTCATCACTCAATAATAGATATCTATGAACAAATTGAGAGCCTCCGGAATGACCATAGAGTCTAAAAGTATTAGTTGAGAGATCAAACTTAGCTTTGAAATAATCAAAAAGAAGCCCAAGAGAATCGGTGAGATAAAGCGATGAGTCTTTTAGTAATTTTCCTCTTTCTGTGCTCATCATCAAATAAACGTACTCTGGATAAGATTCTTTAGTAAATTCTGGTGCTATTAAAACAACGTTCCTATCTTTAGCTAGAGGCAACCAATCATTTAAATATTTTTTCGCTCCCCTTGAGGCGCCATGCATGATAAATATAATTTTTGTATCTGCATCTATAGTGTTTGGAGTTGAGTAGTATATTTGTGAATCTGGCTTATCCCAATAAGAAAAAGTTGTTTCCTCTATTTCACGAGCAAGAATATTGAGATTTAAAATAACAAAGGAAATCAGAATAAGATGTTTCATTAATGTTTATGGTTTTTTAGTGATTCCGGTGCCTTGCATTTTCCGCGTTCCCAGTCTCCAGGCTCGCAATCATAAATAATTCTTCCGTGGTCCTTAATTAAATAATCTAATATCTGATGAGCATGGGCACCGAAACCCAGAGAGGCATCTTCTTGAAGGTCTTCAACAGGGATGGTGTAACTTGTCCAGTCCTTCGGGGCTCTCCATCCGGGAGGTGGAACTAATTGAGCTCTTATGCCTGATATTGGATGAAGTGCTCGCCACTCCCTTATCTTATTAGCCATAATTTCAACTAATTTTGGATACTCATCTGCAAGATTATTATATTCATTCGGATCAGCATTGATATCAAACAATTTATTCTCTACGTTAATCTCCAACAGTGAGCTTGTTATAACCTGAACTAATTTCCACTTATCATTAAAAACTGTTGTATGAAATTCTCCATAATTGGGAGTCTCAGATGCAAAATAAATCTCTTTATCAAGCTTAATATTTTTTCCATTTTGGATGGCCGACCACAAGTCTCTTCCCCAAATTTCTTTTGTATTAAGCATTGATACACCGGCAGCACTTGCAAGAGTTGGAAAAACATCCATGACTGTCATGATTGATTCAAAGCTTTTTCCTGCATCCAGCGTGCCTTTCCACCTCATCGCAGCTACAACCCTGATTCCTCCCTCATATGTATCTCCTTTGCCTCCTCTTAGTGGAAAGTTATCAGCCCCGCCACCTGCATAAGCAGCCCCACCATTGTCACTGCTAAATAATATAATGGTTTCCTCTTCAATCCCCTCTTTTGCTAAAGTGTCTAAAACTTGTCCAATAGCTTGATCCAAGCCATCAACCACAGCTGCATACATTGGTCGAGCGCTTGGAGAGAAACCATTTAATGTTCTAGTACGATCAATTGCTGCGCTCCTTGTAAGCTCCCTTGTATCTTCTAAGTCCTCGTATTTTTTTACAAGATCATCTGGTGCCTCTAGCGGGCTATGAGGTGCAATGAATGGCATATATAGAAAAAACGGCTTATCTTTATCTCTAGCTTTGATCCATCTCGAAGCCTCATCTGCCAAAAGAAATGTTTCATAGCCCTCATCCGCTATAGTCACTCCATTACGTTGAAAATCAACGCCACCTTGATTTGCAAATGGTGGGAAATAACCAACTTCGGTATGAAGATGGCCATAAAAATCATCAAAGCCTCTGGCATTTGGATGAAATATTTCCTGAGAATGTCCTAGGTGCCATTTTCCAACCATAGCAGTTTGATAGCCAGCCGCTTTAAATGATTCTGGCATGAAATGTTCATCTGGGTGAACTCCGTTATTCATCCATGGCATTACTACTGAGTATGAGATTCCTAACCTTAATGGGTCCCTGCCTGTCATCAAGGCAGCTCTAGTTGGACTACATATTGGCGTTGTATAAAATCTATCTAGTGTAAGGCCCTCGGAGAACAAGGAATCAATTGCTGGAGTGTCAATGGGAGCGCCCCTCAATGAAATATCAGCCCATCCTAAGTCATCAACTAAAAATATAATAATGTTAGGCCTTTTATCTTCTGCATTAGCTAAGGCGCAAAAAGTAACTAAGCTAACAATAAATAATTTAAAAGTCATACTCATGTGAATTAAAGTTATTTGTCCAATTCCAATATTCTACCAATCTCCATGGGGATGTGGTGACAACTTTTCCTTGCGAGTTCTGATACCAGCTAGAGACATTTGCATGTTGCCAAACCATTGTTTTATGCCTCTCGTCGAATCTATCTTGATATCGCTTTTCAACTTCAGGTTTTACCTTGATAACTTTGTGATCGTTAGTAAGCATGTAATCTATTGCTGAGCAAATATAATTGATTTGGCACTCTGAGTTGAAGATGATGCTTCCGGCATGAGCTAAATTAGTTCCTGGACCATACATAGCAAAAAAATTAGGCATTGTAGAAAAAGTTATTCCTAGATAGGATTGGGGTGTATCTTTGTAGATACTTCTAAAACTGCCTGAACCTCCATCAATATCAATAGGATCAAAAAAATCTTGCGATTTAAAACCTGTAGCAAATATCAAAGTATCAAAATCATGTTCCTTTTCCGAGCTAACAATTCCCTTAGAGTTTATGCAATCAACTCCCTCTGCAAGCAAGGATACATTTGGAAGGTGAAGTGCTTTTAACCATGCACCATTGTCTTGGAGCATTCGCTTTCCAAATGGAGGATATTTTGGGATCACCTTTTCAACAAGAGATTGATCAGAGATTTGA
The DNA here is from genome assembly GCA_902511425.1 of uncultured SAR86 cluster bacterium. GTDB lineage: Bacteria > Pseudomonadota > Gammaproteobacteria > Magnimaribacterales > D2472 > D2472. Next base: position 29,644 of record CABXFE010000005.1, read on the forward strand.
GATAACATAGCAGCCGTAAAAAGCTCCCTCATTTCATCATTTTGTTGATTGATAGAATCATTTCTAACTTTCCATAAGGGATCAACAAACAAAGAAGCAAGTAGCTGATCTGATCCGGGATAAAAGAGTAAAAACCTATACCACCGGGAATAGAAAGGTAAGTTTTCTAGTAACCATTTTTTTTCTTCATCTACTTCATCATGATATTTTGGATTAGGAAACATCCATGGAGGAGATCGTTGAAAAATTGTTAACTCTTTGCAAGATTTAGCAATACTGGGAACTATCTGAAACGCGCTTGCACCAGTGCCAACTACTGCAACTTTTTTTCCTGTAATTACATCAGCTTCTGGCCATTGCGAGGAATGAAACAAGTTGCCTTCAAACTTATCTATGCCCTCAATATCAGGAATTTTTGGCTGATTTAGCTGCCCAACACAAGAAATAACAATATTGATTGTTTCAAGATTATTTTTCCCATTTCTAATGGAAGCTACTTCCCAGGTTTGAGCTGAATCATCAAACTTCATGTCAGTAACCTGAGTTTCAAAGTATGTATTCTTTTGAATATCAAATTTTTTAAAACACCTTTTAAAATAATCTAATAATTCCGGCTGTTGGGAAAAATGCTCTGACCACTCGTGGTTTTCTTCAAATGAATATGAATAAAAATGGTTTGCGATATCAACTCTAGCTCCAGGATATTTGTTTTCATACCAAGTTCCACCAAGATCAACATTCTTTTCATAAATTTTAAACTTGATTCCTCTCTCCGCTAATTTAATTGCAGCGAGGATTCCAGACATGCCAGCACCAATAATCAAAACTTCTAGACTTGATTTTGCAGTTACAAAATCTGATTTTGAATTACCAGTTGTAAGATGCAAGTCACTTAGCATCATAGGAATATATTCGGAAGACACGCTCTCTCCTACTATAAAATTCATCATTCTATGAAGCTCTTGATTTGAAGGAACATAGAGATCTTTAGCTTCATGAGTAGAAAAAAATTTATGTATTTCTTTTAGGGCTATTTTCTTAATTACTTGCTTGTCATCGTTAGAGAGAAATCCCTGAGTTTCTCCTAACACTGCTTGATTGGGCCTAGGTAATTTGTCTAATATTGAAATATCTCCTGTAAAATGAACTAGCAATGCTGCAACAACCGGAAAACTGGCTGAATCCAATGCCCTTTCTAGAGTTTGCTTGCTAATATTCACATTAAATTAATTATGCACTTAAAAATATTAAGAATTATAGCTAAAGTTTAAAATGTCCCAATATTTAGAAATCATTAAGAAGATCCATTCCTCCCCATATAGATTTGTTTTAGTATCAAGCGGTGGTGGAACCAATGCGATATCTGAGTTTTTAAAAGTACCTGGCGCAAGTAAATCAGTATTAGAGTCTTATGTGCCCTATGCAAAAGAATCTTTAGACTATTATCTACTCAAGCAGCCAGATCATTACTGCTCTTTGCGAACTACCCTAAGCATGGCAGCAAAAGCCTATAGTGCTGCAAAAAAAATTGATCAAAATACTAATCCAAAAAATCTCTTAGGTGTAGCAGTTACTGCCTCGCTAGCAACAAATTATTCAAAAAAGGGGGAGCATAAATTTTTTATCGCTATACAGACATACAAATATTCGTCTAGCTTTTCTTTTACATTCCCTAAAAAAGGTGAGCTGACTCGGGAAGAAGAAGAGCGCATCGTTACTGATCACATCATCCAAGCGATTGCGCAATCATGCAAAGTCCAAAATCATGAGCTGGTTGAAAACTCCTCTCTTGAGATCAAGACTGTTAAAGCCGAAAAAAGTTGGGTCAAGTTGGTTGCTAATAAAATTGATTTTGTTTCATCATCCAATCGTATTCCAGAGCTAATTTTTCCAGGATCATTTAATCCCTTCCATTCAGGACATAACTCTATGAGTGAGCTCGCCGAGAAAAAAACTGGATTAGGTCTCGCATATGAAATATGCATTCAAAATGCTGACAAGCCTCCTCTTTCATATCATGAAATTGAAACAACACTTGACCAGTTCAGTCATGGACAGGAATGGGTTTTAACCAAAGCAGGAAAATTTACAGACAAGGCCGCCCTCTTCCCGAACTCTGTATTTATTATTGGTGCTGATACCTTAACAAGAATTTTAGATGAAAAGTTTTATTTAAATCGCGAGGATATGCTCAATCAATTAGATTTATTTAATAGCCACAATATTAACTTTCTAGTATTTGGACGAAAAATAAAAAACAATTTTATTGATCTTGATTCTGTGAGTATACCTAAGCACATAGCTAAAAGATTTTCTGGATTTGGAGAAGAGATCTTCAGAGATGATATTTCATCAACTCTAATCAGAAAAGAACAAGACTAAGTTCTATAAAAATCGTTATACTACTTTAGACTTTTTTATAAAAATCTGGGGGGATTTATATGAAAGGTTTCTTACCAAAAAATGCACCTGCACAATCCTATTCAATAGACTCTCAGTCATGTTCAAGAATTGAAGAAATATGTAACAACCTCCCAAAATTATTATTAACAGGAAAAGTTCAAACAACCATTGATAAACTTTCAAAGAAAGATTTAACTATTAAAGAGCTATTAGTAAATCAGATGGGGCAAGATCTAAAACTTGCTATGTCACAATTAAGCTTTATGGCTCATGCTTATATTTGGGGTGATAAAAAACCTCATGGAAAATTACCTCACTGCCTTGCAGAGCCCTGGGTCGAGGCTGCAAATCATCAAGGGAGACCCCCGATTCTAAGCTATGCAAGTTATTGCCTAGATAATTGGTTTTTAATCAATAAAGATGAAGAGATATCATTAGAAAATGTTGGTTTAATAAATAATTTTTTAGGTGGCGTGGATGAGGATTGGTTTGTCACTATTCATGTATGCATTGAAAATGCTGCATCAGATGCTATAGGGGCATGCAAAAAAATATCACAATGTAACGAAAATACATCTGAACAAGAAGTGTATAAATTTTTAGAACAGATAGTAGAGTCAATGCAAAAAGTAAATTCAATTTTTGCAAGAATGCCTGAGAAATGTGATCCATATATTTATTATCATCGTGTACGCCCATTTATTTTTGGAACAAAAGATAACCCTGATCTTAAAAAAGGGCTTGTTTATGAGGGGCAGTTTGATAACAAACCTCAATTTTTTAGAGGAGAAACCGGTGCACAAAGTAGCATAATTCCATCATTGGATGGAGCCTTGCAAATTTCACACACAAAAGATCATCTAAGACATTATTTAAACGAAATGAGAGATTACATGCCGCCAAAGCATAGAAATTTTATTTCTGAGCTTGAAAATACTTCTCAAATTAAAAAACTTATTGAGGATTCAAGAAAGCTTGTTGATAAGTACAATGATTGTCTGGAGGAAATAAGGGCGTTCAGAGCAATGCATCTTGAATATGCAGGAACCTATATACACAAACAATCTCAGATTAAAAACCCATTCGGCCGAGGCGGATCAACTATTACAGGGACTGGCGGGACACCTTTTATGACTTATCTAAAGAAGCACCGAGATGAAACAGAGGAGCAAAAAAAGTAAAAAGATTATTTACTGTGTGGTGGCAATTTAGCCTCTACAAACCATTCATGGATTTGCTTGGCTGGATTAAACTTTTTTAATCTTAATTTTTGGTTTTCAATAACCAGTTTCTTTGTCTTTACTGCTAAGTAATGATAGGTGTGACTATCTCTTGATTCACTTTCTGGAATTAAATAAACCTTAGTTTGTTTCTTTTTGCTATCTGCCATAATGTTGGGGATTATACCGAAATTAGATCAATTTCCCACGAATTATTTTAAATATATTATTAAAATTTTTAGCTATCAACCATCTATTTACACTAAAATAATCCGTCCTTAATAATGAATTTTAAAACTACATACTTTAATAAATTAATTGTCATCATTTTGTTTGGCGTTTCGCTGAATACTTTGAGTGAGAACATTTCTCTTGACGGGGTTATCTCAGATGATGAATGGAAAGAGGCATCTATATTTGACTTAGAGTATGAGGTCATGCCCTCTCGAAATACACCTGCAGGTTTAAAAACTACAGCTTATGTAAAGTTTGATGAAAAATATCTATATATAGCTATAAAAGCATATGGTGACCCCAAGAAAATAAGAGCGACTTTAAAAAATAGAGATCAAACATGGAATGAAGACTATGTTGCTTTGATGGCTGATCCATTTAGGGATGGTAGATACGGTGTTCTTATTGGGGTTAACGCATTAGGGGTACAGCTGGATGAAAAACATATAAGTAGTGCTGGCCCAGATGACTCCTGGGATATTCTTTTTCAATCTGCCACTGCATTTCAAGATGATGGTTACTCAGCTGAATTGATTATCCCCTTCGCCGAACTTCAGCTACCAGATACTGAAGTGCAAAAATGGAAAATGGGCTTCATAAGAAAATCATATGAAGCTGGAATTCAAACTGTTTTTGCTTCATTCAAAAATCTTCCGGCTGAACAATGTTATGCATGTCAGGCCGATGAAGAAATTCTTTTAGGCTCACCAGAAAAAATTTATAGAAATTATTTATATCCTTACATATTTTTAAATCAAAATGGTGACAGGCCTGTTAAAGATTTTAAATTGCAGAACCCTGACTACGAAATTGGTATTACTGGGCTATATGACCTATCAAAGTCTTCGTCTATTGAATACACTATCAACCCAGACTTCTCTCAGGTTGAGTCTGATGTTCCAATGATCATGGCTAATCAAACTTTTGCCATGTCCTACCCTGAAAAAAGAACTTTTTTTCTTGAAGGATCTGAGCTGCTTAAATCAGATACGCAAACTGTTTACACTCGATCCATTACCAATCCTCTAGGAGCAATTAAATACATCAATCAGGGCGAAAAAAATACGGTATATTTGTTGCAAGCTACAGACACCGATTCACCCTATTTAGCAGCTGGGCAATATAGATCTTATAAAGGTAATGCTGGTAAAAGTAAGGTAACGATAGGAAGGTTAAAAAGAAATTTAGGCAATAAATCACATGTTGGGTTAATCGCAACAAATAGAGATTATCAAGTGGGTGGATCTGGTTCAGTGGTTGAATTCGATAGTTTAATTAACTTTATGGATGATTATATTTTAGACCTAAATTACGCAAGAAGTGATACTCAAGAAAGCAATATTAATTTCATTGAAACTGATGATACTTTTGCAGGCAGAACTTATGCAATGGATGGAGAATCTTTCTCTGGAACAGCTAAAAATATTCGTCTTAGAAGAGCTGTTAATGGTTCTTATGCAGGAATTAGATTTAAAGATGTGTCCCCAACTTACAGAGCGCACGTTGGTTTTGTTGGGAGAAACGACTATAAAAGCAGAAATTATTGGTATGGAAGAACCTATAGGTCTCAAGGTACATTAAGAAAAATAACTTTTCATTGGAATAATAGAAATAGGTTAAATTTTAGAAATGAGAAAACTCAAGAATTCTATCAGTTCAAAATTGAGCTTGAAACAAACTTTAATTTTACTGGAGCAATTGAATGGCAGTATGAACCAAGTGAAAAATTTAATGGCATTCAGTATGGTGAGCAAAGAGATGTTGAAATAAGGGGTCAATATCATCCCTCGGAAAGTTTTTTTACTAGTTTTGAGATAGAAAAAGGTGAATCAATTGCTTACAGAATTGATAACCCAGTAATTGGTGATTCAACTGAATACAATCTCTACAACGTCTTTAGATTCTCAGATAACTTTAAGATTGCACTTGGTCATAGATTCTCAGAATTAAAAAACAAAGTTACTGGTGAGAATTTCTATGCAGGCGAGATAAATAGATTTGAGTTGGATTATCAAATTGATAGTGCTTTATCGACCAGGACTATCATTGAAAAAAATGATTTCAGTGACGACTACTTTCTTGAGGCTCTAATTCAATGGAAACCAAACCCATATACAATATTTTATGCAGGTGGAACTCAATTCTACAAAGAGCCAAATCCTTTTAGTGATAATATCAGACTTGAAACTTCACAGATTTATGCAAAATTTCAATACTTTTATAACCCAAATAATTAAGCTTATTTAGCATCCAACTTCCCTTCCAGTCAATTTTCCATCTTTGATGATAATAGAGTTAAGATCAAAATTAATGCTCTCTTCACTAAGAAATAATCCTCTAACCTGAATTTTACTTTTATTTAAGCCATCATCCTCCAAGCATGAGACTGGGATATTGATTGTTGACCACTCATTCATAGAATCCGTTGGGAGCTGAATGGATCCTCTGCAGTCATTTCCGCAACCCACGCTGAAATATAAAGCTGGATTAGTCAATGTATTTACCCTCATTACAATTTCATAAAAAGGTGACTTCATGCCAACAAGATTTACTGGAGATTCTGTTGAAATACCAAAAGCCTGAAGAGATTTACTATCTTTAAAGATGATATTTTTTGCATCATCTTGCCTTTGATAATCAAACCTAGTTATTTTAATGTTTCCATTAATGCTTTGAAAATCGTCATCATTTACAAATTCAGGGCCAGTATCAGTAACCACAAATTCCTTTCCTGGAATAGAAGCAGCCCCTAAAAATACGTTGACTAGGTCTAGTTTAGATAATGCCACATTCGTTTGAATTCGATCGATCTGAATATCGGATTGATATGTCAGACCATACCCATATGGAAATAATGGATCGTAAACGCTATCAGTAAAATTAAGGACAGCTTGATCTTTTGATTTGGGCCATGAGTATGATAATTTTCCAGTAAAATCATAATTCATCTTTTGATCTTTGGTGAAAATTACATCCCCTATCCCCTCTACTGCTGTGCCTGGAAGCCACGCAGCAATGAATGCATCTGAGGCATTTATTTGTCTATTCACAACTAAAGGTCTTCCAGATAAAAAGATGCTGATTGTAGGAATGCCTTTGGCATGGGTAGCCTCCAATATTGGCAAAAACTTTGGGTCGGTTGGAACAAATGAAACATCTTTTAAGTCACCAAGCATTTCAGCATAGGGTTCTTCACCAAATACGCCTATAACAACATCTGGTTTTTTTATAAATTTTCCATTTCTAGAATATTCCACTGTGCCTCCTGAAGAGCTAACAAGCTTGCTCAGGGCTTCGAATATTGAATTAACATTTATAAAATCATCATTTGAATTTTCTCTTCCCTGCCAAGTAATAGTCCAGCCACCAGTTTGAGAAGAAATTTTATTTGCTGCATCACCGATAATTCCAATATGTTGTTTAGGGTTTAATGGAAGAAGATTATTATTGTTCTTCAACAACACCAGTGACTCTCTAACTGCCTGACGAGCTAGAGCAATATGATCCGGATGACCCAAATAGTTTCCTTTAAACTCATGAGGGATTCTTCCATTAAATAATCCCAGCCTAGACTTAACTTTCAAAATGTTTCTAACAGCTTCATTGAGTCTAGCCTCAGAAATTTCACCTGATTTTACTTGCCTGATAGTATTTCTTAACAAATCTTTCCAATTTTCAGGAACCATAAACATATCTACGCCAGCGTTGAAGGACTGAGCACATTTTGCATTTGAGCAGTTTTCAACCTGTCCATGACCATTCCAGTCACCTACAACAAACCCATCAAACTGCATCTCCGTTTTTAAAATATCAGTTAACAATTCTTTATAACCATGAAGCTTCTTACCGTTCCAAGAATTAAAGCTAGCCATAACAGTTTGAGCGCAAGCATCCAAAGCATCAAAATAAGGATAGCCATGAATCTCCCTTAAACCAATTTCTGAAATTCTTGTATTACCCTGATCAATTCCTTCAAAAGTGCCGCCGTCACCCATAAAATGTTTGGCGGTAGCAATTACATGATTATTATCAAGCAAGGTATCCCCTTCACCTTGCAAGCCAAGCACGAATGCCTTACCAAGCTTTGATACCAGGATTGGGTCCTCTGAAAAGCCCTCATATGTCCTTCCCCAGCGATCATCTTGGGGGACTGCAACTGTTGGGGCAAATGTCCAGGCCACACCTGTAGACAATACCTCAAGAGCTATTGCCTCACCAATGTTCCTCATTAAATCAGTGTTGCCTGTGGCTCCGAGCCCAATATTATGAGGAAACAATGTTGCCCCAATAACATTATTATGGCCATGAACGGCATCAGTGCCCCATAAAACTGGCACTTTAATACCTTTATAGGTAGGAGAAGCATCATAAAATTCCCTGCTTAGATTTTTCCAGTCCTCAACCGAGCTGTATTTATCTCCATTGGGAGCTGTATTTCCTCCATTTAACACAGAACCAATTTTAAATTTCTTCACATCAGCTGGAGAAATAAAGTCCAAATCACCCTGTATTACTTGCCCAACCTTTTCCTCAATTGTCATTCCATCTATTAATTGCTCAATAAGATCTGAGTTATCAAAGTTTTTATACTCGCAAGTATTTGTTCTTGCCCAATCAACCTGACCAAAAATATTTGGTGCTTGAAATAAAAAAATGATTAACAATAAGTTTTTCATGCTCTCTCCGTTCTTAAAAATCTAAATCTGAAAATTCAACCTTGACCTTGTGCTGGGTTAAAAGAAAATGCAAAGCCAATTGATTCTGTTAAATTATTTAAAATAAAATCTTCCAAAGTTAATTGCGATTTTGACTAATTTTATTAATAAAATTTAAACTACCATGCAAACAAGTCATCTCTTGATTAATTAATGCAAGAGGAATTTGATTAAGCACATCTGCATGCATAGATTTTCTGTTAACTAAAAAATTCTCTAAAAATAAATCTATATCAATAAATTCATTCAAGGAGCGCATTAAACCTCCAGCAAGATAAATACCTTTTCCTGGCAAATATGCCAAAGCAAACTCAGATAGGATTTGAGCTAGTGCTTTAAGAAAAATATCAATACTCTTTTGAGAGAATTTATCAGTATGGTAGCTGGCTACAATCTCTTCTGGAGATTTATCAATATTAGCAAATTCAGAATAAATTTTAGCCAATCCGCCTCCTGAGATTAAATCTTCAATGACATTGAAGTCATGTTGATTGGAAAGATCAAGCTCTGACAATAGATCTTGAATGGCAAATGAGCTATTTCCAATTTCTGTGGGAAGCACAATATTTTCTTGAATGACTTGAGCAGCTCCCAGTCCAGTTCCCGGGCCTAAAATTAATGCTGTTTCATTGAAATCATTGCCTTGATTAATAAAGCTCATCTCCTCTTTCTTGAAAAGAGATAAACCATGTCCTATTGACTCCCAATCATTAAGGACATGACAGGAATCAACTGAGAACTTATCAAGAATATTGACTGCATCTATCTTAAAGTCCCTATTTGTCATCTCTATAGAGTTATGAAGTTTAGGACCAGCAATAGAGAATACGAGGTGTCTAATTGACGCATCTTCATCTAAGAATTCTTGCAACATTTCATCAAACGAACCTAAGCAATCTAGATTATTTTTACTTGCATTAATAAGTTCGCTTGAACCGATGTCAGCAGATGCCGTTCTAATATTGGTGCCACCAATATCCACTAACAACACTCTGCTATTAAAAAAAGCTACCTTAGGATCAATTACCATAGAAGAAGATAAGTTAGAGTTAAAATGATACAAATAATCACAGCACTTAAATTAAATGAACTCTCGGTTTTAAAATTAATGCCTGATATATCGATTGCTTTTTCTTGATCATCATATCCCTGTAAAAGAGAAGTCAAGTAACATGCAAAACCTGAAATTAAAAATACAATTCCCATCCTATGAATGAAAGGATATTCAGGAAAAACAAGAAAGATAAATAGAGATAAAACCAAAGACATGATTGCTGCAACTAGAACGCTCAAAGTGGTAGCTTTTTTCCAAAATAATGCAACCAGAAAAATAACCAAAATTCCCGGAGTAAAAAATCCAGTAAAGTTTTGAATATATTGAAATGCAGATTCCATTTTACCAAGTAATGGTTGTGCACAAAGGACTGCAATGAATAATGAAATCCAAGCCATATTCCTGCCAACATTAACCAACTTCTGCTCTGAAGGTTTGGATTTAACAAAACTCCTGTAGATATCCATGGTAAAAATAGTGCTGACACTATTCGTCATGGATGCCAATGAAGATACTATTGCCGCAACTAATGCTGCAAAAGTTAAGCCCAGTAAACCATTAGGCAATAAGGACATCATCATGGGGTAAGCTTGATCCGATTTTTCTAGCGTTGGATAAATAACAGCAGCGCAAATTCCTGGAAGCACAACAACGAATGGCATTAATAGCTTTAAGTATGCGGCAAACATAACGCCTTTTTGCGCCTCAGGCAGTGATTTGGCTCCTAAAGCTCTTTGAGTTATGTATTGATTAAATCCCCAATATGCAAAATGAGCTATCCATAAGCCACCTATCAACACCCAGACTCCAGGCAGATCCTTATATGCAGGATGATCGGCGGACAAAATCATATCAAACTTTTGAGGAAGCAATTGATAAACTTGACTTAAACCATTAACCACACCAGTTCCATCAGATATTTGGTTTAATGCAATGTATGAAACAGACAATCCGCCAAAGATCAACAATACAACTTGAATAATATCTGTCATAGCAACAGCTCTAAGTCCTCCCCAAAGCGAGTATGCTAAAGAAAGAAGAGCTAAAAGCACTAAGCCATAAAATAAATCTAAGCCGGTTAATGAGTTAATTGCCAAGGAACCGAGCCATAATACGCTTGTTAGATTAATAAATATGTAGACTGCTAACCAAAAGAACGAAAGCACAAGACTAACTCTCCTATCAAACCTTTGCTCAAGAAACTGAGGCATTGTGTAAATTTGTTTCTCTAGAAATAGCGGTAAAAAATATTTTGCCATTACAATCAAGGCGATAGCAGCCGTTAGCTCATAAGTTGCTATTGCCATACCAACAACAAACCCTTGGCCAGACATGCCAATAATTTGTTCTGCAGATATATTTGCAGCTATTAGTGATGCGCCTATAGCCCACCACGGCAATGATCTACCTGCTAAAAAATACTCTTCGGCTGTTTTCTCGACCCCTTGCTGTGATCTTGAGACATATTGAGCTAGAATGATTATTCCAACACAGTAAAAACCGACAATAAAAATGTCTAAATTACTAAATAACATTGATTAATCACCCCATTGATATCGTTGTCAAAATACATTATCGTTAAAATATTGAAATAAGGCAATAAAATTTAAAAAGCTATGGCGGTTACCATTAAAGATGTTTCGAAAGATGCAAAAGTATCTATTAAAACTGTTTCAAGAGTTATAAATAATGAAGCTAACGTTGCCGAAGAAACAAAAAAAAGGGTTCTATTATCTGTAAATAAACTTGGGTTTAGGCCCAATAAAAGCGCTCAAAGCTTAAGATCAAAAAGATCCTTCATAATTGCATTGCTTTATGACAATCCAAATAAATCATATCTAGCAGACATTCAAAGTGGAATATTTAAAGCTTGTAAATCAACTGGGTATAACCTAGTTGTTCAAGAGTGTGACTACAAATCACCTGAATTGAACGCTACTATTCTTGAGTTTGTTGAAGATTTGAAAATTGATGGTTTGATTCTTACGCCTCCCCTAAGTGATATGGATGACTTTCTTGAAGATTTAGATAAACATCAAATCGAGCATGCTGTTATAGCACCAAGTACAAAGAAAACTGAGTCTTTATATGTCTCTTCAAATGACTATGAGGCTGCTTATAAATTAACCTTAGAAATTATAAAACATGGACATAACGAAATTGGCTTTATCAAGGGGCATCCAAAACATTCAGCTTCCAATCTAAGATTTAATGGATTTATTGATGCAATTAAAATTCATGGTTTTGATGTTAATGATGCTTGGATTAAACAAGGAAATTTTAGCTTCAAGTCAGGATTTGATGCGGGGGTAGAAATCTTTGAATCTGATCGCATTCCAACAGCAATCTTTGCAAGCAACGATTCAATGGCAGCCGGTATTATGAAGTCTGCGCATATGAAGGGTTTAAAGATTCCCGATGACATATCACTTGCGGGATTCGATGATTCGCCTATTGCTGATGAAATTTGGCCAGCACTCACTACAGTCAAACAACCAGTTGAAAAAATGGCTAATCATGCTGCTAAAATTTTGATGGCAAAATTTAATGGATTAGAAGAAACCAATCAATCTAAAGAATTTAAATCTGAGCTAATTATTCGCGAGTCGCTAAGAACCCTGTAATTTAAACGATTCAATAATACCTGCAACCACAAACTCTATTGCAAGAGCTCCAAGTAATATTCCAAAGATTTTTTGCACCACAATAATAATTGTTGGGCCAACTTTCTTAGAAAGACTCGCTGAAAGCCACATCGCAAAAGCAACCAAAATGATGATGATTAAAATTGGAATGAAGTTAATTAATGCTTCTGTTGTATTGCTTGCATTGTTTTCAGCAATCAAAAGCGCTGTTGTCATTGCGCCTGGACCAGCAATCAAAGGTATTGCTAAGGGAAAAATTGCAAGAGATTGAATAGACTCATCATCCAGCGCTACTTCTGCTGTATTCTGTCGCCTAGTTTGCCTTTGCTCCAAAACCATCTGGAATGCAATTGCAACCAAGAACAACCCACCTATTATTTTAAATGAGCTCATTGAGATGCCCATGAGATCCAAAATTGCAGTTCCAAATATATAAAACAAAGATAGTACAAAAAAAGAAACTATAGTTGCTTGAATGTAGATTTTCTTAATATCATCTTTATTTAAGCCTTGAGTAAGACTTGCAAAAATAGGAACAAGTGCAATTGGATCAACTGCAACAAATAGTAAAATTGTATTTTCAAGTAACTGATCAAACATTTTAGGTAGCTATGATTTGAATTGAGTCAGTATGAGATGCAGAATACACCCCCGCTATTAATACGAATTTTAGAGATTTTTTAGACTTCTTGCTAGACATTAAAATTGATTTAATCTTTAAGACTGTTTTTGTTTGATTGGTTATTGATTTAATAAAATGAGGTTTCATCCCACCGATTATGCTTAAGTGACAATAAGTTTCATGATTATTTGTAAATGCATAAACGGGCATTCGAAATGGTTTTGTATTTGAAACTACATTCGCTGTCTGGCCTGATCGAGTGATAACAACTATTCCATCTGCATTTATCCTTTCCGCAAGATCGCGAGCCCCTTGAGCAATATTTTGCCAGTCTGAGTTATCTTGCAGAAATTTTTCATAACCTAGAGTTCTAAAATGTTCAGTTCTAATGGCTATTTTTTTAAGCATTTTGATGCATTGAACAGGATATTTACCAACGCTGGTTTCACCCGAAAGCATTACAGCATCAGCCCCCTCATAAATAGCATTTGCGACATCAGTAACTTCAGCTCTTGTCGGAGTTGCGTGATGAATCATAGACTCCAATAAATGTGTTGCAACAATAGATCTTCTGCCCCATTTTGCAGTTGCATACATAATTCTTCTTTGGATATTAGGCAAATCAGCAAGGTCAGTTTCTATTCCTAAATCACCCCTTGCAACCATAACGATATCTGCAGCTTGAGTAATTTCATGAATATTATCCAGACCCTCTTGGTTTTCAATCTTTGCAATAATTTTTATTGATGATTTTTTTCTTTTTAATATGTTTCTGAGATTGGATATATCTTGAGCTGACCTTACAAAAGACAAAGCAATAAAACTAACATTGCTCTTAATTCCAAAATTAATATCCTTAAGATCTTTTTTAGTAATTGATGGTAGGTCGACTCTTACTCCTGGTAGATTAACATGGCGTTTGCTACCGAGAGTTCCGCCGTCAAGAACTTTGCATTTTAGGCTTTCGTTATCTTTTGCCAACACTTTAAAATTAAGTAGGCCATTATCTATACTTATTTTAGAGCCCTTATCTACGCTCCTAATAAGGCCTTTATAATTAATTTTAATGGATGAGGTTTCTACATCAATATCGTCCCTAATTGTGAGGTTAACTATGTCGCCAGTCTTAAGATCAATGTCAGACTGATTGATACCTGTTCTAATTTCTGGTCCTTGGGTATCTAACAAGGTTCCTATGGGACCAAATAATTGCGACTGATCATTATTAACCGTTTTGATTGATTCAATTATTTTTAACGCATCAATCTGTGATGCGTGCGACATATTAATTCTTGCTACATTCATGCCAGCAGCATGCAAGTCTTTTAATGACGAATAATCATTTGTACTTGGACCAATAGTTGCAATAATTTTTGTTTTAGTAACTCGCATGAGCAGGATGATACTCCATTAAATTTTAAAGTGAAGCTATGGAATGTTTTATGGTATTAAAAAATTATGGGCAAAAAAAAACAGAGCTAAGCTCTGTCTTTTCAGTTCGAGATTGGAAGGGGTCTAAAGTGAGAATCTCTTTAGCTCCTTGAAGGCTTTCTCTTTCCTTCTTGGTGGGTTATTAAGCTCTTTTTTATCGTCGACTCTTAATATCGCTTTCGCCCTTCGTCTCTTCCTTCTCTTTCTCTCTTACTCCCGTCTGCAGTTGTTTGTAAGTCGGTCCGAGTTGGTCTATTAAATATACGCCTTTAGCAAATAGAGTCAACACCAAAGATAAAAAAATATATATTAATTTAAAAAAATACCTAAAATCAATAAGTTAAGAATTATTTTTTAGGTACTCCGTACCTTGTCTTAAACCGATCTGGTAATCGCTTTTCATAATCTTAATATTTGTAGTTGCCCTTTTGGTTCTTAATCTATTTGGAGGGCATATTTGTTTAATTTCACAATCACTAGGAGGGTTATTAATAAAATCAAGAGCAGAATTATAAGTTGCAGTATTCTCTCTTAAAGCCATCGAGATCTTTGGATATGACCTAGTTGCAAAAGCAGCAATGTAATTCTCCAGTTTAGTTTTTCTGATAAAAGCTTTTTCATAGGTTCTAATAATTACTATTTTTCTAGCTCCCATTTCATAAGCCTTTGTGACTGGTATCGGATCGGTAATACCACCGTCATATTTTCTTTTACCTTGCAAAGTAATTGGGTTCTTCATCAAAACCGGTAAAGATCCAGTAGCGAGCATTTCATTGATATAGTTTTTTTTAGACAGTTCAATATATTCTGGTTGACCAGTCATAGCGTCTGAAACAACAACATAAAAATTTTTACCCTCTAGATTATTTTGCAATCGATCAAATTCAATTGGGAAGACTTCATTTGCATCTTGATACAGCTTTTCAAAATTCATAATGCTTTTATTAAAAAGGAGATTTGAATATCTAACGTAATCTCTAGATGCTGAAAACAACATTTTATCTAGATTGTAATTTGAAACTTTCAATAAATACCAAAGTTGCACAACAGCCCCATTGGAGACACCAAAATGGATATCAAATGGATTATATGAAGCCTGGATAAACGAATCTATTACTCCAAAGGAAAATACTCCTCTGCTACCTCCACCTTCAATAATTAATGCTG
>CABXFE010000006.1 GCA_902511425.1 uncultured SAR86 cluster bacterium
GAAGTTAGAGTTAACTCTGGCAGAATCAAACCCACGTACAAGTTATCACTAGACGATGAAATAAGAATCCCTCCGTATTTAATAAATTTTAAAGAAAATATGGATGATATTAAAATTCCATCCTCCAGGCTTATAGAGTTTGAATCATCTATTATTGATCAAAATGATGATTTTGTTTTAGTAAATAAAGAGCCTGGTTTAAGTGTACATTCGGGAACCAATAATCAATTTGGTCTTGTTGATATTGCTAGAGCTAAATTTCCATCATTAGAAATTGATTTATGCCACCGTATTGATAAATCAACCTCAGGCTGCGTTTTATTGTCTAAAAATAAATTATTTTTAAGACATTTTCATAAACAACTCATAAATAATAACGTAACAAAAAAGTATGAAGCCATTTTAATAGGAGTCATGAAGAAGAACATAAGGGTAGAATCTAATCTTGATTCTTCAACAAAAGAACATCTTCATAAGGTGCAGGAGTCAGTAGCAGGCAAGAAGGCAATCTCAGCATTTAAAATTTTAAAAAAATATAAATCATTTACCTATGTTGAAATTATTATAAGCACAGGAAGGATGCATCAAATAAGGGTTCAGAGCTCCAACCTCAATCATCCAATTGTTAATGATAAAAAGTACGGATTATTTGATGAAAACAAAAAAATAGTCAAACAGGCCGGGATCAGTCGTCTTGCTTTGCATGCTGCATCAATTTCTTTTATTGATTTAAATGGAATTGAAGTTTGTTATCAAGCAATGAAAAATAATGAATTTGATATACTGTTATCTAAGCTTGATAATATTACTATTAAATCTTAATTTAATCTGATAGTATGCATTTTTTTTAAAATATTATGGCAGTACAAAAAAGTAAAAAAACTAGATCAAAACGTGGAATGATTCGATCCCATGATCATTTATCCGACCTAACTTTATCGACCGATCCTGTATCTGGTGAAAGACATCTGCGCCATCAAATGACAGCAGATGGATTTTATAAGGGACGTTTGATTAAAGATCTAAGAAAACCAATCAAAGAAGTAGAGGACAACGAAACTCAAGACTAACCATGTCTTTTTCTGCTTTCTTAGCATTTCCCGGTCAAGGTTCACAACATTTGTCTATGCTGTCGATGGGCGGTATTTTAGATATAGCTACATCAAGTGAATATTCAGAAGTTCTCGATTGCTGTAATGAGTTAATTTCTCATGACTCAATTAAGCTGATCGAAGAAGGTCCAGAAAATTTACTTCACGAAACTTCAATTACTCAGCCACTGTTAGTTCTTTGTTCTTATTTGCATTATCAAAAATTAATTAATGCTGTTGATATCAATCCACTATATTTTGCTGGACATTCTTTGGGAGAGTATTCAGCGTTGGTGGCTGCTAATTCAATATCAATTGTCAACGCATTAAAATTAGTTAGAAGAAGAGGTGAGCTCATGGAGTTGGCTCCAAGCGGTTCTATGTCTGCGATCATGGGGTTAGATCAAGACATAATTGCAGAAATATGTTCTTCTTCTTCAAAAGATGAATGCTCACATGTTCAATGCGCTAATTTAAATTCCCCCAATCAAACAGTTATTTCAGGGCATGACGATGCGGTAGAGCGAGCTCAAGATCTTTGTATTGCAAAGGGTGCAAAACGATCAATAAAACTGAAAGTAAGCATCGCTTCTCACAGCAGCTTAATGCTAGATGCAGCTGATAAGTTTAAGCAAAGCCTGAACGATGTTGAATTTAATATGCCCAACACAAAAATTATCCATAATGTAACTGTCAATTCTGTGTCATCTCCGTTGGATATTCCACCTCTGTTGATCTCGCAGCTACATTCTCCAGTGAGATGGGTTGAAACATGTGAGCTTATATCAACATTGGATTTACCAATAATAGAGTGTGGCCCTGGAAAAGTTTTGTCAGGTTTATTCAAAGCTAATAAGCTAGATGGATATTATTCTGTTTCCGAAGAAGATTTCTATGAGAAGATGAATCATTATGGATAAAAAAATAGTTTTTATTACCGGCGTTTCTAGGGGTATTGGACTGGAAATAGCAAAATGTTTTTCAAATAATGGTTATTTTGTTTTAGGGACATCCAGATCAGACTTTGACCTTGCCAAAGTCTTGAGTTCTGATGAATGCCTACATCTCCAATTGGACGTAACTGATAGAAATCAAGTTTCAGCATGCTTAGATCAATTGAAAGAAATTGATAAAGTTCCAAATGTTTTAATTAATAATGCAGGTATAACCAAAGATCAGCTTTTCCTTAGAATGAAAAATGAAGATTGGGATGAGGTTATAGATACAAATCTTACAAGTGTTTTTAATATGTCAAAATTATTCATTAAATCAATGGTTAAAGAGCGGCATGGTTCAATTATTAATATATCTAGTGTCGCCGGACTCATGGGAAATGCTGGGCAGGTTAATTATTCAGCGAGCAAAGCAGGTCTTGGAGGATTTACTCGAGCCTTAGCAAAAGAGGTTGCTGCACGAAATATCACAGTTAATTGTATTGCTCCAGGATTCATTGAGACAGATATGACAGATCATTTTCAAGATAAAGATTTAGAAAATATTTTAAATCAAATTCCAGCAAATAAAATGGGTAATCCGCAGCATATTGCTGATTTAGCGTTATTTTTAGCTTCACCTAAAGGGAATTATATAACTGGCCAAACCATCTCTGTTGATGGTGGTTTATTTATGAGTTGAGTATTTTATTTGTTTTTGGTTGAAATGTTGTAGAATAGATTTTTTTAAACGGAGGATGCCTTGTGAGTATCGAAGAAAGAGTAAGAAAAATTGTTTGTGAGCAACTTGGTGTTGGTGATGATGAGGTTAAAAACGACTCATCATTTGTCGATGATCTTGGTGCTGATTCACTTGATACAGTAGAACTAGTAATGGCTCTTGAAGAGGAGTTTGAACTTGAAATTGCTGATGAAGAAGCTGAAAAAATTTCAACCGTTCAAGAAGCTGTAGACTACATTAACTCAAACAGCTAAAGATCCCTTAAATGAAGCAACTACACAGAAGAGTTGTAGTTACAGGTTTAGGTATTCTCTCACCAATAGGCAATACTGTTGATGATGCATGGTACTCATGCATTGAAGGAAAGTCTGGTATTACCAATATAGACATAGGACTAAATGACAACCCTATAAAAATTGGTGGCCGATTAAAAAATTTCAGCCCAGAGGATTTTCTTAATTCAAAGGAAATAAGACGGATCGACCCATTTATTCAATACGGAATAATTGCTGCGAATCAATCTATAAAACATTCCGGCATTCTAGAATCCAATGCAGACTTAACCAGAGTTGGTGTTAACTTTGGAGCCGGCATTGGTGGAATAGATACAATAGAAAAAAATAAAATTTTATTAGAGGAAAGAGGCTATAAGAAAGTCTCACCATTTTTCGTTCCGGGTTCTATTGTTAATATGATATCTGGTCTTGTTTCTATCAAGCATGGTTTTATGGGACCAAATACATCGGTTGTTACTGCTTGCTCAACTGGTAATCATTGTATTGGCACAGCTGCAAGATCTATTGCCTGTGGTGAAGCAGAGGTAATGATAGCTGGTGGGGCAGAAATGGCTTCCACGCCTCTTTCTATTGCTGGATTTATTGCTGCAAGAGCACTTTCTATGAGTTCAGATCCAGTTACTGCTAGTAGGCCGTGGGATAGGGACAGAGATGGTTTTGTTTTATCTGACGGAGCTGGGTCTATTGTTCTTGAAGATTTTGATCATGCTAAAGCTCGTGGAGCAAACATTTATGCTGAAATTATTGGTTTTGGAACTAGCTCAGATGCTCATCATATGACAGCGCCTCCTGATGACGGAAGGGGGGCTGCTTTAGCAATGTCAAATGCAATTGCTGATGCTGAAATTAATTCTTCTGATATTGACTATATCAACGCACATGGGACATCTACACCCCTTGGAGATGTAGCTGAAACTATTGCTCTAAAAAGTGTATTTGGAGAGAATGTTCCACAAATTAGCTCAACAAAATCTATGACTGGCCATACGCTAGGTGCAGCCGGAGCGATTGAATCAATATTTTGTATAAAAGTTATCAATGAAGGAATTATTCCTCCTACCATTAATTTAGAAAACCCAGATCCTCTTTGTGATTTAAATTACACTCCCTTAACCTCAATCAATAAAGAGGTAAACATTGCTATGAATAACTCTTTTGGATTTGGAGGAACAAACTCTACACTTGTCTTCAAAAAAATCTAAATTTTCTATTTTTATCATTTTTCTATTAATAACTTTGATAGTTTTAATAGGATCATCTGAATCTTTTACTTACTCTAAGGTCAAAAATAATACAAAATTTTACAAAGTAGCTGAGGGATCTTCTCTTTACTCGGTTATTGAAGATTTGGCCTTGGAGCCGATGCCAAAATTACTCTTAAAGATTTATTTAAAAATTAATAGCATCAACCTTGCTCAAGCAGGCCTTTATCATTTGCAGAACAAATCCTGGAGAGAATTTCTTTCTTCTGTATCAAAGGGTGATGTTGCTATATTTAAATTACAAATTCCTGCTGGCAAAAACCTATTTGAGTTAGAGGATATTTTTTTAGAATTAAATTTAACTTACGATTGTATAAATTTTGAATGTTTAGATAAGCGTTTTAGATTTATTGAGGGCACATTAAATCCTGATACTTATTTCTATAAAGATTCAGCATCATTAGCTAAAATATTAAAGGTTTCTCAGGATCAGTTTTTTAATTTGTCTACAAGTATTTGGTCTAATAGAAATATTGATTTGCCATTGAAAAGTTTATCTGAGGCAATAATTCTTGCATCAATAGTCGAGAAAGAAGCAGGAAATGATGAGGAGAAAGCAATAATTGCAGGAGTATTTTTGCACAGACTATCTATTGGCATGAGACTTCAGGCTGATCCAACAATTATTTACGGTTTAATGCCTGATTTTAATGGCGATATTACCAAGGCAAATTTAATAGATAAGAATAATTTATATAACACATATCAAATTCAAGGTCTGCCTCCAACTCCAATATCTACTATTAGCAAATCATCTTTGGAAGCAGTAATATTAGGTATGCCAAACGACTATCTATATTTTGTAGCTAAAGGTGACGGAACTCATAAGTTTTCAAAAACTTATAAAGAACATCTTGATGCAGTCAAAAAATATCAGCTTAATTAATCAATGAAATTAATTACATTTGAAGGTATAGAAGGGGTTGGTAAGTCCACTCAAATTAATTTTGTTTTAGAGTGGCTTAAATCAAAAGACTACTCGGTAAAACTTCTTAGAGAACCAGGTTCAACAGATTTTGGGGAGAAGGTTAGAGAATTACTTTTATCAAAAGAATCCGATATCTCAGCCCATACCGAGCTGCTCCTGATGTTTGCGGCAAGGTCAGAGATGATCACTCAACATTTTACCAATGCTGGTGAGGATTTTATTCTATGTGATAGGTATTACCACGCATCTATAGCATATCAAGGATATGGAAGAGGGCTCTCTCTTGAATTGATCAAGAATTTAATTGAAGGTATCAATTGCAGGACTCCTGATTTAACAATTATTTATGACTTGGATGTAAAAGCTGGTTTTAAAAGAAAAGCGAATGATGTAATTGATAGAATTGAGTCATCAGGAATTGATTTTTTTGAAGAGGTAAGAAAGGGTTATCAACAATTATCCATAGAAAAAAAAGAAGTTGAAATAATAGATGCCTCTCAGTCAATTGAAATAATCTCTCAACAAACCAAAGATTTAATAAGTCAATTATTTTAAGATGACCATTGAAAGATATCCCTGGTTGAATGATGCTCTAAATGCTCATGAAAATATTTCATTTCCATCCTCGCTAATTATTGAAGGTGAATTAGGATTAGCTAAAAGAAAACTTGCAAATTATTTTGCACAGAAATTATTATGTTCTGAAGCTCTTTCTCCCTGTGGAGAGTGTAATTCTTGCAACTATTTTTTAGCTGGATCTCATCCAGATTTCTGCTTCCTTGATCATGATTCTTGTTCAAGTGTTTTGCATTCATACTCTAAAGCTAAAAAAGATGATTTAACTTCAAAAAAAATTGAAGGCATTCGTGCGCTTAATGAATTCATGGGGATGACTAATTCTGTTTCTGTGCAAAGGGTTGCTGTTATTTTTGAAGCGCATTTAATGAACATAAATTCACAAAATGCACTTTTAAAAACATTAGAAGAATTACCTACTAATAAATACATTTTTATAATTTCTAACCAGCGTAAATATTTTCTACCCACTATTTATAGTCGATCAAATTTAATTTCTATTAACAATCCAGATCAGATTACCCTTAATCAATGGATTTTAGACCAAGGTTATATTGATTTCTCTGTATTAAATTTTGCTCCAGACTCAACTCCATTAGAAATTGAGAGATTAATTAATAATGAGATGGCAGATCAATACGCTGATATTACTCAAAAGCTTAACTCTTATTGCCTTGGGTCTATTACAACCCCTGACTTAATAAAGTTTTATAAAGATACCAATATTTCATTTGAAGATAAAATAAATTCTATTATCCTTTTTTTAAAAACATGCATTGGAATAAATCAAGATTTTTATAAATCTCATCCCTACATAACGGCTATTCAAAACTTTCAAATAGATTCTATGAATGCATCAGATTTGATTGAGGAATTGGTGGAATATCAATATCAACTTAATAAAGTCCCTTCATTAAATGAGCAAATTGGACTTAATCATTTTTTTTATAAAATGAAAGGTTTATTTAATTAAGCAGTAGCTCCACCGTCAATAATAATTGTTTGGCCGTTAATATATTTTCCCGCGTCTGATGCTAGCATTATTGCCGCTCCAGCAACCTCATCAGGCTCTCCAATCCTTCGCATTGGGTGTGTGCTTGTATATTGATCATGTATGGATGGGTTTTCCCATAATCCCTTTGCAAAATCAGTTCTAATTAAACCAGGAGCTATGCTGTTTGCTCTAATGTTGTGGTGACCATACCCAACTGCAATATTTTTCACCATTTGGATATCAGCCGCTTTGCTTAAATTATATGTACCTATGAGGTTATTTCCTTTGGTCCCACCAACACTTGAGATAATTATTATTACACCATCTTTTCGTTCAATCATTTGAGGAGTCACCAAGTTAGTTAAAATATGATTTGCTTTAATGTTGTTATTCATGACTTTATCAAAAGCATCTGAAGGAATGTCAGCCATAGAGCCCATAAAAGGATTTGTTGCTGCGTTACAAACTAATACATCAATCTTACCTAATAGCTTATTAGTTTCTTCCACCAGATTTACAAGCTCTGACTCATGAGCAATATTTCCTGCAATAGGAAAAGCTAGTTCAGAGCCAACTTTATCATTTATTTCTTTTGCCGTTTCTTTGCACGCATCAATTTTTCTGCTGGAAATAATTACTTGAGCCCCATGAGACGCAGCATGAAATGCAATGGCTTTCCCAATACCTTTAGAAGAACCCGTTATTAAAAATGATTTATTTTTTAAATTAAATAATGACATTTGGCTTATAATCCTTAAATGTTTAAAAATGTAGAAATATATTCTAAATCAAATTGTATCTTTTGTGATAAAGCGAAGCATTACTTCACACAAAACGATATTTCATATATTGAACACAATGCTGAGGTTCCTGAGGTTTTTGAAACGCTCATGACAAGGAATCCCAATGCTAGAACAATGCCTCAAATTTTTATTGATAACGAATTAGTAGGTGGTTACACAGACTTAATGGAATGGGTTAAATAATAAGGAAAGACTATGGTTGCCTTTAATGAATTTTTATTACTTTTAGATGGATATCTTAGTGGCTCATGGTGGTTTCCAGCTTTCCTTATAGGTACAGGTATATTCTTTACAGCCTATTTAGGATTTCCTCAATTTAAATTTTTTGCTCACGGCTGGAGAATTGTTACTGGTAAATATACAAAAGAGGAAGCTGATGGTGAAACGACTCCATTTGAAGCTCTAACAACAGCAATGTCTGGTGCAGTTGGAACTGGAAACATTGGTGGTGTTGCTTTGGCTATCTGGATTGGAGGCCCTGCTGCAATATTTTGGATGTGGATTACTGCTATTTTTGGTATGACAACTAAATTTGTTGAAGTAACCATGGCTCATAAATACAGAACAACATTATCAGATGGGTCTATTTCTGGTGGACCCATGTACTATATTGAGAAAAGTTTTAACAAAAGATGGGCAGGGGTTCTTTTTGCCGCATTAATGATGATATGCGCAATAGGATCAGGCAACATGCCTCAAATCAATAATATAGCAAGTGTGCTTGACTCTACATTTAGCATTCCGAAACTTGCCACTGGTTTGATTCTTGGATTTATGTTGTGGCTGATTATCTCAGGTGGAATTAAAAGAATAGCAAAAATTGCCAGCAAACTTGTTCCATTTATGGCTGTAATCTATTTTGGTGGAGCTTTAATTGTTGTAATTGAAAATTATCAAAATATTATCCCATCATTTCATTCAATTTTTTCACAGGTTTTTTCTGGATCTGCAGCAGCTGGTGGGTTTCTTGGAGCTAGTTTTGCAATGAGCTTAAAACTAGGGGTTGCTCGAGGTCTTTACTCTAATGAGGCAGGACAAGGTTCATCACCAATAGCTCATGCATCTGCTAAAACTGAACATTCAGTTGAACAGGGTATGGTCTCAATTTTAGAGCCATTCATCGACACTATAGTTGTCTGCAGTGTTACTGCTCTAGTAATATTATCAAGCGGAGCTTGGATTCAGAAATATGATAATACCTTTGAAAGATCTTCCATGGCCATTTTTGCTGGTGAATACACTGAATCAAATTCCAAAGATGTGGAAGAGCTCGGTAAATATATACTCGATGCTAGAAAGTTCACCACTAATACAACATCGGTAGAAAATTACTCAGGAATATTAAGAATTACTAAGGGTCAACTTCAGCAAAAGGAAGTTACAGTTTTTCATAATAACTCTATTGCCGAAGATGTAACTTTTTATCAAAATGGAAACCTCTTTGAGGGGCCGCTAGAAATAGTAAATGGAGAAATCAAGGATTCATCTATTGTAGTAGAAGGTAAATCTCTTATTCATTCAGCTGAACTAACCTCAAAGGCTTTCGGCTCAGGGGTTCTTGGAAAATATGGAGAGTATATTGTCGCAATAGGCTTGCTTTTATTTGCATTCTCTACTGCTATTGCTTGGTCATACTATGGAGACAGATCTACTGCCTATATATTTGGTGAAAATGCAGTCCCGTGGTACAGATTAATTTATGTTGCCTGTTTTATTGCTGCAGCCATAATTGATACAACCGTTGTATGGAATATTGCTTATGTAGTAGTGGCCTTGGTAACAATTCCAAATTTATTTGCTCTATTTATTCTTAGAAAAGAAATGAAAGAGCAGGTAACAACCTATGTTATTGAGAAATAAATTAGTTAGATCTATTTTTTAATTCATCAACAACATCTGAGTGGTTAAGGTTTAATTTTCTGAGCATAACCAATAAGTGATATAACAGATCAGCGGATTCATCAATCACTCTGCCATCATTGGTTACAGCTGAGATGGAAACTTCTCCAGCTTCTTCTGTGAGCTTTTTTGCAATTTCTTTAATTCCATCTTTGTAAAGTTGATATGTATAAGACGACAGATTTGCTTCATCAAATCTTGAATCTATTATTTGCTCTAGCTGATCAATAAAATTTGTTGATGATGGGGCGTCAATAAAGCATGAATTGTTATTTAAATGACATGTAGGCCCATTATTTTTAGCTAGAATTAATAATGTATCTTTATCACAATCATGAATTATTTTGTGAATTGTTAATTTATTTCCAGATGTCTCTCCTTTTGTCCAAAGCCTTTGTTTGGTTCGACTATAAAAGGTAGCAAATCCAGATGATTGAGAAATTTTTAATGCTTCTTCATTCATATATCCCAACATTAATACTTCCAACGTTTCATGGTCTTGAATAATAGCTGGTATTAATCCATTCACTTTATCCCAGTCTAGATTTATCATTTTCATATCCTTATATTAATACTATTAGCTTTTAAAGATTCCTTAATCTCTTTTATAGAATATTCATTTCTATGGAAAATACTTGCTGCTAAGGTCCCATCAACATTTGTTTTCTCAAATACATTTACAAAATCTCTTGGTCCGCCTGCACCACCTGAGGCAATCATCGGTATAGAACAGATATCTTCAAGTGAGTTCAATAACTCAATACTATAGCCACTTTTTACCCCATCATTACCCATAGCATTAACCACAACTTCTCCAGCACCAAGCTCTTGCACTCGAATCAACCAATCTTTAGCGTTTAAATTGGTTGAGTGTGATGTTTTTTCACTTCCAGTCTTTGCAAAAATAAAAGCTTGATCACCAATATATTTAACGTCCATGCCAATAACCACACATTGTGAACCAAATTCATTGCTCAAATCATAGATCAAATCTGGATTATCTATGGCAGGTGTATTGATCGATATTTTGTCTGCACCAAGATTTAATATTTGTCTGGCATCCTCTACTGATTTGATGCCTCCAGCAACACAGAAGGGGATATTAACAACATCAGCTATTTTTGAAATCCAATTTTTCTCAACAATTGAGCCTTTGGTGCTTGCTGATATATCATAAAACACTAGTTCATCAGCTCCATCATTTGAGTATTTTTCTGCTAAATCTAATATCGATCCAACAACTTGATGGTTTTTAAATTGAATGCCTTTAACCACCTTTCCATCTTTAACATCCAGACACGGTATTATTCTTTTAGTAATCATTACTTAAATCCACTAAAGAAATATTTTTTTCATATATAGCTTTACCAACAACTGCTTCCTTTAAATTTAGAGCTTTTAATTTATCCAAATCCTCTAAGGATCTAATGCCACCCGAAGCAATTAAGTTTAATGCTGGAAATAATTCTAATATTTCTTTGTAAACATCGAAATTAGGCCCCTCCATAGCTCCATCTAGAGAAATATCGGTTGCTAGAATATTTTTAAAAAATAAATGGTTTGTTAGGAAGTCATGAAGTGACGTGTTGCTACTATCCTGCCAGCCATGCGTGAAAATTGTAGGAATTTGATTCT
The DNA here is from genome assembly GCA_902511425.1 of uncultured SAR86 cluster bacterium. Classification (GTDB taxonomy): domain Bacteria; phylum Pseudomonadota; class Gammaproteobacteria; order Magnimaribacterales; family D2472; genus D2472. The sequence goes on from CABXFE010000006.1 coordinate 11,159, forward strand.
TGACTTTAAAATCTAGAGCCAGAACTATTTGCTTTGATTCAAAGTTTTTTTCTAGATCTATTAAAAAATCTCCATTAAATATAGCTGTACCCACAATAACCCTAGATACACCCATTTTTAGCATATTTTCAATTTTTTCAATGCTTCTAACACCGCCTCCAACTTGAATAGATATGTCAGAAATTTTTAAGATTTCTCTAATAATTTCTTGATTAAGTTGTTTGCCTGTCTCTGCACCATCCAGATCAACAATATGAAGATAATTAAGTTTTTTTGACTTAAAAATAATTGCCTGTTCAATTGGATCAGAGTTGTATTCTGTAACTTGTTTAAAATCACCTTTAAGCAAACGAACACATCGTCCATTTTTTAAGTCAATAGCAGGGAATATTTTCATTTAATTAATGCTTAAAAAATAATCTAAGAACTCTATACCTGCAGAGGAAGATTTTTCTGGATGAAACTGACATCCAATGAAATTATCTTTTTGTACTGCAGCTGCAAAAGGGTGGCCATACTCAGCAGATGCAAGTGTATTTTCGTAAATTTGAGAATAGTAGCTATTTGCAAAATAATAATAATTATCCAGTTTCTTAGTATTTTCCAGTAAAAAAGATACTTTATTCCAACCCATTTGAGGAATTTTAAGATTTAACATTGAATCAAACTTTTTAATATCACCAGATATTATTTCCATGCACTTCGTATCATGCTCCTCTGAACGATCAAAAAGAACATGCATACCAATACATATTCCAAGAACAGGTTTTGTAAGATTTTTTATGATTTCTATAAGTTCATTAGATTCAAGACTATTCATCACACTCTTTGCAGAGCCAACGCCAGGAAGAATAACAAATGAGGCCTTAGAGATATCAGATTTATTTCTAGTAATAATAGCTTTTTGGTCTCTAAGCTCTATTGCTCTTTGCACAGATCGTAGATTGGCTCCTCCACAATCAACTATTGCTACTGTCACAATAAACCTTTAGTAGATGATGACCTAGATGACTCAATCACAACTGCTTTTTTTAAACACCTTGCAAAGGTTTTAAATGTAGCCTCTAGTAAATGATGAGAATTTTTTCCAGTTGTATCAATGTGACAGGTCATGGCAGCAGAATTTATCAAGGAGACAAAAAAGTGCTCAAACATTTCAGTAGGAAAATCACCAACATAATCTCTTAGTTGTGAGCATTGAAATTTAAGAAATCTTCTTGAGCTTAAATCTATGCTAATGCTACTTTTAACTTCATCCATAACCAAGATTTCACTTGATGCATATCTTGATATGCCAACCCTGTCACCTAAGGAGGTGTTAATTGCTGAACCAAGTGCAATAGCTATATCTTCAATTGTATGGTGCTCATCTATCTCAAGATCACCTAAGCAAGTTAAATATAAATCAAAAGACCCATGTTTAGAAAACTGCTCCAAAAGGTGATCTAAGTATTTAAGACCTGTATTAATATTATAATTTCCAGTTCCATCAATATTTAAATTAAGATAAATACTTGTTTCATTCGTTTTTCTAATTTCTGTATAACTTCTTGATGAAGCTTTGTGGTTAGCATTAGATTGTCTAATTTTTACAGCTTGTTCATGGGCATCTAATGATTCTGCTTGAGCCATTGTAATTACTGTATTCTTTAAGTTTTCAAATCCTTCTGATGATGCTGTTTGTACACTTATTTGTTTACCAAAATCTTTAACACCTAAACCTGAGTGAACTTTCGCCTGACCATTTGTTGGTAAAACATGATTAGTGCCTGAAGAATAGTCTCCAAATGATTCAGGGCTTAATGCACCGCAAAAAATTGAACCTGCGTTATTAACCTCTACTAGATATTTAGAGTAATCTTCATCCAATAGAATCAAATGCTCTGGCGCGCAATCATTGATTAAAACCAAGGTATCTTTAAAAGATTTAGCTTTAATTAATAACAAATTTTCTATGCTTTGTTTTAAAACAGATTGTCTTGAAAGTTGCTGTATTTGCTCATTGACAGATGTTTTTATCTTCTTAAGAATTTTTAAATTACTTGAAATAATGAACGCTCTTGAATCTGGATCATGCTCTAATTGCGATAATGCATCAGCCGCGGCAATAGAGGCCTTCTCAATATCATTTGAAACTATCATGACTTCACTTGGGCCAGCAGGAAGGTCAATAGCGACATCACTTGAGCAAAGTTTTTTTGCTGCATTGACATATACATTTCCAGGACCAAATATTTTATTTACTTTAGGAACAATTGTTGTCCCATATGCCATTGCAAGGATTGCTTGAGCTCCTCCAACTTTATATATTTCTTTTACACCATATACCTTTGCTATCCATAATATTTCAGGTGATATTTCGCCAGATTTATTAGGGGGAGTGCAAACAATAATGTTTTTACAACCAGCTACCTGAGCTGGAATGAGCTGCATCAGTAGTGAGGAAATTAATGGTGCGCTTCCGCCTGGAACATAAATTCCAACAGAATCAATAGATCTAAATTCTTTCCATACTTGTATACCTTTTGTTGTCTCAATAGGGGTGCTTGATAAACCTTTTTTATCATTCTCACAAACAAGTTTAATATTTGCAGCTGAGTTGAGTATTGATTGTTTTAAATCATCAGAAACCAATGATTCTGATTTTAAAATTTCAGATTGTTTAACTTTATATGATTTTGGAGACTTTAACTTTAATTCAGTATTTATTTCGGCAAATGCTTTTGTGCCTTTATTTAATATAAGGTTTTTATATCTAATAACTTTTTTTAAAGCAGCATCATTGGAGCTATTTGCTGATAACCATGGTATTTTTTTTCTTGATGTTGAGCGATTAATAATATTCATTTAATTTAATATCTTCTCAACAGGCAGAACTAAAATTGAAGATGCGCCGTTTGATTTTAATTTTTCCATCGTCTCCCAAAAAACAGGTTCTTTACATAAAGCATGTATTGCAACTTTATTATCTTTTTGCAAAGGAATAATTGTTGGTGAATCAGCTCCTGGTAATAAATTACATATTTTATCGACAGCTCCACTATCTACATTCAACATTACATACTTACTATCAGATGCATTAATCACACCTTCAAACCTTTTAACCAAATTAATTACATTCGTTTGTTTAACCTTTTTTAATTCAACGGGCGAGATTAGGACAGCTTGAGATGTCATAAGTGTCTTGAACTCAATTAAGTTATTCGCCTCCAGTGTTACCCCTGATGACACTAAATCACAAATACAATCTGCTATACCTATGTAAGGTGTTAATTCAACAGACCCATTAATTTTTATTACCTCAGCACTAATAGAATTCATTTTTAGATACTCTTTAACTAGTGCTGGATATGAAGTAGCAATACGTTTATTTTTAAGAGACCTCAATTTTGAATTTAACGGCTTTGCAAACGCAAGTTTGCACTTTGAAAAACCTAAATCAAGTATAGATTTAGCTGTTATTTTCTTATTGGTAGCAGTTTGCTCTGCTAAAACATTTTGACCAACTATACCAAGATCAGCAACTCCTTTGGAAACGAGTGACGGTATATCATCATCTCTAACCAATAATATATCTATATCCATGGTAGAAGAGCGAGCCAAAAGCCTTTCACCAGACATTGAAAAATTGATCCCAGATTGGGCTAACAGATTTTTGCTATCCTCATAAAGCCTTCCTTTTCTTTGTATGGCTATAGTGATTTTTGATGACATTGACTATCTCTCTTTAAGAACTTTCAAGTATCCTTGATTGGATTCTTTATATAAAAATCTTGCTACTCTAGTTACAGTTGCAGTAGATGTATTTAATTTTGATGCTATATCTCTATAAGTTAACTTGCCTTGATAAAGTAGCTTGGCTACTTCCCATCTTTCTTCCATTGCTTGAATCTCTGATGGAGTACATAAATCTTTTAAAAAATTGTTTATATCTCTGTCAGAATTTATATTTTTTAGTGCTGTTGATAATTTCATTCGGTGATTCTATATGTTTTAACATGTTAAAACAATAGTACAAATGAATTAATATAAAATTTTGCAAAATAGGTTAAAATTACTTAAAAAGGAGATCAATATGACCATATCAATCAATGATAAATTTCCCACTCAAGAAATTAGAGTGTTAGTTGATGGGGAAATTAAAAATATCAGCTCAGATGAATATTTTTCAGGAAAGAAAATTGTTTTAGTTGGAGTTCCTGGAGCATTTACCCCAACATGTCATTTAACTCATTTACCAGGATACATAGAAAATATTCAAAATTTTAAAGATAAAAACTATTCAGTTGTATTTATAGCTGTTAATGACCCTTTTGTAATGCAATCTTGGTCTGAAGCTTCTAACGCTGGTGATATAGATATGTTAGCTGATGGTAATTGTGATTTAACCAATGAACTAGGTTTGACCATGGACGGTTCTGGCTTTGGCTTAGGAAACAGATGTAAGAGATTCGCCATGATAGTAGATGATGGCATTGTTCAATCTATTGATATCGAGGAGCCTGGAGCTATGGACGTCTCATCTGCTGAATCACAACTTGCCAAGATTTAAAAAGAAATACTTATTTATTGGTCTCGGTACCATGGGTTATCCCATGGCAGGCCATCTTTCAAAAAATGAAAATATAGATCTGTTTGTATACAACAGGTCTCCAGATCCATTAGGTAATTGGCTAAATAAATATAAAGGCACTGAATTTATTTTAAATAATTCAGGGGACATAGAGTTTGATGGTTTTATTGTTTGTTTAAAGGATGATGCAGCCATAAAGGATGTCCTGGTCAATAAAATGTTAATTTCAAAACTTAAAAATAAAGCTTTTATTATCGATCATTCAACTACATCGCTTGAGCTAATAAGTTCTATTAATTCTGTTAAAGAAATGAGTGATAAAAGTATATCGTTTTATGATGCACCCATTAGCGGGGGAGAGGCGGGAGCTGTCAATGGAACTCTCTCTGTTATGTTTGGCGGGCCACCAGAAAAAATTACTAGTATAAAAAAATTAATGAAATCTTACTCATCATCAATTGTCCATATTGGTCCTAGCGGCCATGGTCAACTAACTAAAATGGTTAATCAGTTATGTATTGCAGGTCTCCTGCAGGGACTATCGGAAGGCATGGTATTTGGGAGGGAATCTAAATTAAACATGAGTAAAGTTTTTGATGCTATTTCCAATGGTGCCGCTCAGTCATGGCAAATGAATAATAGATATAAATCAATGTTAAGAGATGAGTTTAATTTTGGGTTTGCTGTTGATCTAATGATTAAAGATCTAAAGATTGCATTAAATGAATCAAAAAATAATCAACTCGATTTAAAAATATCTAAAGAGGTTTTAAAAAATTATCAAAATCTTTCGGATAATGGGAATGGAGACCTGGATACATCAAGCCTTATTAAAATTATTAAATAAAATAATAAAAGCCCACTTAAAAGTGAGCTTTTAATTCAGATTTTAGAAATTTTATCTATTGTCTTTTAACCACAAAGGTAAGATTGCTATTAATAATCCTGATATCAAATAGGCCATTCCTATCAGACCAGGATTTGTTAAAAACTCTCCTCCATACATTTCAACAAATTGACCAGCTAGTGGGCTTAATTCAGTTCCAGATTCTTCAAGGCTTGATAGAGCAGAGGCCTGAACGACCCAACTGTTTAGAGCTCTAGTTATAACCATCCAACCAAATGCAAAACCAGATAACGCAAATACTGAAATAATTGCTTTCATTAGGACTGGCGCATCATTTTCTCTTGCAACACTAGCGAATCTTGCAGCAATCCAAATACCAATGGTTACAGAGAGGATCATTGTTGCGTTAGCCCCTCTAGATGTTTGAAATATATTCCACATTTCTAATTCCATAATTTTCTCCGAAATTAATATCACCTTATTGTGATATTAAAAAAATAATACACTAATAATGAGAATGATTCTCATTAAGAGATATATTGATTATCTCGTAATTTAAAAATTAATCTTTGCAGCAATCACTAAAGATTTATATCATGAATTACTTAGCAACTAATGAGTATTAAATGCAGCAAAATTATTGGCGCTCAAATCTGAAAATTCTTTCAATCCTTCTCAGTATTTGGTTCATAGTTTCATTTGGGTTCGGGATTATTTGGTCTGACTTTCTTGATCAATTTCAAATTGGTGGATTTAAACTTGGATTTTGGTTTGCTCAACAAGGCAGTATTTATTTCTTCGTATTATTGATTTATATATATATATTTAATGAACAGATTAGATAAAAAATATAAAAAACAATCTGAAGAGGACCTTTAGTTTTCATGGATACTCAAGTTCTTACGTATATATTTGTAGGTATTTCCTTTGCTTTATATATAGGCATTGCAATTTGGTCTCGTGCTTCATCAACAAATGAGTTTTATATAGCTGGAAAGGGCGTTCACCCAATTGCTAATGGCATGGCAACGGCTGCTGATTGGATGTCAGCTGCTTCTTTTATCTCAATGGCTGGCTTAATAGCTTTTCTTGGAAAAGATGGTTCGGTATATCTGATGGGTTGGACGGGTGGATATGTTCTTTTAGCATTATTATTAGCACCATACTTAAGAAAATTTGGCCAATACACAGTTCCTGATTTTATTGGTACCAGATATTACTCCAATGCAGCAAGATTAGTTGCTGTTATATGCTTAATCTTTGTTTCATTTACATACGTAGCGGGTCAAATGCGAGGTGTGGGAATTGTTTTTTCTAGGTTTCTTGAGGTTGATATTAATTTGGGAGTCATTATCGGAATGTGCATTGTGTTCTTTTATGCTGTCTTGGGAGGCATGAAAGGTATTACGTATACACAGGTAGCTCAATATTGTGTGTTAATTTTTGCCTATTTGGTGCCAGCTATTTTTATTTCTATTCTAATCACAGGCAATCCAATTCCTCAATTAGGCTTTGGAGATACCCTTGTAAACAGCGATATATATTTATTGGACAAGCTCGATAAAGTCACATCTGAGCTTGGATTTAATGCCTATACTGAAAATACTAAATCTAATATTGATATTTTTTGCATAACCGCCGCTTTAATGTTTGGAACAGCAGGTTTACCACATGTAATCGTTAGATTTTTTACTGTACCAAAAGTAAGCGATGCTAGAAAATCTGCTGGGTATGCTTTGATATTTATAGCTATTTTGTACTCAACTGCTCCGGCAGTTTCTGCATTTTCTAGGATGAACTTCATCGACTCAGTGCAGGAAGTTAATTATACAGAAGCTCCAAGCTGGTTTAAAAATTGGGAGAACATTGGATTAATTGCTTGGAAAGATAAAAATAATGACAAGATTATTCAATATTCAGCTGGCAATGCATTAGAAGGTGTCAAACCTAATTTTGCAAGTGAAAGAGGGCTTTCTGGAGAAAGGCTCCTAATTAATAATGCGGATTTTACTAATTCTAATGAAGTCTATATTGATAGGGATATTATAGTCCTTGCTAATCCCGAGATAGCGCAACTACCAGGCTGGGTTATTGCTTTGATTGCAGCAGGGGCTTTGGCTGCAGCATTATCCACTGCAGCTGGTTTATTGTTAGTGATATCAGCCTCAATATCACATGACGTTTTGAAAAAAACATTCATGCCACAAATAACTGAAAAGCAAGAACTTTTCTATGCACGATGTTCTGCAGCTGTTGCGATATTGATCGCTGGGCTATTTGGTATATACCCACCTGGATTTGTAGCTCAAGTAGTAGCATTTGCATTTGGCTTGGCAGCTGCGACTATCTTTCCAGTATTATTAATGGGAATATTTTATAAACGACTCAATAAAGAGGGCGCTATCGCTGGAATGCTTTCTGGACTAATCATTACATCTTCATACATCATTAATTTCAAATTTTTGAATGTGCATTTAAATTCTGTAGACAATTGGTTTTTTGGAATATCACCTGAGGGTTTTGGTTTTGTTGGAATGATTATTAATTTTATTGTTGCTCTTATTGTTTCTTTTTTCTTTACTAAGCCACCAGATGATATCTATCGTATGGTAGATAAAATCAGACAACCTTAAGCAATGAAAAAGATAATTTTCTTAGGAATTAGTCTAATTACTCTAGTAAGCATCTTCCATTATTCTAGTAGCAAAGATCCAGAAATAAATTATGCAAGATTTAATCTTGTAGCTCCCGGCGTCTTACGAACACCTGCTGAACGTTTTAATAATATAGTTGATTATCCTTATAAACCAAATTATCTAATGATAGGAGACACAAGAATACATTATTTAGATGAGGGTCCAAAAGATGGAGACATTATATATTTACTTCATGGTGAGCCAGCATGGAGTTATTTATTCAGAAAAATGATTCCTACCCTTACTCAAGCAGGATATAGAGTCATAGCACCAGACATGGTGGGATTTGGTAAGTCAGATAAATATATTTCTATTGATGATTACTCACATCAAATGCATGTAGATAAGATGGCTCAGTTAATAATAGAGCTTGATTTAAATAACATTACTGCCCATGTCCATGATTGGGGCGGTTTGGTTGGACTTAGAGTTATATCAGAAGAGCCTAACAGATTCACAAGAATTATTGCCTCCAATACAAGTTTAATAGCGCCTGGAAGAGGTTTTATTAAAGATTTAATGTCATATATTATTTATCCACTGTTTAAGTTGGGTATTTGGTTCCAAGGTCCAGCTTCATGGGAAGAGTTTATTGGTGGAGATGGATTTACGAATTGGATTAGATATTCAAGATATACAGATAATATTGATGTTGGAGGGGTCATGCAAACTCTAGGAAATGTAAGTGATGCAGAAAGAGCGGGGTATGAGGCACCATATCCAAATGCTACTTATAAAGCTGGCGCTCAAATTTTTCCTTATTTAATTCCTAGTGAACTAAGAAAAAATGAAGCAGCTTATAGAGAGGTGTTTGAAAAATGGCACAAACCTTTTTTGATTGCTAACAGTGATAATGATCCGGTTACTGGAAATAACCCTAGAATGGTAGACATGTTAAAGAGAATTCCTTCAGCTCAAGAAATTATTATTGAGGGGCCAGGACATTTCCTTCAAGAAGAGGCAGGTCCTGAATATGCTCAATTAATAATTGACTTTATTGATGGTAATCCACAGCCATTTAAGAAGGATAGAGCGGTGCCTAATATAAACCTATAATAATATAATACTTCGCATAATATATATTATGTTAAATTATATATCTTAATTCCTAGGCGGCATACCTTTTATACGCTGAAGAGTTATATTTGTAGAATTTCTTCTATGTTTACTAAGCTCTTGATATCCTTCATCAGCCCACCAATTATCAGCATCTGCCTCTGATGGAAAGGAAAATATGATTGCCCGATCAAAAAGTTTTGGAGGCTCTCCCTCGAGACAAACTGGTGAATCATCAAATGTAATGAATGTACCATTGTATTTTTTTAAAAAAGGAAAGAATCCTTTTTCGTATATTCTGTATTCATCTCGATCGTTGATTGATAAATTTACAACCATATAAACGCTTACATTTTCTGACATAGTTTTCTCCTTAAGGTTATTCTTTTGTATGACGATAAATATGTATATGCATCTTATAAAGATTTATTAACTTAAAGTTAAATTAATTAGTGTAAAATAACAATATATGGCTAAAGAAGATAATCTAGAATTTGAGGGAGAAGTTATTGAAACTCTCCCTAATACTACCTTTAAAGTAAAATTAGAGAACGATCATATAATCGAAGCTCACATTTCTGGCAAAATGCGTAAACATTACATCAGGATCTTAACTGGTGACAAAGTTAAAGTTGAGATGACACCATACGATCTAACAAAAGGAAGAATTACTTTTAGAGGCCGTTAGGCTTTAGATTTAGCTGTTTTCTTTGTAGCGCTGAATTTCACTTCATTAGCTACCAAATCAACTTTGATCTGACCACCCTTGCTGAGCTCACCAAATAAGACCTTATCAACAAGAGGTTTCTTAATTTTATTGGTAATAAATCTTTCCATAGGTCTTGCACCCATTTCTTTGTTATAGCCATTTTCAGCGATCCAGTTTAAAACCTTTTTAGAATAAATTAACTCTACATTTCTCGCATCAAGCTGCGCTTGGAGCTTGGTAAGGAATTTATCTACTATTGATAGAATCACTTTCATTGGTAGATAGTTAAACTGAATAATTTCATCTAACCTATTCCTAAATTCGGGAGAAAATAGTTTCTTTAGAGATAACAATGCATCAGATTCATTGGATTGATCGCTGAAACCAATGCTTTTCTTTTCTAACAAATCAGCGCCTGCATTAGTAGTCATGACTACAATGACATTCCTAAAGTCCGCTTTGCGACCATTATTATCTGTTAAGACCCCGGAATCCATGATTTGTAGAAGCAAATTAAAGATATCTGGATGAGCCTTTTCTATTTCATCAAGCAATAGTACACAATGTGGATTTTGAACAACGGCCTCAGTTAATAGGCCGCCTTGATCAAATCCAACATAGCCAGGAGGCGCCCCAATCAGTCTCGAGACTGTGTGCCTTTCCATGTACTCCGACATATCAAATCTCACAAGCTCGATACCCATCATGTTTGCCAATTGGGTTGTAATTTCTGTCTTACCTACTCCAGTTGGTCCAGCGAATAAAAACGATCCAATCGTTTTATTGTCATCTCTGAGCCCTGCTCTAGATAATTTGATAGCGTTAACCAGACTCTTAATAGCTGTATCTTGACCAAAAATAACAGTTTTAAGATCGGATTCTAGTTTTTGGAGATTAATTGACTCTTGGCTAGATATAGTTTGTTCAGGAATTTTAGATATTTTTGAAATAGTTTTTTCAATATCTATCTGTTTTACGGTTATTTTTTTTGAATTTTTCCTTGAAATATTTAACAAAGCACCTGTTTCATCTATCAAATCAATTGCCTTATCAGGTAAAAATCTATCGTTTAGAAAGCGCTTAGATAAGGTAACAGCTGAATTTATAGATTCACCAGAATATTTCACATTGTGATGATCTTCATAATTCGTCTTAAGACCATCTAGTATTTGTATACATTCATCTACAGATGGTTCTAATACATCAATTTTTTGAAACCTTCTAGAAAGAGCCTGATTTTGATTAAAAACACCTCTATATTCTTGAAATGTTGTGGATCCAATACACCTCAGTTTGCCTTTACCTAAAGCTGGTTTTAATAAGTTGGATACGTCCAAACTACCTCCAGAAGCTGATCCGGCACCAATAATTGTATGAATTTCATCGATAAATAGTATTGGGTTGTTTTGATCATCAAGGAATTTTAGTACTGACTTTAGTCTCTTTTCAAAATCTCCTCTATATTTTGTACCAGCAATCAAAGCTCCTATATCCAAAGAATAGAGTTTTGATTCATGTAAAAAATCAGGGGTATCTTTAGAGTTAATTAGATGGGCAAGTCCTTCTGCAATAGCTGTCTTCCCTACTCCAGACTCACCAACAAGCAGGGGATTATTTTTAGTTCGCCTAGCTAGAATTTGTATAATTCTTTCAACCTCATCTTTGCGCCCTACCAACTGATCGAGTTTGTTAGATTCTGCTAGATGGTTTAAATCAATTAAAAACTCTAACTCATTACTAGTTGAAACTGTATCGTTATCGCTCCCTTCAACTGACGAATCTGAATCAGCCTCAGTTTGAGAGTTCTCAGGTTTGCCATGAGAAATATAAGAAACAATATCGAGTCTTCCAATACCTTGTTTTGAGAGCAAAAAAACAGAGTGTGATTCTTTTTCAGAAAAGATAGCTACTAGTAAATTGATAGGCTTTACAACACCTTTACCTGATGATTGAACGTGAAAAACAGCTCTTTGAAGTACTCTTTGAAATCCCAGTGTTGGTTGCACCGGTTTTTTAGCATCAACCTTATTAGGGGTATTATCCCTCACATGCTCTTCAAGATTTTCTCTCAAAGTAGCAATATTTACCTCATTTGTTTCAAGAGCCTGTCTAACTTCAAAATCTGAAAGGAGCATTAAAAGCAAATGCTCAATAGTCAGATATTCGAGATTTTGATCTTGGGCTTGATCAAATAAATTTGCTATTGATTGTTCTAATTCTTTGCTAAACATTAATCTGTTAAAGGTTCAATTTCACTTATCAAGGGATGCTCATGGGCTTTTGCCATCTCATTTATTTCATGAGATTTCATTTCAGCTATCTCTTTAGGAAATATACCACAGACGCCCTTTCCTTTTGTATGAACTGCCAACATTATTTGAGTTGACCTTTCGTGCTCATAGCCAAATATTGATTGAAGAATATAAACCACAAATTCCATTGGGGTAAAATCATCATTCAGAAGGACGACTTGATACATTGGAGGTTCTTTGATATCCGGTTTATTCTCTAGAACAACTGTACCAGTATCGCCTAAACCATTGGAGCCATTTGATGATTCTGAAGACATATAAATCCTCACATTCTTTTAATCATTTCCTTGGCAAAGCCAGAACAAGAAACTAGATTAGCTCCGTCCATTAATCTTTCAAAGTCGTATGTAACCATCTTATCTGAAATCGCTGCTTCCATTGAAGAAATAATTAGATCTGCAGCTTCCACCCAACCCATATGCCTCAACATCATTTCTGCTGATAAAATCAAAGACCCTGGATTCACCTTATCCTGTCCTGCATATTTAGGTGCGGTTCCGTGCGTAGCTTCAAACAGTGCCAAATCATCACTAATATTTGCCCCTGGTGCAATTCCTATACCACCAACACATGCTGCTAAAGCATCAGATACGTAGTCACCATTAAGGTTCATAGTAGCGATCACATCATATTCTTTTGGTCTTGTAAGAATTTGTTGAAGAAATGCATCACAAATAACATCTTTAACAATTATATTTTTTCCATTATTTGGGTTTTTGATAGTTACCCAAGGACCTCCATCCAGTAGCTCGCCGCCATAAGAGTTTACACTTAATTCATATCCCCAATCTCTAAAAGCGCCTTCGGTAAACTTCATAATATTACCTTTGTGCACGAGAGTAACAGAGGAACGATCATTCTTGATCGCATAGTCTAGAGCCTGTTTAACGAGTCTTTCGGTGCCTTGTTTAGAAATGGGTTTAACGCCTAAACCAACATCTGATGGAAACCGGATTTGTGTTACACCAAATTGCTCTTGAAGAACTTTAACCATAGCATCAGATTCTGGCGAACCAGCCTCAAACTCTACACCAGCATAAATATCTTCAGAATTTTCCCTGAAGATGACCATGTCTACATGCGAGGGATTCTTGACTGGGCTAGGTACTCCTGCAAAATAACGGATAGGTCTCAAGCAAACATACAAATCAAGGATTTGACGAAGAGAGACATTTAAAGATCTTATACCTCCACCCACTGGGGTTGTTAATGGCCCTTTTATACTAACAATATATTCTTTTAAAGCTTCAATGGTTTCATCAGGAAGCCATGTATCAGGGTCATAAACTTTAGTAGATTTTTCACCACAGTAAACTTCCATCCATGAAATTTTCTTTGAGCCACCATATGCATTTTCAACCGCACTATCAACGACATCTATCATTGCAGGCGTGATATCGATCCCGATTCCATCGCCCTCTATATATGGGATAATGGGATTATCAGGAACATTAAGGGATCCATTTTCTAAAGTAATTTTTGAACCTTCTTCTGGAATTTTAATATGTTTATAACCCATGATTTTCCCTCTCGAACGAATATGTATAATAAAAAATTTGTTGAATTATACTCTAAAAAAACCTTTAAAATTAGGCTTTAAATGTAAATTATGTCAAATATCAATAAAACCGTTGTAGTTGGTATGTCAGGAGGAGTTGATTCTTCTGTAGCAGCGTATCTTCTTCAAAAACAGGGATATAAAGTTCAAGGTCTTTTCATGCAAAATTGGCAGAATGAGCCAGGTGAAGTGTGTACATCTGAAATAGATTTTAATGATGCGTCAAAAGTTTGTGATCAATTGAATATACCTTTGCATAAAGCAAACTTTAGTGATGAGTATTGGGATAGAGTCTTTAAAGAATTTCTTTCTGAGCATGAGAAAGGCAGAACTCCAAATCCAGATATATTATGCAACAGAGAAATTAAATTTAAATCATTTCTTGACTATGCAATTAAGATTGGAGCGGATCATATCGCAACAGGTCACTATGCAAAAATAGAACATCAAAAAGATAAATCTGTATTGATGAGATCCAAAGATATTAACAAAGATCAAACATACTTTTTGCATGAGGTTACAGGAAAAGAGTTTGCTAAATGTATATTCCCACTTGAAAACTTAAATAAAAATGAAGTGAGGGAGATTGCAGAAAATAATAACTTTATTAATTACGATAAAAAGGACTCTGTTGGAATATGCTTTGTAGGGGAGAGAAATTTAAAAGATTTTCTTAAAAGATTTATTAAATTTGAAAGTGGCGAAATCAAAGACTCAGATGGAAATATTGTAGGCACTCATCCTGGAGCACTTCTTTTCACCCAAGGGCAAAGGCAAGGATTAAATGTTGGCGGTGTAAAAGATAAGCCTGAACTACCATGGTATGTTTATGATAAATGCATTGAATTAAATGAAGTGTATGTCTGCCAGGGAGAATTCAATAATTTCTTAATGAGTGATGGATTGTTGATGGAAGAGATGAAATGGATAAATGAAACAATTCCTCCAAAAAAATTAGAATGCGAGGTTCAGGTTCGTCATAGAGGCAAACCTGTAAAGTGTGATGCGCACTTTATGGATCAGGGTGTGAGATTAATATTCTCTGAGCAAATAAGAGCTATTGCACCTGGACAATCAGCTGTTCTTTATAAAGACAATGAATGCTTAGGGGGAGGCATAATAGCAAAAGCTCTAAAAGACTAGCTATAATTCAACCTATGAAACATCAAGAACTAATTTCGCCACTGGACAATCGTTACAATAAAAAAATTGTTGATCTTGCTAATAATTTTTCTGAATCCAATCTAAATAAAACAAGATTTGAAATTGAGATTGATTGGATTATTTTCTTAACTTCCCAATGTGGAAAAAATTTTAAAACACTTTCTTTAGCAGCAAAAAATAATCTTTTAGAAATAAGAAAAAGTTTTAATAGTAAGTCTGCAACAAGAATAAAAACTATAGAATCCAAAACTAATCATGATGTTAAGGCTGTAGAGTACTTTATTAGAGAAGAAATGAACAAATTCTCTAATTTAAAAAAATATCAACATCTAGTTCACTTTGCATTAACAAGCGAAGATGTTAATTCTCTTTCTTACGCAGTATTACTAAGAGATGCTAAAGAAATCTATATTAAAAAATTGGATATTCTTTTAAAAGATTTAAACTCTAAATCAAAGTCATGGGCGTCACTCCCCTTGCTAGCTAGAACTCACGGACAAGCTGCTTCCCCTTCAACTATTGGAAAAGAAATAAAAGTATTTCATCAGCGATTAGTAAGACAAAAAGATCTATTAAAGAAAATGAAGCCTATGGCTAAGTTTGGTGGTGCTACTGGCAATTTCCATACCCTAGATCTATCTGATGGAAATATAAACTGGGTATCCAAAACAAATAAATTTTTATCTTTATTTAAGGTTGAACAAAACCCCATCACCACTCAGATTGAATCACATGACGGTATAGCTGAAATTGCTCATTGCATTCAAAGAATTAATAATATTTTGATTGATCTAAATCAAGACATGTGGATTTATATCGCCAACGATATATTTAAGTTAAAGCTAAAAGAAGGTGAGGTTGGCTCATCTACTATGCCGCACAAGGTTAATCCAATAGATTTTGAGAACTCAGAAGGAAATCTTGGATTATCAAATTCAATGATGAGCTTTTTTGCTGATAAATTAACTAAATCTCGACTTCAAAGAGACCTTTCTGACTCTACAGTATTAAGGAATCTTGGTGTTGGGTTTGGATATAGTTATCTTGGAATTAGCTCATGCCTGAATGGTTTGAGTAAAATTCAACCGAATAAAGAAACTGCTAAAACAGAATTAGCAGATAATTGGCAAGTTCTGGCTGAGGCGCTTCAAATTGTTATGAAGCTAGAGGGATACGATAATGCCTATGAGGAGATTAAAGCTAAAACTAGAGGCCAAAGTATAGATAAGAATTCATATCTTAGCATTGTGAATGGTCTTAATATCAGCGATAAATCTAAAAACAAATTAATCAAACTAACTCCCCTAAATTATCTTGGTATTGCTGATAAATTAGCAAAATCATAAATTTTGTAGTTTAACTACCATTAATATTATCCATAAATGCTTATTTAAAAGCATTTTTTAATATTATTGACAATTTAATCCCAATAAATTCAAATGCACTACATACATATAGGGGTATATTAATGTCAACAAATAAATTTACATCTGAAGTTGAAAAACTAAACAGTATTCCAGAGTTCAGTGGTTCAAACTGGAATTCTATAAAGCCTGAATACGCTGCAAGAATGAGGCTTCAAAACCAATTTAAATCAGGAATAGATATTGCTAAATATACTGCATCCTTAATGAGAAAAGATATGAATGCTTATGATTCAGATACGTCATCTTACACACAATCTCTGGGGTGCTGGCATGGTTTTATTGGACAGCAGAAACTTATATCAATCAAGAAGCATTTTGGTACGACCGATAAAAAATATCTATATCTTTCAGGCTGGATGGTTGCTGCTCTAAGATCTGAGTTTGGCCCCCTACCCGATCAATCAATGCATGAAAAAACTTCTGTTGCTTCGCTGATTAAAGAATTGTATACATTTCTTAGACAAGCTGACGCACGCGAGCTTGGTGGTTTATTTAGAGAGCTTGATAATGCCTCAGACACTGACAAGCCGAAAATTCAAGAAAAAATTGACAATTTTGAAACTCATATAGTTCCGATTATTGCAGACATTGATGCAGGCTTTGGTAATGAAGAAGCCACATATTTAATGGCTAAACAAATGATTGAAGCTGGAGCTTGTTGTATACAAATTGAAAATCAAGTTTCAGATGAAAAACAATGCGGGCATCAGGATGGTAAGGTTACTGTACCTCACTCCGATTTCTTAGCAAAAATAAATGCTGTTAGGTATGCGTTTTTAGAGCTGGGTGTTGATGAGGGAGTCATCGTCGCTCGAACAGATTCATTGGGGGCTGGTCTTACTAAGCAAATTGCCATCACTCATGAGGTTGGTGATCTTGGGGATCAATATAACTCCTTCCTTGATGTTGAGGAATTAGATCCATCTGAATTAAATCATGGTGATGTTTTAATCAATCAAAACGGTAAAGTTGTTAGACCTAAGAGACTCCCAAGTAACCTTTATAGATTTAAAGAAGGTACCGGAGAAGCAAGATGTATATTAGATTCAATTACCAGTCTTCAAAACGGAGCTGATTTAATTTGGATTGAAACTGAAAAACCTCATATTGGCCAAATTGGCGCAATGATGGACGAGATCAAAAAAGTGGTTCCAAATGCAAAGCTTGTTTACAACAACAGTCCATCATTCAATTGGACTTTAAACTTTAGGCAGCAAGTATTCGATGCTATGAGCGAAAATGGAGATGATATGTCTTCCTATAACAGAGATGATCTCATGAATGAGATGTATGATGATACTCAGCTTGGTAAAGAAGCAGACAAAAAAATTCAAACATTCCAAGCAGACGCTGCAAGAGAAGCAGGAATTTTTCATCATTTGATAACATTACCTACTTATCACACCGCAGCATTGTCTACAGATAATTTAGCCAAAGAATATTTTGGTGACAAAGGGATGCTGGGTTATGTCGAGGGAGTTCAAAGAAAAGAAATTCGACAAGGTATTGCCTGTGTAAAACACCAAAACATGGCAGGATCTGATATGGGAGATGATCACAAGGAATACTTTGCAGGAGAAGCTGCTCTTAAAGCTTCTGGCAAAGATAATACAATGAATCAGTTTTAATTAGTTTCACAATCCCCTATGGTGGTGCGCCCGCATATTTTGCAGGGTGCACCATCCTCTACATTTGCTAAACCTCCGCAACTTCCCGATATAGGTTTATTTTTTACAATTACCCCTATTGCAATTGCTGCAAATGAAATCGTTATCAAGAAAAAAACTGTAAGAAACTCAATCACTATAATTCCAGTATTTAGATTTCATTATAATATTATCTTTTTCGATTAAGTACATTGCCGGAACAGAATTACTATTAGCAAGTTTTATACCTCTATCTGGACCAAGCACATTTAATGCAGTAGCCCATGCATCCGCTCTCATTGAAGATTCTTCCGATGCTACTGTTACTGAGTAAGATTTATCTAGCAACGACTCTTCGTTGATCGGATTAAAAGTGTGGCTAATAATTTCTCCTGCATCATTGATATTTGTATTTCTGTATTCACCAGAAGTAGCTATAGCCAAAAAACCAGTTCTTGAAATCTCAATAATAGATTGATTTTGAAGACTAGAAGGATCTTGGATACCAATAACCCACGGAACACCATGTTTTGATCCATTAACTATTATCTCGCCACCTATATCAATTAAAAAATTATTTCTATTAGAATTAATAAGAAGCTTTGCAATTGAATCAACAGCATAACCCTTGGCAATTGAAGACAAATCAAATTGAAAGTTATCATTTTTTATAATTCTATTATTTGAAATTAAATCAAATCTTTCCTTAGATACTGGAATGGTGTTTGGATTCGCTGTATTTGCTGGACCAAAACCATTCTCGATAACAAGAGAACCAACAGTGACATCATATAAACCATCAGTAATTTGATAGAGTTGCTCTGCATAACTTAAAAGAGAGTACATGTCAGATGAAATATCAATTTCTTCACCCAATGGAGCTGCGTTAATTTTAGATAATTCAGATGACTCTTTATAATTTGAAGCGATTAAATCAATTCTAGCTAACTCGCCTTCAATGGATTGTTTTAAAGGGTCAGATATATATTCTGTTGAAACTAATTGCCAATAAGTCCCATATATTAGCCCAGAAATTTTATATGTTGCTGATTTATTATAGTTATATGCAAAAACTATACAGATGGCCCCTACTATGAGAGCAATTGATTTAGAAACAGTTAAACGATTCAATGAGCTATTTAGCCACCAAAATCATCAAGCATAATATTTTCAGGCTCCACTCCAAGATTAATAAGCATATCTATACAAGCTTTATTCATCATTGGTGGCCCACACATATAGAACTCACAATCCTCAGGGGCCTTATGAGATTTAAGATATCCTTCAAAAAGGACCTGATGTATAAAGCCTGTCAATCCATCCCAGTTATCTTCAGGCTGGGGATCTGACAATGCAACATGCCAATCAAAATTTTCATTGGTTTCAGCCAATTTATTAAAATCATCCACGTAGAACATCTCCTTTAGACTTCTTGCACCATACCAAAAGGAAATTTTTCGATCGCTGTTGATTCTTAACAACTGATCAAAGATGTGAGCTCGCATTGGGGCCATTCCAGCTCCCCCTCCCACAAAAACCATTTCAGCTGATGATTTTTTAGCAAAGAATTCTCCAAATGGTCCGAACACTCTAACTTTATCACCTGGCTTGAGGTTAAATGTCCAAGATGACATTACACCTGGTGGTATGTCAGATGAACCTGGTGGTGGACTAGCCACCCTGATATTAAATTTTAATACCCCTTTTTCCTCTGGATAATTAGCCATTGAATAAGCTCTGATAATTGGCTCAGAATTATTTGCAACGTTATCCCATATTTTAAACTTGTCCCAGTCCTCTCTATACTCTTCAGCTACATCAAATGATTTATAATTTAAATCTGAATAAGCAGGCGCCTCTAATTGCACATACCCACCTGCTTTAAAATTAACCTCTTCTCCCTCAGGAAGTTTAAGAACAAGCTCTTTTATAAAAGTTGCAACATTATCATTAGAGACAACTTCACACTCCCACTCTTTGACACCAAACACCTCTTCGGGAATTGTTATTTTTAGATCATTCTTAACTGCAACCTGACAAGAGAGCCTCCAGCCATCCTTCTTCTCTTTGGAGTTGAAATGAGATTCCTCGGTTGGCAATATAGAGCCACCGCCCTCAGCTATTTGGCATTTGCATTGACTGCAGGTTCCACCACCCCCACAAGCTGAAGATAGAAATATTTTGTTTTCAGCTAAAGTTTGAAGTAATTTATTACCCGATGGAACAACAATCGGATTAGAAGTATCTCCATTAATCTCAATGGTTACATCACCAGAGCTCACCAACTGGCTTCGTGCTGCAATGATGATAGCAACGAGTAACAAGACAACGCCTGTAAAAGAAAGAACACCTAAAAATAAATCAATCTGCATAATTATTACCTATAGTGAAATTCCCCCGAATGACATAAACCCAAAACTCATTAAACCTACTATTAAAAATGTAACACCTAGGCCTTGAAGACCATCAGGTATATCTGAATACTTTAATTTTTCTCTTATACCAGCCAAAACAACAATAGCCATTGCCCAACCAACACCGGCACCAAGACCATAAACAACACTTTCTCCAAATTTTAAATCTTTTTCAATCATGAACAAAGATGCACCCAATATTGCACAATTTACTGTAATTAAGGGTAAAAATACACCCAATGCGTTATAAAGCGCCGGAACAAATCTATCTAAAAACATTTCTAGTATTTGTACAGCAGCCGCAATAACACCTATATAGCTTATCAGTCCAACAAATTCTAAATTTGCTTCGGGTAAACCAGCCCATGCTAAGGCGCCTTCTTTTAAAATTGAATTATAAATAAGATTGTTCAGTGGAACTGTGATTAAACAAACAACTATAACTGCTATACCTAAGCCAAAAGCTGCATCAATTTTTTTAGAAATAGCTATGAATGTACACATTCCTAAAAAAACAGATAAAGCAATGTTCTCTATAAAAACAGTTGTAATAAAGATACTTAGGTAATGTTCAAACATTTAATTCTCTTTTAGATAAATCTGGTGCTGTTGCATGACCAGACAGTTTGTATTCGTTTGGTTCAATTTGATCAGTCTTGTATGCTCGAATGCCCCAAATCATCAACCCAATTAGGATGAAAGAGCTTGGAGGAAGTAATAGAAGGTTATTTGCTGGGTACCAGCCACCATTAGATACTAACGGTAGAATTTCATACCCCATTAATGTTCCTGCACCAAACAACTCCCTGACAACGGCCACTGCAATCAAGATAATGCTGTATCCAAGGCCATTACCTAAACCATCTAAGAAACTTACAAATGGTTTCTCTTTCATAGCAAAAGCCTCGGCTCTTCCCATGACAATACAGTTAGTGATAATCAATCCAACAAACACTGATAATTTTTTGCTTGTTTCGTAGTCGTATGCCTTAAGCAACTCATCAACAACAATCACTAGAGATGCAATGATAGTCATTTGAACGATTATTCTTACGCTGCTGGGAATATAATTTCTAATAATAGAAATAAATAAATTCGAGAAAGATACAACACTTGTAAGGGCAACACACATCACCAAAGTCACTGAAAGATTGCTTGTTACAGCAAGTGCTGAGCATATCCCAAGTATTTGGAGGGTAATAGGGTTCTCTTCAAGCAATGGTTTTGCAAGAATTTCTTTGTATTGCTTAACTGTCATAATTTATGTTCTTTAATGTTTCTTTATAGCCGCTTTCTCCAAACCAGTAAACGAGCATGTTTGTAACACCTCGACTCGTGAGTGTTGCGCCTGATAGACCGTCTACTTGATAAGAGGCCATTTGGTTTGCTGGATCAACTTTACCTTTAATAACCTCAATCTCAACTTCACCATTTTTATATATAGATTTACCATCCCATAAGGCTTTCCATTTAGGATTATCTACTTCAGCGCCTAACCCAGGCGTTTCTTTATGGGCGTAAAATTCAAGACCTTTTATCGTATTAAGATCCTTATCAATCGCAATATAACCAAACAAAGTCCCCCAGAGACCATACCCTCTAATTGGCAAGATAATTTTTTCTAGGTTGCTATAGGAATCTTTAAGTAAGTATATTTTCCCAATATTTTCCTGATTTTTTACAATTGCAATGTCTTTTGAAGCCGGAATGGGAGTCGAATGCTCAGGCTGTTTAGAGAAATATACAGGATCATATGTGTCGAGGTCATATTCACCATACTCATCTAAAAGATCACCCGTGCTGAAATCTACAAATTTTGGTGTAAGACGGGTAAATTGAGATTCAATAGATTCATCTGGATTATAAATTGCAGCTGTTTTAAGAATCTTGATTCTTTGGTCATTGAGCTTATTAAGATTTTGCATATCCCTCAAACTTACAGCAGCATACGAAACTATCAAAGAGCAAAATAAGCAAACTAAAAATGAAACTGTAAGCGTTTTTAAAACTGAATCATTCATATGAAAGAGCCCTCTTACGTTTTGCAATGTTATTTGATACAACCATATGGTCGATAACTGGAGCAAATAAATTAGCGAACAAAATTGCTAACATCATACCTTCTGGAAATGCTGGATTAATTACTCGAATTAATACAACAGTAACACCTATCAAGGCCCCATAAATCCAGCGACCAGCATTAGTTCCGGAGCCAGAAACTGGTTCTGTTGCCATAAATACTAGCCCGAATGCAAAGCTGCCTATAACTAAATGCCAGTGCCAAGGAACCTGAAACATTGGGTTAGTATCTGATCCAACAATATTTAAAATTGAGGTCATTACTATCATTCCAAAAAAAGTACCTAAAATAATTCTATATGAAGCAACACCGGTCGCTAAGAGTATTACTGCAGCAATACCAATTGCAATGACAGACGTTTCTCCAACTGATCCAGGAATATTACCTATGAATGCATCAAACCATGAAAAATTATCGGTCAAGCCTTGTAAACCCCCCTCTGCAGCATATCCAAGTGGTGTAGCTCCGCTAAATCCTTCAGGAGTAATGCCAGTATCTGACAGGCCTGCTATCCAAACCTTATCACCGGATAGTTGAGATGGATAAGCAAAGTACAAGAATGCTCGACCAGTTAATGCTGGATTCAAGAAATTTTTCCCAGTTCCGCCAAAAACTTCTTTTCCAATAACAATTCCAAATGTTATACCCATTGCTGCTTGCCATAGAGGTAAGTCTGGTGGGCAACTTAAAGCAAATAAGATTGACGAAACAAATAAACCTTCATTAATTTCATGCTTACGAACCACAGCAAAAAGAATCTCCCACAGGATTCCAACTGCAAAAGTTACGGCATATATGGGAACAAAATAAACTGCTCCAATCCACATTTTTGTTATGAAACTATCATTAGTGTAACCAACCAAATTAATTAACACATGATGCCAATCATTTGTATTAGCCGCACCAACAAGAGTTAAGTACTCTAGTGTTTGATTGCCAATGTTGTACATTCCAAAAAACATTGCTGGAAAGGCAGCCAACCAAACGATTACCATTATTCTTTGAATATCAATTGAATCTCTTACATGAATCGGATTTGTTGTTTTATGCGTTGATGAAAAGATAAAGTTCTCTATGGCATCATAAATTGGAAACCATTTTGCTTGGGCGCCGCCAGGCATAAATTTAGGCTTAATGCTTTCATTAACAGATCTGAGCCAGGACTTCATTTAAATTCCTCGTACATTTTATCTAAGTTTGAATCAAGAATTGATTGATAATCATATTTACTTGGGCACACATAACTAGCTAGTGCTAAGTCCTCTGGAGCTAACTCTAAAACACCTAATTTTTCTCCTAGCTCAATATCTAGAGTGACTAAGCTTTTTAAAAGCTGAGTAGTTAATATGTTCAAAGGCATTATTTCTTGATATGAGGAGACAGGAACTATTGCTCTATTTCCGCCGTTCATTGAAACATTGAAATTAAATATTTTAGGTTTGATCCAGCTTGATATGAAAGCTGGTAACTTAGAATGAAGTTTTGAGCCAGGCATAGCCCAATTAAATAGAATATCATTTGATTCGTCTGGTAAAACTGAGATCTGATTATCAAATGCGCTCAAATAATCCATTACGTTCTCGCCTGTATGTCCATGCAGAACAGAACCTGAAATAACTCTAGAATTATCCAAGATTTTTCCAGCTGAAGTTTCTGAAAGATTTGATCCATATTTAACTCTTAAAATTTTTGGTTCGTGAGTATTGGGTCCTCCAATAGAAATATATTTATCAGCACGAAGTTTCTTGTTAGTTAGAAGATATCCTAGAGATATTACTTCTTGCCATGAAATAGTCCAGACAGTTCGGTTTTGACCTACTGGATATAAAAAATGAATATGAGTTCCAACCAGCCCTGCAGGATGAGGACCTTCAAAATGATTGTAACTTACACCTGGTACAGATTGATCAAAGCCATTACTTTGATAAGAACAAAAAGTTTTAATATCACTGTGAATGGATTCAATAAAGCCAAGACCTTTATTAAAAAGATCTTGATCATGTTGAATTAATTCATGTGGGTCAACTGCGAGTGGATTAGTATCACAGGCATTAATAAAAATAGCTGACGGTAATTCACTTGGCTCAGGCATTCTGTTGTATGGTCTTGTTCGAAAATATGCCAAAGCGCCACTATCAACAAGGAATTCAATTGAGTTTGAATAGTTATTTAGATCAAATGTTAATGGATCAATTGAATCATTAGTTTCAATGATGAGTGATAAAAATCTTCTTTTTTCACCTCTGTTAATAGACTTAACAATTCCTGATGATGGGGCTGTAACAAAAGTACCTGGATTTTTTTTATTTTCGAATAACTTTTGACCTGATTGAACTGAATCACCTTCATCAACCATCATGGTTGGTTTTAGGCCAACATAATCTGCGCCAAGCATCGCAATTGAATTAATAGCAGTCGATGAATCTATATCCGTAGATGGAGATCCAGAAATTGGTAAATCTAGGCCTTTTTTGGTTTTAATCACACTACCCTTCAGTAAAAGATGGGTGCATTATAAATGGAAATATCAGCCGTTTCTATACTGAATCTTCAATTGCTTTAGGAAATCTCTGGAGATCAATTGAAGCAACTTTTTTTGTAAGATTAAGCACTTGTTTTGTATAACCATACTCATTGTCGTACCAGCAATATAGTGTAATTTGCTTTCCATCAGCAATTGTTGCTTGAGAATCAATAATTGTTGCATAAGGGCTTGAATAGAAGTCCGTAGATACAGCTTCAGGTGAATTGGTATAGCCTATTATTTCTCTGTATTTACTGGCAAAAGCAGATGTTTTAAGAAACTCATTTAACTCATCTCTTTCAACGGATCTATCTAAGTTTAAAACCAACACTGCCAAACTAACATTGGGTGTTGGAACTCTAATTGCATTACCTGTTAACTTATCTTTTAGCTCAGGTATTGCCTTGGAAACTGCCTTAACTGCTCCTGTTGTGGTAATAACCATATTTAAAGGCGCACTCCTACCTCTTCGATCACCTTTATGAAAATTATCAATTAAATTTTGATCATTGGTGTAAGAATGAACTGTCTCAATATGACCATTTGTTATGCCATAGTTATCGCTAATGAGTTTTAGCACTGGAACTATTGCATTGGTTGTACATGATGCTGCCGAAATTATTTTATCTGATTCTTTTAATGCTGAATCATTGACGCCAAAAACGATATTTCTAATATCCCCCTTTGCTGGGGCTGTGAGTATTACTTTAGATGCACCCGAAGAAAGATGTTGCGACAAGGTTTCCTCATCTCTCCATATGCCAGTATTATCTATGACAATTGGAGATTGAATATCTAAGTCAGAATATTTTACGTCTGAAGGCGAGCTAGCATATATAAACTTAACTGGGTTTCCATTTATAACTAATAATTCATTTTCAAGATCAACTCTAATAGTTCCATCAAATCTTCCATGCACAGAATCTCTTCTTAGCAGGCTAGCACGCTTAACAAGATCGTTATCACCTGTTTTTCGAACGACAACACCCCTTAATCTAAAATAATTTCCTGGACCGGTTGTTTGTGCCAGCATTCTAGCCATCAATCTACCAATTCTGCCAAAACCATACAGGACAATATCTTGCGGTTTATCAGGTCTTCTACTTGCTATATCATCAGCGATGATTTGTTCTAGTAAAAAATTATCGATGGAATCAGGATTATTTGGGAGATCGTCAAAAAAAGTGCACCTCATAGCTAACTCACCAATATCAACTTCGCAGTCTGGCAAATCCATGCTACTTAACCTTTCAAGCAATGGATAGGTCTCTAATTCACTTAACTCATTCCCTTCAATCTGCCTTACAAATCTATGAGCATGCATAATGTCTATGGGTGATTTATTAACAAGAGATTGTCCGTAAATCATTATATGAACACCATGCCGATAAAGCCTGCCTACAATAGGAACCATTAATTCTGCCAAACCCTCTCTCCACTTCCAATCGCCGAAGTAATCATCGATCTTTTCTCGAGATCGTAAGTCAGGATTTTTTGTGAGGTCAGTCATTTATTATTATGATTGATATTTATTAATATGATGTTGGGTATTTCCAAACATTGAATCAATAGCTGTAAATCTTTTTAAATAATGACCAATAGACATTTCATTACTAACACCCATTCCACCATGAAGCTGTACTGCATGTTGTCCAACTAAGCGGCCAGCTTTACCAACTTGAACTTTAAGTGCAGAAATAGTCTTGCTAGCCTCTGGATCGTCAGAGTCAAGCTGGAGTGTTGCTTTGATCATTAAAGATTTGGTGAGCTCAGTTTCTATAAACATATCAACCATGCGATGCTGCAAAACTTGAAAGTTACTAATAGGCTGTGAAAATTGCTCACGTTCTTTTGTGTACTGAACAGTTTTCATATATGAGGATGTCATGGCTCCAACCGCTTCAGCACTAATGCAAAGTATAGACACATCCAGCATTTTATTGAATAACGACTCGGCTTCATCACCAAGAGCCAGAATAGATTCAGAGGAAACAGATACATTTTCAAAAGTCAGTTCACCACAAGTTTGACCATCTAAAGTTTTAAAACTCTGAATAGATAAACCCTCAACATCAGCCTCAACCAGAGCCAAGGCTGGAGCATTATCATGAGTGGCAAGAACTATAAATTTATTAGCGTTACCACCGTTCAATACTAGTGACTTAGAACCATTAAGACTAAAACCATCGGCATCTTTCGATAATGTTGTATTGCAATCTAAAAAATTATAGCCAATATTGGGTTCAGCATAAGCAACTGATACTTGCTGCTCACCCGAAATAATTTTTTCGATAATTTCGCTCTTTTCCGGAATGTTTGAACCTTCCAAAATAGTGCCACTCATAACCACAGAACTTAAGTAAGGCTCTACTACAAGGGCTTTACCAAATTCTTCAAACAAGACAGTAAGTTCAATAGGTCCAAAGTTAAATCCCCCATTATCCTCTTTGAACGGAACAGCTAACCAACCTAACTCGGCAAATTGCTTCCAATTTTCCTCGCTATAACCAGAATCAGAATCTAAAATTTTTTCTCTATCAATAAAATCATAGTTTGTTTCACAGAATTTAAGCACTTGTTCACGAAGCATGTTTTGCTCGTCAGAATAATTCAAATTCATGTTTATACTCCCAATATAGCTTTAGCGATAATATTCTTTTGAATCTCGTTACTTCCACCATATATAGAAGTTTTTCTATAGTTTAGATATTGAGCAACTGATGGGCTAGCATAATCTGGACCAGCCGGTGTTTTATTTGATTCAAATCCATCAGGACCCTCATATGGCAAGATATACTGGCCTGCAGCCTCGACAAACAGCTCTGTTAATCTTTGTTGAATTTCAGTCCCTCGAATTTTTAAGATAGAAGACTCAGCACCAGGATGACCTCCCTCAGCAATTGCAGCTAAAGTTCTTAATTCTGTGAATTCTAAAGCCTCAAGGTCGATTTCTAATTCAGCAATCTTTTTTGACAAATTTGCATCGTCATAATCAGAAGTAATGTTTTTTAATTTTTCTAATTGCACTTTTACGACTGGCACGCCTGCAATTCCAAACCTCTCATGCGCTAAGAGAAATTTAGCATAAGTCCAACCTTTACCTTCTTCTCCGATTAACTGATCAGCAGGCACCTTAACATCAGTAAAGAATACTGAATTAACTTCATGATCACCATCAATAGTAATAATTGGTTTAACCTCAATACCTGGCGTATTCATGTCAATCAAAAGAAAAGAAATACCTTCTTGCTTTTTCTGGGTGGTTTCAGTCCTGACTAAGCAAAAAATCCAATCAGCATTTTGAGCAAGAGTTGTCCATGTTTTAGATCCATTAACGATATAATGATCGCCCTCTAAAACTGCCTTTGTTTTCAGCGATGCTAAATCAGAGCCAGAGCCAGGTTCTGAGTATCCTTGACACCACCATGTATTGAATTCAAGAATATCTGGTAAAAATCTATCTTTTTGTTCCTGGTTACCAAATGTATATATTACTGGGCCAACCATGCTTAAACCAAAAGGTAAAATTGTCGGGCATTGAGCTAATGCAAGTTCATTTAAAAATAAATAGATTTGCACTGGAGACCAGCCGGTTCCTCCATACTCCACAGGCCAGTTATATCCCATC
>CABXFE010000007.1 GCA_902511425.1 uncultured SAR86 cluster bacterium
AGTTTGTCTTATTTCTTGATTTTCAAGAATATCTACATATGAGAACTCTGCACCGCAATCAATCAATGATTGAATCGTCTTCGCTGAAAAGCCACACTTAGGCTCATAAGGAGAGCCTTTCATATAAATTAAAATCTTATTTTCTTTAATTTGATCTTTAATTTTTTCTTCAATAGACATTAGTTTTTCCTAGCAGATTTAATGTATTTTATTATGGTGTCAGCGAAACCAAATTTCAATGCATCTGTAATAATTGCATGACCAATTGAGACTTCATCAATTGATCCACATTCCATTAAATGGGGAAGATTTTGTAAATTTAAATCATGTCCAGCATTAATGCCTAGGTTCATTTGATAAGCAGTATTTATACAATCAGTAATTTCATTTTTGCATATTTCAAAGTTTGTTAGATCTTCATCTGCTAAGTAATTAGCAAATGGGCCTGTGTATATTTCAATTCTATCAAAACCAATTTCTGATGCGTATTTAACCGAGTTGATATTTGCATCTATGAATAGGCTTGTTCTGATATTAAAACCTTTTAAAGAATCAAGGAAAAGCTGCAATTGATCGTTATGAAAACCTGGTTGCCATCCATGATCAGACGTGATTTGCTTAAGATCATCCGGGACTAGAGTAACTTGATTAGGAGACGCTTGAATGCATAGCTCTTTGAAACCAATAAAATCTCCATCAGGCAGGGAAAATGGATTGCCCTCTAAATTAAATTCAATATCATGATTTTTACAAATTTTAGAAATTGAAATAGCATCTTCAGAAGTTGCGTGTCGATGATCTGGTCTTGGATGAAGGGTTAAACCATCAACCCCGAGGTCGATACATTGCTCTGCATAATCAATTAATGAAGGTGTATTATTGCCTCTAGAGTTTCTAATTAAAGCAATTTTATTTAAATTGACGCTTAAATTCATAAAAGATTAATCCTTTAGCCCCTATCTTTAAAATCCTCAACATTAATCTCAATTGTATTAACATTTTTAGGCTGGGAGATTGAAGATTCGTCCCAAAAAGCTCTGCCGCTGGTAATCTTTCCTCTTTCGTCGACAACAAAGTGGTCTACTATAGATATATCCATTCCTGAATTGTCATTTATATTTCTTACTTCCATGACAGCTTTTAAAATTCCTTCATTTGAGCAAACTACAGTTTCAACATTGGTTGGAGTTATTTGCATTCCTTCGCTGTGACCAAAGTCCCAAAAAGCACATATCGCTTCAATTCCGTTGCATGGATCTGCACCTACAGGATCCTCAAATACAGCCTCATCATCCCAAAGGCTTTTAAATAAATCTTTATCATTATTCTTGTAAGCTAAAACATAGTTATCCAAT
Organism: uncultured SAR86 cluster bacterium; assembly: GCA_902511425.1. Classification (GTDB taxonomy): domain Bacteria; phylum Pseudomonadota; class Gammaproteobacteria; order Magnimaribacterales; family D2472; genus D2472. The sequence continues at coordinate 1,356 of CABXFE010000007.1, forward strand.
GCAGACTGAACCATCTCTTTCATACTTGCTCCTATTTTTGAATTCCCTTTTCTTTTAAAAGGATTGTTGTAAATTTATCATCAGGATTTATTGGTGATACCTGTTCCCATATACGATCGTATTCTGAGTGTTGAATCAACCATTGATCATTCACTTTAATATATTTATCTTCATAAAGGGCTGTACCTTGGGTAACACTACCCAAATCAAAATTGTAAAAAATATCTTGTAGATACCATTTACCTTGGGCTTCTGCTTCAGATAGTATTTCTATTTCAGGATGATGGGCGGTATGCATGGCAGCTGTCTGATTATGAAAGGCGTATTTAAGACTTTCCTTGATAGTTTCTTTTCCTTCAGATTCCCATCTGTATGTACCACCTCGATAATCGATGGTTATATCTTTTGAAAAAACATTATCTAATAAATCAAAATCGGCCATATCAATCGCTCTAAAATATCTATGCTTAAGGTTTTTAATCTCCTCAATGTCAATTAATTTTTGTAATTTATCCATATGCCTTCTACCTCAGAAATGCTTGGCCGCCATCAAGCATGATGGTAGATCCAGTAATATAATTCATGCCATCAGACAGTATGTGGCAAACAGCTTCACCTATGTCATCTTTGCAATCACCTACCCTACCTAGTGGAATAGTTTTAAGAAATTCATTTGCCTCATCAGGATATTCATTCATCCACCAATCCATACCAGTTGATTTTGCTAGAGGCATTATGCAATTAACTAAAATATTATCTGGACCCCACTCAACTGCAGCTGCCCTCGACAACGATCGAATTGATTCCTTAACGGCCGCATAAGCTCCATACGAACCTGAATCCGGTCTTAATGCTGAGGAGCTAGCTAGATTAATAATTTTTCCGTCTCCTTTAAGATGCGGGTAACAAGCTTTCATAAAACGGAATGTAGCTAAGGGACCAGAATTCCAACCATCAATAAATGATTCATCCGTTACATCAAGAATATTCCCCAGTGGTACTTCTTGTGCATTATTCACTAAAATATTTAAAGAGTTAAATTTTGAAAGACTGATCTTAATTGAGTTATTAATTGATTCAATGTTCTTAACGTCGCACTCAACAGCAAGTGCCGAACCACCCTTTTGATTGATATCATTAGCAACAGCTTCAACTTTTGAAAAAGTTCTTCCAACCAAGCAAACGTTTGCACCATATGATGCAAGAGCTCTAGCTATACCCTCCCCAACACCCTGACCCGAGCCTGTAATTAAAGCTGTTTTGTTGGAAAAATCCATATTTAGAAGTTTGAGCCGGTAATGTCTTTTGCTGCCAAGTAACCAAAAGTCATAGCAGGACCTAAGGTTGAGCCAGGACCAGGGTATGTCGGTAGCAAAGCAGTAGAGCAATTACCACAAGCATAAAGACCCGGTATAGCTTTCCCTTCTTTATTGAGAACTCTTGCATTTGTATCTATTACTAAACCGCCCGCTGTTCCCATTTCGCCTGGATATAAAACCATGCAATAAAAGGGGCCTGTCTGAAGAGGAGCAAGACATGGATTTGGGGTAACGGATGGATCACCATAATACCTATCATAGACACTATCACCTCGATGCAGATCAAGATCTTTACCCGTTGCTGCATAAGAGTTAACTTTTGCTTGAGTTGCCAAAAGCCCATTCACATCTATTCCAGCAACTTCAGCCAATTCTTCCAATGTTTCGCCCTTTGATAAGAAAGACGGGGTCCACCATTCTTTGGGAACAGCTGAATCAGGCTGCATGGATGATTGAAGAAGAGGTCCACATGGACGATTTTTTCTAAATGAACTATCAAAGACCATATAGCAAGGAGCGCATGGATTTCCCTCTGCATATTTATCAAACATATCATTTACAAAACTGACATAATTTTGAGATTCATTAGAAAATCTTTCACCATTCTTATTAACGGTAAAATTTCCTGGCATTGATTTGTCTACCATTGAAAGCCATCCTTTATCTTGTCCTGGTACTTTCATAACTGTGGACCACCAACCTGTATCCATTTGATGTGTATCAGCCCCTAATTTTAAGGCAGCCTTAAGTGCATCTCCTGTATTGTAGGTATTTGCAGCGCTCCACTCTATGTTTGTGGGTTTTGGTAAATATTGATCTCTTAAGCCTTGATCCTTTTCGAATCCACCAGATGCAAGAATTACTCCTTTTTTAGCCTTAATATTTATTTCACCATTATTTTTAGTAGCTTTAATACCAATAACTGCTCCATTTTCATTAATCAGATCGGTCATTGCTGTCTCTGTCCATAAATCAACATTTCTATCTTTTAAAGATAAAATTAATCTAGCAACACCTGCATTACCCATAGTAAGCCGTCTATCTTTCCAACCCCATCTCAATCTCATGGGTATATCTAAAATATATTTAGTAAATAGTTTCGCAAATAATGATTTCCATCCAGGCAATGCACCAAGTAGAAGTTGACCCTCAACCTGGGTAAAGTTCATATTAATTGGGCCCATGGTGAATGCAGTTTGAGGGTGCTGCTCTCTCAATTTTTTAAGATCATCACCAAGTTCAGTTCCTTTAATTGGTTCGGGCTCCATTGATCTATTGCCTGCTTTACCACCAGGGTTATCTGGAAAGTAATCTGGGTAATGTTGCAAGTTCCTATATTTAACCTGCGTATTTTCATGAAGATAATCAATCATTTTTGGACCTTCAGAAAGGTAAGTTTCAACGAGCTCATCTTTAATTTTACCTTCAGGTGAAACGCTATTTATATAATCTCTTGCATCTTGATCAGAATCATCAACATTTTCAGCTTTTGCATACCTATTGTTTGGAATCCATACGCCTCCACCTGATGTAGCAGAAGTTCCACCAAATTGAGTGCTTTTTTCAATTACCAACGTTTTAGCACCACCGTCGTGACTGCATATAGCAGATGTTAAGGCTCCATTACCAGAACCAATCACAACTACATCAAATTCATAATCCCATTTCATAATAATTTTTTTAATTTTCTTTAAATTGTAACCAATTCACTATAACCCATAGGGTATTTTTTAAAAAATATTCATATATCTTTATTGTTATTGACAAAATTTTGTCAGTTGATACTCCCAAATTATTTTCATTAATGTCTATAATCTAATTTTATAGATTTAAAATGATTAGATGAAAACTGACATATGTAAAAAACTTGGAATTGAATACCCTATATTTGCTTTTACTCATTGCAGGGATGTTGTTGTTGCAGTTAGTAAAGCTGGTGGAATTGGGGTGCTCGGTGCTGTGGGCTACTCACCGGAACAATTGAAGGAAGAGCTTGATTGGATTGATGAGCATATAGGAGAGTATCCATATGGTGTCGATACAGTAATTCCTCAAAAGTATGAAGGAATGGATGAAAAAGATCCTGAGCAATTATTAGAATCTTTACAAAAAATGATACCTGATGGTCATAGAGAATTTGTTGAAGAACTTTTATCAGATAACGGGGTACCTAAAGCCCCAGAAACTAATGGTCCTAAGGGAGGCCTCTTAGGTTGGACAGAGGCAACAGCTGAACCTCAAATTGATGAAGCATTAAAACATCCAAACGTAAAATTAATTGCCAACGCCTTAGGAACTCCTCCAGCAGATATGATTAAAAAAATTCAAGATAAAGGAGTTTTAATTGGGGCCTTATGTGGAAAAATTAAACAAGCCGTTGCTCACAAAGAAGCTGGATTAGATTTTATAATAGCTCAAGGTGGTGAAGGTGGTGGTCATACAGGTGAGATAGGTAGTATTGTCTTATGGCCTCAAATTATTGATGCAGTAGATGGTTTACCTGTATTAGCTGCAGGAGGCATTGGAAGCGGCCGTCAAATGGCTGCAGCAATGTCTACTGGAGCACAAGGTGTTTGGTGTGGTTCATTATGGCTTGCTGTAGAGGAAGCTGCTGCTCAACCAGCTGAAAAAGACTCTTATTTAAATGCAACCAGTGAAGATACAATTAGAAGCAAAGCTTGGACCGGAAAGCCTGCAAGAATGCTGAAAAATAAATGGACTGAAGCATGGGAAAATCCTGAAAATCCTGATCCTTTACCTATGCCACTTCAAGGAATGATCACTTTTGACGCCATGAGACGCACCTCTATGTATGCTGGCTCTGGGAGCACTCAAGATGTTTCGTTTAATGCTGCTGGACAAGTTATCGGGCAGGTCAAACAAATTGAATCTGTAAAAGATGTTATTTATAGAATTATTAATGAGTATCTTGATTCTGTTGAGCGATTAAACTCTCTGCTACCAAAAGAATAATTTTTATTAATGCTTGAAAGTCTCTTTTCTGAGCTCAATAACTTGCTGTGGGGTCTTGGTATAGTTTCTTTTTCTATAGTTGGATTGTTGATATTACCAAAAAAATTTTCAGATAAACTCGGTCAGCACCCTCTAATTTTAGTGATTATGTTTTTTTCAATTCTATATTTAGTAATAAAAATATTTAACTAATTAATTGAATTGAAATCAGCTGAAAAGTCCTCGACTAAATTAATAAATGCTTTTACTCCATTAGATAAAGCAGAATCATCAACATAAAAGTATGGCGAATGATTTGTTGGGCTATCCTCGTCTCCAGGCGCATTAACTCCCAAGAAAAAGAATAAGCCTGGAACTTGTTTAGCAAAAAATGAAAAATCCTCAGCACCAGTCCTGGGAACTCTTGCCTCAAAAAAATCTCCATCAGCAGCTTCGCTCAAAGAAGCAGAATATTTAGTAGCAAGCTCTTCATCATTAACAGTTACAGGATAACCCCCATATACTTGAAATTCTGCAACAGCCTTGGCGTGATGAGCAGCAGCTACATTTTCAGCAATAAGCTTAATCTCATCTCGTATTTGAGCGGCATAAGAATCTTTGAATGTTCTAATAGTGCCTTCCAAGAATGCTGTTGAGGGAATGATATTATTTCTTGTACCTGCTTTCATAATGCCAACTGTAACCACTGCTTGACTATCTAAGAGATTTAACCTTCTGCTAACAATAGTCTGGAGTGTTGTTGCTATATCGGATGCTGCAATAATTGGATCTACGCCACTCCAGGGCCTTGAACCATGTGTTTGCTTGCCTTGTACAGTAATTCTGAAAGCTTCTGCTGAAGCCATAATTGGCCCAGGCTTTGTCCAAATTTGACCATTTTTAAAGTTTGATACGTGCAGTCCAAAGATAGCATCAGGCTTTTCAATCTCAAAAAGACCCTGTTTAAGCATTAGCTCTGCACCACCCTCTTCTCCCTCAGGAGCACCTTCTTCGGCAGGCTGAAAAATTAGTAAAATGTCACCATTTAACTTATCTGTATTTCTAGATAGGAAGCTAGCAACCCCAAGTAATACTGCTATATGCGCATCATGACCACATGCATGCATAACTCCAACTTCATTTTCTTGATAACTAGTTTTCACTTTTGAGGAAAATGGGAGATTGAGCTTTTCGGTAACTGGTAAACCATCAATATCAGCCCTAAGTGCAATTAATGGACCAGGATTTTGCCCCCTAATAAATGCGGTTACCCCAGTAATGCCAAAGTCTGTATTTGGTTCAAGACCCATCTCAGTTAATGCTTCAACAATAGATTTTTGAGTTTTATATTCTCTGTTTGAAAGTTCGGGATACTGATGAAAATGATGTCTCCAATCAGTGACCTTTGTCATGACTCCTTGCAAGTCTCTATCCAACTGAGATTTTAAGTCATCAGCTCCAATAGGATTTATCAAAATGAATAATACAAATAACTGAATTAATTTTTTCATCGTCTATCCTCTTTTAAAAACATTTATAAAGATGGCTGGGGTTGTATCCATATATTCTTTAAAATCTGGTCGTCTTTCTAAAGAGCGCTTATCCATCATTGAAACTGATGCAATAGCAATTAAAGCATACATAATTAAAGTACCTATCAAAAGCCATGCAAAGTTAAAGTTAGCTGCCAATGCAAAGATAAAAAGACTAAACCAAAATAATATTTCTCCAAAATAATTTGGATGACGTGAGTAATACCATAGACCTGATTTCATTGTTTCAGGCTTAGAAATATTCTTTCTAAAATTAAACATTTGCTGATCAGAAATAATTTGAATAAAAACCGCTGCTATAGCCAAAAAAGCAGCCAATATATCAAAATTATTTAATTCATTACCCGGATAAGTAAGAGCATAAATCATTGGAAGTAATGCCATATAAACACAGAGTGTTGGAATAAGATGTATAGAACCAAAATCTACTATGAAGTACTGGAATTTATTATTAGTTTTGCCCTTCATCATGATGTAGCGCCAATCTTCATGAGAAAAGCCTTCCCATGATCTCATCCAGTTATAGGTTAATCGGATAGCCCAGAATAATAAACATGCATGCATTAAAATTGCCCTTTGAACATTGCCTGCTGCAGAAATATCTGACCAACACATGATTGTTAAAACAACGGGAATAACTGACCAAAAAGCGTCATACCAGCTAGAGTTTTTAAAAATCACACTTAAAAAATATATAAAGATTGTGGCCTCAATATGACAAACAAGTACTTTGAATATTAACGATGACTCAGGAAAAAGGGACCAAGTAAACAGCATGGAATAAATACATGCTAGGTAACCAACTACAATGACTGAAAGATGTAAAAGTTTAGTGATCATGAGATATTAATTAATTTTTTGGGTTGATGATAATCATTGTTTATTGAGATGAGAGGAATAGACTGCAAGTTAATTAAATCATGGAGATTATTATTCAATGAATCATATAATGTATTTCTTTGTTGTATGTTTAAGTTTAGCTCATTGGCAATTCCTACAACATCCTCCAGTCGGAGCTCCTGACCAAAAGAAGCACCGGCAGATCTTGTAATAGATTCATTCATCAAAACTCCTCCAATATCATTTATCCCAGAAGATAGAAGAAACTTCAGCCCTGGAAGACCCATTTTAACCCATGAGCCTTGAATATTATTAATCTGGCCTTGGAACAAAATTCTTGCAACAGAATGAACCAAAATTGTTTCTTTGAATGTAGGTCCAGGTCTAGCTTGGCCACGCCTATATATTGGAGCCTCATCTGCAACAAAGGGCAAAGGAACAAATTCTGTTATGCCATTAGTTCTCTTTTGAAGGTTTAAAAGCTCTAGTAAATGATGAGCAACATGAGCAGTTCTCTCTATATGACCAAACATCATTGTTGATGTTGTGGGCAATCCCACAGAATGAGCGGTTTCAATAATTTCGATCCATTCCTTGGTGGTAAGTTTATCGGGGCAAATAATTTCTCTTATATCATCATGCAAAATTTCTGCAGCCGTTCCTGGGAGTGAGTTTAGGCCTACTTTTTTTAACTCTAGAAGAAACTCTTTAGCAGAGATATTTAAAGTTTTTCTACCGTGATCAATTTCTAAAGGAGAAAAAGCATGAATATGAATTGATGGTGAGCATGATCTAATTGCCCTTACTATCTCAATATAGGTTTCACCAGAATATTTTGGATGTATTCCACCTTGCAAACAGACTTCTGTAGCACCTCTTTCAATTGCTTCTTTTGTTCTTCGAATAATCTCTTCATGTGAAATATTATATGGCTTGCCTCTGAGGTCATCATGCCCCCTGCCTTTTGAAAAAGCGCAAAAATTACATTTGAAAGAGCAGATATTTGTATAGTTAATATTTCTGTTAACAACAAAAGTGATGTCTGATCCATGTATTTGTGACTTAACATCATTGGCATACTCAGTAACATATTTAAAGTCAGTATCTGACGTCTCAAGGAGCTGCTGTATATTCTCAATAGATGGGTTGTTTTCAACTTTATCAATCGATTGACGAATACTAGAATTAAATACTGCCTCAGGATAAGAAGGTATTTTAGTGCTAATTCCTGATCTCCAGAAATCAGAACGAATAAGAGACTTAGAATCAGTTATTTGAAGTAGCTTGGAAGATATTATAGGTGTTGAGTAGCTATCAAGATCAGTAAAATATTTTGGATATAAAGTTGATCTTGATTCTAAAGATTGATTTGAAATCGAAGCTATTTTATTTAACTTTTCTATTTCGGGCCAAGGTGCCTCTGGATTTACATAATCCTTGGTGACTGGTGATATTCCGCCAAAATCATTTATTCCAGACTGAGATAGCTGTTTTATATTATCTGAATTTAAATTAGGCGGGACCTGCAGACTAATATCACCAGGCAAGATCAATCTAGCCATTGCAATTGTCCACATAAGCTCATCGAATGATGGTTCGCTAGCATTTGCCATCAATGTATTGGGCTTTGCTCTAAAATTCTGCACTATAACTTCTTGGATATGATTGTATGTAAGATGCAATTCAGCTATTTTTTGCAATGACTCTAAGCGCTCCAACCTTGTTTCACCAATTCCTATCAATATTCCAGTGGTAAAAGGAACCTTTTGTTTTCCAGCTTCCTCTAATGTCTTCATTCTAAAAATAGGATCTTTATCTGGAGAGCCGTAATGTGGTTGACCTTTTTCAGTAAGCCGAGATGATAAGGACTCAAGCATCAAACCCATAGAGCCACTTAGAGGCTTAAGTTTAGTAATTTCATCAGCAGTTAAACAACCAGGATTTAAATGAGGTATTAAAGATGTCTCATTTAATACAGCTTCAGCGCATGCAGCTAAATAATCATTTGTCGTCTTATAACCATTCTCTAACAACCACTCTCTTGCAGCTCTGTATCTCAATTCTGGCTTATCACCCAGTGTAAATAGGGCTTCATAACAACCTTGAGCCTCGCCCTCTTTAGCAATTGAAATGACTTGGTCAATTGATAAATAAGGTGATTCGACTTTTTTAGGAGTTTGAGCAAAGGTACAGTAATGACAAACATCTCGACATAAAAATGTTAAAGGGATAAACACTTTGGGAGAATAGGTTAATAAGTTTTTGTAATGTATTGTTTTCTTTTCGTAGGAAGCTTTTATCAAAGCATCAGATAAACAAATATTAGCTAAGGAACTTAGTTCAGAAAATTCAATTGATCCAGAAGCAATTAATCGCTTTAAGGTGTGGTTTGACTGTTCTTGAATTTTCAACGATCTAACTATTAATGTATTTAATTAGTTTGAAGTAATCTTCCCCGGAGTCAAGGTCATCTTGAAGGCTTTCAATTGAAATATCCTGATAATTTAATCCATTATTTTTAAATTCATGCATAAAAAGATTGTAGCTATTGAGTCCGAATTTTAGATCAAAGGAAATTGCTGAATTAAACATCAAACAATTTGTACCCTGCATGGAAAGATCAGAAATAATACTAACTTTTTTAATGTCAAAGGAATGAGCTAACTTATGAAGATCCGGTTCATTTATTTTAGGAAGATCTGCATGCATGATTAAAATAATGTCGTTAGTTGTTTGCGTGGAGATAGCTTCATTCAAACCATCGTTTAATGATGAGTTTGTGAAATATGAAGTTGCATAGTCTAAGTGTAAGCTCAGGTCATTTGTAACAACTGTTATTGAATTACAGATTTTAGAGTTGTGTAAAGTATCAATAGTTTTTTTTGCCATTGAGGCAGCTAAAGCTTCTCTTTCAGGTGAGGTAATAATATTTGCTAATCGATTCTTTGAAGATGAAAACTTTTTAATCGGTATAAATGCAGAGACATTCATTTATTTTGATTCAAGCTCATTAATGATTCTCTTGGCAAGTGCATTTTTTTTATCAACACTGTTCATAATTAAATCAGCAGTATGCACCTCATAACCTAGATCATTTAATTCATTGGACTCACTTACATCAGATGAATCTATAAAAATTCTTTGCGAGTAATTATTATAAAATTTAGCTATAGTTTTTACACTTACTTCTTGGCCGAGTTCTTGCATCATTTTTGCTGTTGGTCCTTTTAACGACTGAGCATTAACAATTGGACTAATAGTAGTAACATTATGCGAATAATCATGTAAATAATTTTTTAGTTTGGGTAACTGGAGCATTGGATTAATGCTTACATATGGATTGGATGGGCATATGATGATTTCATCATAAGTTGATAAATCAAGGTCTTTGTTAAAATCTGCCTTATCAAGACCGTTGAAAACAAAATCAGTTACAGGTGGTTCGCACTTTAATTTAACAAAATATTCTTGAAATGAAAGCAACCTATTTTTTGTCTGTATATACGTTTCAACAGATTCATTGCTCATTGGAAAAATAAATTTTGGCAGATTGAATGACTCACATAAATTATGTGTTGCATCTGTAAGAGATTGTCCTGAATTAATTAAATGTGTTCTTTGAATATGTGTTGCTAAGTCTTTGTCTCCAAGTTGAAACCATGTTTCTCCCTCCATCTCAGACAAAGCTGAAAGCATATTCCATGACTCATCTTTTCTTCCCCAGCCCTTTGATGTATCAGATTCACTGGCAAGAGTATACATCACAGTATCAAGATCAGGACAGATTCTCAAACCGAGATGTGTGAAATCATCTCCAGTATTAACGGCAATAGTTAAGTTATCTGAATCTATTGAATTTTTAAATCCCAAGGCAAGCTTGGCCCCACCAACACCCCCACATAGCAATAAATAATTCTTCATCTAAACAAGTCCTCTTCCTCACTTCTAATTAAAGATCGAGAGTCGCTGAGATTATTTTGTTTAAATTGATAGCCTTTGATTAATACAACAGGTTTTTTTTGTGCAGCCTGGCCCATCAATAATGATGAAGCTGCTGCTAATTCATCAGCGATGCCTATTTGAGTTACTTTTAACTCATTATCATAAAGATCTTTTTTTCCTCGCTCATCTAAAAGGCATTCAATGTTATGACTCCCTATCGTAAAACCTACTATTCCATTTCTAAAAGGTCTGCCCATAGTATCGGTGATAATTACAGATATGTTTTTTTGAAAGTATTGAGATATGGATTCTGAAATCTGCTTTGCTGATTCATCAGGATTTTCTGGTAACAACAAGACAATGTCCTTAAGTTGATCGATGTTAGACCTATCAATTCCTGCGTTTGCATGAATAAATCCCAATTTATGCTCAACAATTAATACTCCCATTCTATAGCGAACCACCTTTTGCGATTCATTGAGTATTGCTTGAATAAACTTTGGATCTTTATCAATTTTTGTAGATAAGGTCATGGCCTCTTCTGAAGGGTCCAATTGTGAGATATCCAGATATCTATTTTCTGATTTAGAAATAATTTTTTGAGCTATTGCAATGACATCTCCATCATCAATTGATATTGATTCCGAGTTAATAGCATTGATGATTTCTTTGGATACATCTTGTCCTGGCTGAATAAGCGGAAGTGTCTCTAGAGCAATGAGGTTAATAGAAATGATAATACTTCTCTTGTTAGTGGCCTGTGATCTTGATGCCTGAATGTGCAAGTGAGTGTTTTTTATTGATCGCAATTAATATTGACGTTAGCGCTTCAGCAGCAACTGAATTGCATAATGGTCCTGCATGCCAGCCAGTCAGACCAGCATCAGCTGCTAACTCAATTACGGTATTTCTAGCATCAAGAAAATCTCCAGCAACCAAAACATCACAATCAATCTCAGCATCGGTCTGTAGCAATTCAGCTGAAATATTTTGAAAAGCAGATACTACAGTAGTTTGTTCACCCAAAATTGATTGAGCATTTAATGCCGCAGAACCTATTTCAGGCAATTCAACTCTCATAACCTTTGGAGGCATAAGTGGAACAGTTGCATCAATCATTATCTTATTTTGCAAACCATCATCAATGCTAATTAAAGTTGATTCTTGATGCGCAAATGGCACAGTTAAGCATGCAAGTTCACAGATTTTAGCAGCATCAATATTCAACATTCCAGACGAACTTTCCAAGCCTAATTGCACAGCAATTTCTTGAGCCTTAGGTAAATCACGGCTGCCAATAAGTACGTCATGTCCAGCCTTAATCCATCTTGAAGCCAACCCTTTACCTAAGGATCCTGTACCGCCTAGAATAGCTATTTTCATTGAATGTCTCCTAATAAATATTTAATAAATATTATACAAATTCGCCAACCAATCAATGGGTATCTTCAAGAATAAATTTGTCAATATAAATTTAGCTTACATGATCTATAATCAATTAGATCAGATCAGTAAAAAATACTAAAAATGATAAATTTAAAAAATAAATCTGTAGTTGTAACTGGGGGCACAAAAGGGATAGGCATTGAGATTACTAAATCCTTTTTAAAACAAAATGCTAATGTCTTTGTTCTGGCAAGACAGAAACCCAAAAGAACTATTCAGGCCAAAGGCAACAAAGCGGTATTTGTAGAATGCGATATTAGAGATATTGATTCTTTGGATGATGCGGTAAAGCAAATTAAAGGCTTATCAAAATCAATAGACGTTTTGATAAATAATGCTGGTGGGGCTCCAATGGCTAATGCTTTAAAAGCTTCAAATAAATTTCATGAAGCAATCATTGATTTGAATCTATCTGCGCCACTTAATGTAAGCCAAAGATTTGCCAAAATTATGATGAAACAAAAGACAGTTTCAAACATTATTAATATATCCAGCGTTACCGCAACAAGACCTACACCAGGAAGCGCTGCTTATGGTGCAGCCAAAGGAGGTCTTGTAAATCTAACTAAAACGTTAGCAGTTGAGTGGGCTCCCAAAATTAAAGTTAACTCTATAATTGTAGGTTATATAGAGACAGAAAATTCTATAGTTCATTACGGCAGTAAAAAAGAAATCAATAAAATTGCTAAAACTATTCCAATGAAGAGAATGGGTAAACCAGAAGATATTGCTAAAGCATGTATATTCTTTTGCTCTGATTTAGCTGATTGGATAACTGGTGCAGCTCTTGAAGTTCATGGTGGTGGTGAAAAGCCAAGTTACTTGGACGCAGCTAAGCCCAAGTAAAATTAACCAAAAAGTTTTCTTACCAACCTGTTGCCCCAAAATATTTTTAAAGCCCCTTTTAGTTGCTCAAATGATTTATCTGTATAAGGGTAAGCTGATGCTGACTTTTTACCTATAATAATTGGCATTGGATGAGCATATGCTAATAAGCCCTCTTTTCCATTTACTACACCTAGCCCACTCTCTTTAACTCCTCCAAATGGAACTTCATTAACCCCATAGCTCATTGCCATATCATTAACAGAGCAAGCTCCTGTTTCAATTGATTTAGCAAGTCTTTGACCCTTTTTTAAATTCTTAGTCCAAACATTTCCATTCAATCCATAATGAGATTGGTTGGCTAGCATTAATGCTTCCTCTTCTGATTGAACTTTCATAATTGAGATAATTGGTCCAAAGGTTTCATCTTTCATGATCTTCATCTCGTGAGTAACTTCCACAAGAACGGTTGGTTCAAAATATAAGCCTTCAAAATTTGGATTTCTTTTCCCTCCAACTAATACCTTTGCTCCTTTAGCTACTGCATCATTAACATGATCTTTAATGATATCGACTTGCTTATCCCAAAAGGTAGGGCCAACATCACCCTTGCAATCATTTGATTGAATGAGCGATTGAGTTATAGAAACGACCTCTCCAACAAACTCATCATAGACATCCTCCATGACATAAATCCTCTCAGTGCCGCAGCAATACTGACCTGCATTCATACATGAACCCACAACAGCACCACTAGCAGCATCTTTGATATCTGCATCAGAACAAACAATCATGGCATCTTTACCGCCTAGTTCGAGACTATAGGGAATAAGCATTTCTCCACATTTTGCTGCAATTTTCTTACCAGTAGCTACGCTGCCTGTGAAAGAAACTTTATCTGGACCCTGGTCGATTAAGTCAGCACCAGTCTCCCCATCTCCAATCACAGTTTGAACAAGATGCTCTGGAGCTTCTGCTAACGCAAAAATTTCCTGTACCAATGCTCCAGACATAGGTGTAACTTCAGATGGTTTTACCACGACGCTATTACCACAAAGAACAGCTTGAATAACTGGATTAATGGATAATATGAATGGGCCGTTCCAAGGAGTAATTACTGCTACCACGCCTCTTGGCTTGTAGGTAATTATCGTTTTCTTAAGAAACTGCATAGGACCATGCATCTTAATTTTTTTGTCTGCTAGCCATTTTTGAGCTCTCTTTGCATAAAATACCAAAGAATCTACAGCTGAAAATACTTCCATAGACATTGCTTCTTGCTCAGGTTTACCAGTCTCTCTCATGACAACATCCATGATTCTATCTTGCTGTTGTATAACTACATCAGCAACCCTATGCATTAATTCAACTCTCTCTTTCAAAGTTGTTTTCTTCCATTCACTTTGCGCAACTTTTGCTTGGGTCATTATCAATGAAATATCTTCGGATGAAGTGCACTCATAAGTATCAATATGAGAGAGGTCCACCGGACTTTTTAAAGTTAATAGTTTTTTACCGCTCTCTGAATGAGATATAGAAAAAATAGCCATTATTATAACTCCTTAAGTTTAGCTTCAAGCATTGGCGTTACGTGATTGTTAATATGCGCATTCATACCCATGGGCATAATCTCATAATGCTCTAATTTGCGAACAACTTTTACCATAATTACGGTAAATTTGTATAACGCTAAAATGTAATAGTAATCAAAATCATCTGCGCTAAACCCTGTGAGCGCTTCCCATTTAGCTATGGTTGCAACGGGCCCAGGAAAACCGCTCAACCTTTCTACATGGACGCCTTTTGAGTTGCAATCATCAATAGCGATTCCCCATGCAAGATCCATACAAGGATCGCCTAGAGCTGCCATTTCCCAATCTAAAACAGCTGAAACTTGCCCATCGGGATCATACATAATGTTTGCACATCTACAATCACCCCAAAGAATAGAAGCTTGAGTTTGTTTTGGTTTGTTGGCTTTTAACCATTCACGCGCTTGATCTGCAACAGGATGAGCTTCACCGTCCATAGCCCAATCATGAAAGTTAAAGTAATAATTTAACTCTTGATCAAGGTAATTCTCTGCAAGTTTTGGTCTATTTAGAAATTCAAAATCTTTATTTGTAATATCAACTTGGTGAATTTTAGCCATTTGCTCAACCCAACCCCACCAGATCCTCTCCCTAACCTCTTCTGAGGAATCAGCAACCCACCCCTCTTGATGAAACGGAGGATTATCAGATGGAGCATCGCCACTTGCCATTTCCATAACATAAAACGACGTTCCAAAAACTTCGTCACTAGGCTCATACCAAAGAACTTTTGGAACTTTGATATCATGATCAGCTAGTTTTTGCATGATCAAAAATTGCTTATGAATATCATAGTCAGGAAATACAAAAAAACCTTCGGGATAGAATCGCAGTACCATACCGGTCTTAATTTTTGTATCATCTAATTTATATGAAACATTGAAACTTAATGTTTCATTTGAAAAGCCTGTGTTTTCGGGGCCTCCTAATAACTCCACATCCAGATCAGTGGCTCCATCTAGTTTTGTCTCAATCCAGTTACTAAAAATTACTTTGGTTGCATCTAAATCTCTTTCTTGTGGCTTTGGCATGGTGTTGTTCTATTCATTGATTAAACATCAACCTTAATATAAATTTAATGAATTAAAAAGAAAAACTATGGCTGATTTATTTAAAGAAAAGTGGGATACATTTTGTGAAAACCTTAAAGAGGTTGGATCAATTATTGAATCGGAATCCTCGCTCAGCGAAACAGATCAAGCAGAGGGATACAGGTATTTACTGAGGCTGATGCGCTTGTCATTAGAAATGAATATGGAGCATTCAAATCCTTCAACACCCTCTTTTTACAATTTATCTCATGAAACTGCAAAAATAGGTGCGGACAACCCAGATAATATTTACTTAAATGCAAACATAGACGGAAATCAAACCTATGAAGTTTATGGCAACATTGGTGAAGTTGAGTATTTAAGTTTTGGAATAAAAGAAAATAGGTATAGTAAAGATGGAACCATGGTCTCTCTTGGTGAAATTGATATCAAAGATATGATTGTGGATAATTCGGGGGATTTTATTTTGCATATAGGAGGTGAAAGTAGTTCCAAAAATTTCTTGCCACTCCCCAAACATGCAAACATGTTAATTGTTCGACAAACTTATACAAATAGAGCTTCTCAAACTCATGCAAAAGTTAATATAAAAACTACAAGCTCGCTCGCAACGCCAGAACTTTTAACATCTGAAAAACTGGAAGCTCAACTCAATCAATCTTTAGCTTTTGTAAGAGGAACTGCATCAACATTCTTGAAATGGGTTCATGAATTCAAAGAAAATCATAGAAATAAATTGCCATTAGGTGATCAATCATTTTTTCAAGCTGCAGGCGGAGACCCAAAAATCTGCTATCTTCATGGTTATTATGAATTCGATGAAAATGAATTTTTAGAAATCTCAACCAATATACCTGATTGTGAATATTGGAACTTTCAATTAGAAAATTATTGGATGGAATCTCTTGACTATAGGCATTACCCTATTCATATTAATGAATGCTCGGCTATTCTCAATCAGGATAAATCTATCACAATTAATATTAGTCACTTCCCTGTAAATTTAAAAAATAATCTTATAACAGAGGGTCGTAATAATGGGGCTATGCTCCTGCGATGGATTGGGGCAACCGACTATCCAATACCCAAAGTGTTAATAAAAAAACTTGATTCAATGGAGATGAATTAATGCTTGATTCAAAACAAATAGTTAATGCAGCAAAAAATCAAACGAATTTAGAATATTTTGGTAACCCGCTATTTTTAGAGGGCTTTGAATGCCTTGTTCAATCAATCAACGAAGAAGCAGATTTAAATGATATTGGAATGGAAGCACAACAGCATAGATTGATTGGTATATTGGCTAACTTGTTAAGAATTGAAGAGGCTTGCATTCAATGCCCAGAAATACTCAATGAAGAAATTAAATCTCCTGTTGTAATTGTTGGTCTTCCAAGAACAGGAAGCACCATGACACACAGGCTGCTTGCATCTGATCCTAGGCACACTGCCATGCTCTGGTGGGAAGGAAGATATCCAGCAATGCTTCCAAATGAAGTTCGTGGTCATCCAGATGAAAGAATGGAGATGGGAAAAGCTGAGGTTGAGGCTGTCATGCTGGCCTCGCCAGAGGCTCTAACTATTCATCCTTGGGATTATAAGGGCGCAGATGAGGAAATTCTGCTCTTAGAGCATACATTTTTTAGTACAGTTCCGGAGTCATTTATGAGACTTCCAACTTATTCAAAATGGGTTGAATCTCAAGATCATATTCATGCATATGCTCAACTTAAAAAAATGCTTCAATACCTTCAATGGCAAAACCCCGGCAGAGATATGAAACGATGGGTGTTAAAGTCACCACATCATCTTGGTTTTATTGATAAGCTTTTAAAAATATTCCCTGATTCAAAAGTAATTCAGACACATAGAGATCCATTAAAAACTGTCCCTTCATTTTGTTCAATGTGTTCAAATTTGTTTGAACCTCTTACAAATTCATATGATAAAAATGAAATTGGTCATCATTGGGCTCATAAATTAGCAAAAGTTTTAAACCACTGTATGGAAGTTAGTAATTTAAATAAAGAAAACTTTCTAAACCTTGAATTCAAAAAAATGATCAAAGATCCTATTCTCGAAATGGAAGAGGTTTACAACTTTATTGATGAAGATTTTAATGACCAAGCAGAAAATGCCATGAATGCATGGAAAGAAGAAAACCAACATGAAATGGGAGCTCATCAATATTCACTAGATGAATTTGGCTTGGAGAGCTCATTCATAGATAGTTATTTTCGTGAATACATTAATCAATATATAAGGTAGGAATAAAGATGTTGTTAAAAGATAAAGTCGTAATTGTTTCAGGAATTGGACCTGGATTAGGTCAAGAGCTTGCTTATGGTGCAGCTAGAGAAGGTGCAAAAATTGCTATAGCTGCTAGATCAACTGATCTATTAAATAAGCTCAAAGATGAGATTGGTAAAAAATCAGAGGTGATAGCAGTTCCTTGTGACATTACCAAACCAGAGGAATGTAAAAATTTGGTTGATGAGACTGTTAAAAAGTATGGAAAACTTGATGGTTTAATCAACAGCGCTTATCGTGCAGGTGACTTTAAGGAAATTGAAGATTCTGATTTTTCTGATTGGCAAGAAACTATGAACACAAACTTTTTTGGAACGATGAATTTAACGATGGCTGCCGTTAAAGAAATGACTCCAAATAAAAATGGTGCAATTGTTATGATTAATAGTTTGATAACAAAAAAACCTCTGCCAACTCAAGGAGGTTATGCTGCTTCAAAAGGTGCGCTAGCCACAGCAACTAAAATTCTTGCAAAAGAGCTAGGCCCAAAAGGCATCAGAGTGAACTCAGTCTTCATGGGTTGGATGTGGGGTCCGCCAGTTGAAATGTATGTAAATTTTACCGCCGAATCTATGGGTGTTGAACCAAAAGACATAATAGATGGAGTTACCAAAGATATTCCATTGGGCATTATTCCAGATGATAGCGATTGTGCGAATGCTGCATTATTTCTAATTTCCGATCTTGCTAGAGTCGTTACTGGTGCTAATTTAGATGTAAATGGAGGAGAATTTATGTCTTAGGCGGGTAACGAATGATATTTATTCGTCAAGTTAAATAAAAGTATTCTTCGTTTTTTTAAAAAATATGAATTTCCATATAAATATTGTTTAAAATCTAGTCATGGCAGTTAATAAAAACATCCACACCGTCGACCTTATGCTTGGCATTCCTGAGCAAGAAGATAGGTCTGATTGGTATAAGTTCATGGAGCCCCTGCTTCGTGATGAAGAGTCAAAGTCCATGTTTAAGATGCCTGCTCAATATATGTTTAAAGATATACCTGAGACTGGCTCGCATGATGACTTTATACAATACACCATTGAGCAAATGGATAGATTTCATATTAACCAAGCAATGATAGGGTTTCATGAATCATCTGAGGTTAAGATTGAGGCTGCAAAAAATCATACCGATAGATTCTTTTTTGATCTTCCAGTTAATCCCAACATTGAAAATGAAGCTCAGAACATTAAAAGGCACTATGAAACCTATGGCATTAAAGCAGTAAGCGCTTTTCCATCAGGCATGCATCCGCAAATAGCAATTAATGATCCAAAATGGCATCCAATCTATGAAATGTGTGTTGAGCTTGATATACCTTTTTTTTGCTGTGTTGGTGTTCCAGGGCCAAGAATTCCCATGGCCCCTCAAAAAGTTGAACTGGTTGATGAGGTTTGTTGGTACTTCCCGGAATTAAAGTTTGTTATGCGGCATGGAGCAGAGCCTTGGACAGCATTAGCATGCAAATTAATGCTTAAATACCCCAATCTATATTACTCAACTAGCGCATTTTCTCCCAAACATTACCCTAAAGATATAATTAATTTTGCTAATACTCGCGGGATCGATAAGATTATGTATGCTGGTTATTTTCCTATGGGATTATCATTGGATAAAATATTCTCGGAAATGGATAGCGTGCCATTCAGAGACGAAGTTTGGCCAAAATTTTTAGGTGAAAATGCGCGTAAACTTCTTAAATTATAAATGGTGAATGAATGAATGATAAAAAAAGATACCCCATGCCAATACCATTTGGCTGGTATGTGGTTGATTATGCTAATGACCTCAAGCCTGGTGAAGTAAAATCAGTTCGCTATTTTGGTCAAGATCAAGTTTTATTTAGAACAACTAATGGTGAAGTTAGCATGCTTGATGCCTATTGCCCTCACCTTGGCGCTCATCTTGGTCATGGAGGTATCGTTAATGGAGAATGCATTGAATGTCCTTTTCATGCATGGAGATGGAAAGCTGATGGCAAGATAGGAGAAATACCCTATGCAAAAAATATCCCACAAAAAGCTAAAGACACACAGATCTTTAAATATCCAACATTGGAAAGAAATAATTTAATTTATGCTTGGTACCATCCTCATGGAGAACAACCTCATTACGATGTTGAAACCTATCCAGAGATAAATGATCCAGAATGGGGGGATGAGTTTGAAAAATATGAATATGAAATTAAATGTCATATTCAAGACATGGCAGAAAATGCGGTTGATGCTGCGCATTTTATGTATGTTCATGGTGTTGTGTCTTATCCGGAGTTTGAAGTCAGTTACGATAAGCAAAAGAGATTCTTTTCTCAACAAGCTAATATGGAAACCCCGCGAGGAGTTGTTAAAGGAAAGATCTCAGGAGCCTCAAATGGCCCGGGTGATAATTTTACTAAGTTTGAGGGAATATGCGATACCCTTCTCTTAGGTTCAACCACCCCAACAGAGAACGAAGAGGTCATTACTAGATTTTCATTCCTGCAAAAAAAGATTAATGGAGAAGTGCCGAAAGGCGGCGTTGGCGCAGCAATCATTGCTGATATTAACAAACAAGTTAAAGAAGATATTCCTGTTTGGGAAAATAAAAAATATGCATCCAAACCTGTGTTATGTGACTCAGATGGACCGATTGCAAAGTTTAGAAAGCATTTTTCAACTTTTTATGCTGAATATAATGAAGCGGATGCCATTGAAGCTTTAAATATTAACAAATGATCAATCTATACCAAAACCAAAATCTTAAATGGAAACGTTTTCAAGGAGGCGATGATTTTGACTACCCAATAGATTATTCAGCAGCTTTATTAAATGCAAACGAAGATGGTCATGTAAATATTCTCTACAGATGGGAACCTAATTGTTACTGTCATTTTCATAGACATACAGCTGAAGTTTCATCAACTGTTCTTGGAGGCGAGCTTCATGTTATTGATATTGATTTGGTCTCGGGAGAAGAGATTGGTACTAAAATTAGAAAAGCTGGTGATTATGCGCATAAAGAACCCGGAGACATTCACATGGAAAAAGCAGGGCCCAATGGAGCTTTGGTCTTATTTAATCTGTATGCTCCGGAAGGTGTTTTGGCTGAATCTTTAAATCAGGATGGTTCTGTTATCAGACAAGCAACCTTAGAACAATTGCTTAAAAAAGCATAAAAATTTATTTATTTTTTAAGATTCTAGAAGCTCAAAATCAAATTTACTCACTCCACATTCGGGGCACACCCAATCATCTGGAATATCTTCCCACTTTGTTCCAGCAGGAATGCCATCCTCAGGATCGCCGAGCTCTTCATCATAGATGTAACCACATATCACGCATTCATATTTTTTGTAATTCATAATTAGTTTTTTAAATTAGCTTTAATTTTTGCATGCTCTTCCCTGCTTAAGGAATGAGAGAATAATAAATATGCTGCAATAGAATAACTAATAATTGGCACAAATGTATAGATATAAAAAATTGCTATTTTTGAAGAAGAGCTATTCTCTATGCCTATGCTGATATCAAAACCCCAAAACATCTCTAAGACTAAATAAGGTATGACAGCAGCTAAGGCAAAGCCTACTTTGGTAAAAGTTGTTAAATATGAGAAAACTGTTCCAGAAATGTTTTCACCTCTTTCAAGATTTAATTTATCTGATACATCGGCAACAATTGCATTGATTAAGGGCAATGGTCCAGAAAATGCAAAGCCATATAACACTATAAAAGAACCAACAGCAAAAAGTTTTGGCAAGTCCGCAAAATCTTTTATAAACCAGTAACCAATAAAACCCAAGGTTAAAACTATAATTGCATAGACGCATGAAATGCCTGCAGCAAAATGCTTAGATGTCTTGATGCCGAGATATCTCCATATTGATAAACCCAAAACACTTACTACATAGTAAGCAAGCATCAGCCTGGATGAGTATTGTGGCAATTCAATGACGACTTCCATCCATATCAGATATAGTGCTCCATTCAAACTCATACAAAAAGCAATCAATACAGCCGCAAAAACAATCTTATTTAACATTTCATTGCTAAATAAACTTTTAAATGCTTTAAATGGATTTGTTAATTTTTCGCTGGAGCTAGATTCTGAGGAATCAGGAACATACCTAAGCGCATTGATTGTAATAAGAGGAATGATTAATAATACAAATAAACCAATGGCATTAACTTTTGCTTTTAAAGAGGGGTCGTTAATCTCTACAATTGCTGGAATTAAGATAACAGAAAACATTCCTAACAAAGCCATTAACTCTCTAAGAGTTAACAGTTTTGTTCGATCATCATAATCTGGCGCAAGAAAAGATGACCAAGATAATTGGGTGATGCTACTTAAGGTAAAGGCTGAATAAAGTAGAAAAAGAGCGCCAAAAAAGTACAAGCTAGTGGGTTGATCTGTAGTTGGTAAAAAAATTAGGTATGTAGCAAGCATAAATACTGGCGCTGATAAGAATACCCACAGTTTGTGCTTTCCCCACTTTGAAGGAAATTTATCAATTAATACTCCCATCACTGGGTCGGTTAAAATGTCTGTAAACCTGCCAAAGAAAAATATAATTCCAACAAGTGATAAACCCAAACCGAGATCATCAGCATAAAAAGGCAGTATGAATATGAACATTGGCATACCGGCTGCAGACGTTGGAAGATTCAATGCGGTAAATGAAAGCCGCTTAAATAAGTTCATGCAGAGATGGGTTTAGGGTTTAAAAACGTCTCTCATAGAGATAATGCCAACCAGATGCTCGCCAGAAAAAACTGGTAAATGTCTAATCTGATTCTCTAGCATAAGCTTTTTTGCCTCTGAGTTAGATGAATCAGGACAAGTAAAAATTAATTTTCTAGTCATCACATCTTTTACGGTTTTAGAGTCTAAATTTTTAGCTCCACCTGATAAGGCATAAACGAGATCACGCTCAGTCAGAATTCCAACAACAGATGATTTTGAAAGATGGTCCCCTGCACCGCTTGCACTAATCATCAAGGCGCCAATTTTATTCTTATTCATCAAAGCAGCTGCATCAAATAAATTTGAGTCCTCTGAGATAGTAAATATATCCCAATATTTTTGCTCATTTAAATGATCTTTTACTTTTTTCATATTTTAATTTTTATTGCAGAAGCTATGTCACAATTATGTCAAAGATATTAACATCGCAACAATTTTCTTGGTATCATTAGTTTGTTGAACTCTTTGTATAACTATTAGATTTATAACTATAACAACTTAAGAACATTATGAAATATTTAAATACCCTGTCAGTTTTTACTTTTGCTTTTTTATTAACATTACCTGTCTTTGCAGGTGACAAAGGATACGTAGGAGAAGAAGGCACAGAAATTGAAGTAACTCGTGTTTCAAGCCCTGCTCCAGAGTATCCAAGAAGAGCAATAAGATTAGGTGTGGAAGGATCTGTAAGATTGGAATTTGATGTTGATACTGATGGCTCAGTTTTAGATCCTTACGTGGTAGAAAGCAGCCCCGCTGGTGTATTTGATAGAGCAGCCATCAAAGCTGTAAGGAAATTTTTGTATGAACCACCTACCTATAATGGGACTTCTGTTAAGGTGAATAATGTTCAAATTGATCTTACATTCAAACTAGCCAACTAACCCATAATTTAATATAGCCGAAGGATATTTATGCCTATAAGACTCCAGTTACTACTATTTGGGGTCATTGGTAATGTTCTTGTTGCAGCAATATTTATATTTTCTTTTGGATATAGAGAAAATATACAAGAGGACTCGTCAAACGAATCTCTCTTAACTCTTTACGAATCTGCTTGGTATCAAACTTACAATAAATCTTTTGATGTCATGTCAAAGTGGCTTCCTGTAACTGGAGAAAATGCCTCATTTTGGGATCCTGATTCAGAAATTTTTTTAGACGAGGTTCGCTCAAGTAATATTTACACTAATCCTCTCCTTGACACTATTAGCGCTGATAGAATAGGAGATGCTCAATATTTGATTGAATTATTTTTTGAAGAAGAGCTTGATTATGGGAACTTGAGTTATGTAATGGCTTATTTTCCCTCCGGTGAAAGGATTTATTGTGGAAGTGCGCTTGATTTATTGGGCGTTGACCCCTGCTCTCCTGCAGCCCGTCCAGATTTTTTTAGTTACTTAGATTCGTTTCTTCAAGATGCTTCAAGCAGACCAAGACAATCAATTGTTAAAATTAAAGATAAAAATGAAGAACAATCGTCCACACTAAATCAAGCATTAAGTTTTCCAGTTAAGGTTGAAGGCGAAACTTTGGCTGTAATAGCTTTGGGAGTAGATATTAGAAAAGGTCTTGAGGTCTTTGAAGATGAATTTGAAGTTAGAACAGCTATTAATACTGACTCTGGTCTGATCTCTCTGAATGACTACTATCAACAATTTGGTGATACCGAAGATGATCTTTTTGATATTGAAAACTTTAATAAACTGACTGATAAAGCGGCTTCATTCAAGGCAGTTAATGGTTCTCGTCACTCTGAAAAAGATACAGAGCTTGGAACTTCAGTTACCCTGCTACCTTTGAGTACCTTTTTATCAGCAGACGAAGCTCAATTATTTATATTTAAAGATGAAAGGGAAAATATTCTAAGGGCTGCCAACGTATTAAATCTTACTTATGTAGCTGCAATATCATTTGTTATATTTATAATTTCGCTTATAGCATTCATTACAACAAGAACTTTTGGCGGAATTACAAAAGCTATTGAAGTTCTTGAAGGCCTCACAAAAGGTGATCACACACAAGAAATGCCTATCAGAAAAGGAATCCTTGCATCTGAGGGAGATGAGGTTGGCCAGCTTTCTGCTGCCCTTGGAACCTACAAATCTCATTTAGTTGAAATGGAATCAATAAGAGAAGAACAAGCTAAACGAAGGCATGAAAGAGATGAAGTAATAATTGAAAAAATGACAGCGCTTGCAGACCAGCTTGATGGAAGTGCCAGAACACTCATTTTAAATGACATCAAAAAAATGAATGAACTTGCTGATAATGCAGATAGAAATTCTAGCGAAGAAGCCTCTGTTGAATTAATGTTGGTTGCTTTCTCAAGAATGTCAGATGAAGTAAATGGCTTAATAGATGCTAGAACCAGTGAAATGGAAACTGCAAGAGATGAAGCTAGAGATGCAAGTGATCAAAAAACGAAGTTCTTTGCAAATATGAGTCATGAATTAAGAACTCCACTAAATGCTATTCTCGGTTATGGAGAAATGCTTTATGAAGACTGCGAGGACTTAGGATACGATGACTTGCTTCCTGATCTTAAAAAAATTACCTCATCAGGTACGCACCTATTGTCATTAATTAATAACATCTTAGATCTATCAAAAATTGAAGCTGGAAAAATGGAGCTTTTTGTTACTAGCTTTGAAATTGAAAACATGGTTCAGACAATCAAGGATGTTTCCGAGCCCTTAGCCGCAAAAAATGATAATGGATTTGTAATAAATCTAGATGGAGCCATGGGTTCAATGTCTCAAGATGAAACGAAACTTAGACAATGTCTTACTAATTTTCTAAGTAATGGCTTCAAGTTTACTAAAAACGGAACAGTCACGTTAGATGTAAAAGCCAGAATGAATGGAGATGTAGAGTTTGTTGATTTTGCAGTTATTGATACTGGTGCTGGCATGAGCCCAGAAGGCGTAGCAAAAGTTTTCGAAGAATACACTCAAGCTGAACGATCAACCTCAGCGAATTATGGAGGAACTGGGCTGGGACTTCCAATCTCAAAGAAATTTGCAGAGATGATGGGTGGTGATGTCATAGTGACCAGTGAAGAAGGAGTTGGGTCAGTTTTCACCATGTCTGTTCCAAGAGAATGTCCTGAGTACAACGATGATGAGGTTGATAGCAATGTTATCAATCTTGATGCTCAAGATAATCTTGTTGTCTTGGTTGATGATGACGTCGCAATGCATGATTTAATTAAGAGAACCATCTCTAAATTAAATTTAACATTGCTTGGAGCTACTAATAGCGAAAAAGGAATGGAGCTAATTCGAGAAGTTAAACCAAAGCTTATTTTACTAGACGTTTTAATGCCTGGACGTGATGGTTGGTCTTTGCTCAAAGAATGTAAAACTGATCAAGAGCTTAAAGAGATTCCGGTAATTATGATTAGCCAACTTAATCAATCTAATCTTGCCTCGTCTTTAGGAGCAAATGATTACCTCACTAAGCCTATAGATAGAACGCATTTTATTAATACATTAAAAAGAATAATGGGAACAGACACTCAAAACCAAAAGGTTTTAGTTATCGATGATGATAAAGATGTGCGTGAGCTACTTTCAAGGTTACTAAAAGATGCAGGATATAGACCGATAGATGCTAGAGATGGGAAAGAAGGTCTTGAAAGAACCAAAGATGAGCCAGCTTTAATAATCCTTGATTTAGAAATGCCAAGAATGGATGGGTTTGAGTTCCTGGATAACTACATAAAAGATGTGCCTGAGGAAAAAAGAGCACCAGTTCTAGTATTTTCAGGAAAGGACTTGACCGATGTTCAAGAAGATCTTTTGAAAGAGCGAGTGGTTGGTCTAGTTAAAAAAGATGATGTTTCAATGGATAAGCTTTCACAGATGATTCAAGGAATTATTAAAAGCTAGGAACCTACAAAGGCCTCAATCTTACCCAACAATCTTTTAAAATCTACTGGCTTAGTATCAAAATCATCAGCTCCACATTCTAGCGCTTTTTGTTTATCAGATTCCAAAGCATGAGCTGTCAAAGCAATAATTGGAATGGAGTTAATAGATTCGTCAGCCTTAGCTTGAATTGTAGCTTCCCAGCCATCTAAAACTGGTAACCCCATATCCATAAGAACAAGATCTGGTGATTCACTTCTCATCATATCAAGGCCAGCTTGACCATCAAATGCCATGATAATTTCATAACCTCTGCGTGACAGTCTTCTAGATAGCATATCTCGATTCATTTCATTATCTTCAACATATAGTAATTTTGCCATTGTATTAGTCTCCTACTAACTCACTATCAATTAATTTAAATCTATTCCTTCCGTCTTTTTTAGCTTCATAAAGCCTTTCATCGGCTTTGTTTGTTAAATCAGCAGAGGTTTCAGTCTCTGTTGAAAATGCAACACCGCCACTTGAGCTTACTTTAATATCTGTACCATCAAAATTAACAATATTATTATTAATTTTTTTAATAAGCTTAGTACAAAATTCCTTTGCTTGATCTGGATCAAGATAAAGGATTGCCAAAAACTCTTCTCCCCCTATTCTACCAACTATGTTTGGTGATGAAATCTCTGCTTGTAATAATTGTGCAAATGAAATCAACACTGCATCCCCTCCAGCATGTCCATAGTTATCATTAACTTGTTTGAAGAAATCAATATCGAACATTATCGTTGCAAATTGCCGATCATTTGATTGTTTTGAATTATCCATCGCTTCATCTAAAGCTTCAAAGATTACCCGGCGATTATATATTCCAGTCAATTGATCTGTGGTGGCTTGAATATGTAATTTATTTACCAATTCTTTTTCACGCTCACGCCAAAACTTTCTTTCCAATGCTGCTACCACCTTAGCAAGTAAAATAGTTCCATTGATTGGTTTGGGTAGATAATCTTGAGCGCCTAGTTGAATGCATTTAGAAATACTATCAACATCATTAAAAGCTGAAACCATAATTACAGGCAGTGATTCTGAGCTATGCTCTTTTCTGAATGTTTTTAAAAGTTCCAATCCATTGATATCAGGCAGTATTACATCAAGCAATATTAAGTCTGGTGTTTTTTTAAAAACCTCAGCAATAGCAGTGTTGCCATCATATGCTGTTCTACATGAAAGGCCTTGCATAGATAAGCGTCTTTGCAAGACTTCGCAATTAGTTACATTGTCATCAACAATCAAAATATCTGATTCCTTAATCTCATCTCCAAGAGTAATTGAATACTCAATGTCTCCTAAAGATTTAAAAAGTGCTTCAGCAGATTCAAGCTGATTAGATGAATTGTCATTGTTAGGATCAATTGACTCCCCCCTGATGTAGTCAACAAAATTTTCTATTGCAGTTTCAGTTTCTCTTGCTAAGTTAATAATTTGTTGGAAGTCCTCTAATGTGCTTTCTTCAAGATCATCTTCATAATCTTCCATTAAAATCTCACTATATCCAATGATTGCATTCAATGGAGTTCTGAGATTATGACGAAGCTCAGAGTATTCTTCTGGGGACTTTTTTGATGAATCGGCATTTGCTCCTGTATTTTGAACAAATGCAACCTCATACTGATCAATTAGTTTTGAACAAGACGATTTGATTTGCTCAATTTCATCATCCGATTGCAAGTCTGCTTCAGTTAGAACTTTTTCAACCATGTCTACATAATCAAAGATGGCATTAGCGGGCGTTATAAAATCCTGTTTAATTTGTGTAAGAACAATTTCTTCTGCCCCTTTTGATGTTTCTTTTGGAGTGAGTTTGTCCATATTTCTTATATATCCTTTGTTTTGAAAGAGTCTAGGAAATTTGGACGATGCATAAGATATCCTTGACCAATTTTACAACCTAGATCCAACATCATTTGCTTATCTTCCTCTGTTTCAATGCCCTCGCCAATCATCTCTAACTTAAGATCTTCACAGACTTCTGAGACAAAGCTTATAAGCCTAGCCGTTGATGGATCGGAAACATTAAAAGTGAAGTGCTTATCTAATTTAACAACATCAATGGGTAAGTCTCTTACATATTTTAAGGAAGCATATCCAGCACCAAAGTCGTCTAGAGCAATTTTAATCCCTTTATTTTTTAGAACATTTAATGACTCAGAGGCAACATTTATGTCTGCAAGTTCAGCGGTTTCTGTAACCTCAAGACCGAATTGATTAGGAGCAAGTTGATGCTTTTCTACAAATTCTGTAAATATTGAGCAAAATTCAGGATGCATAATTGTATGAGCCGAAACATTTAGGTACAAAGTTGCATCTTTTAAACCTATCTCTTCTTTTACAGCAAGGAATTTTTCAAGTTGCACAAGCGATTCCAAAACAACCAAAGAAAACAAGCTTTCTCCCTCAATTTGGGGAATGATCTGATCGTTTGGTAAAAACCCACCTTTGCCATCCTTAAGCCTTAAAAGCGCTTCAATTCCAGTAACCTCATCTGTTTCAAGGTCAACTTGTTTTTGATAGGCCAATTCAATTCGTTTATGTTCTATGCAATCAATTGTCTGTCTTAGGGCATCAAGGCCCGATCTTGAAGAGCACAATAGCTCGATTAACATAATGCCATTGGAGACATCAACAGGAATCATATGCACTCTTGTTCGCATATAAAAATTAATCTTTCTCAATGAGATTTCTATTGGTGTGTCGTAGTAAAGAGCAATGGAGTCTAAATCGCCAAAATTATTGGTAATTTTTTCATCAATTTTTACAACGGAAAGTTCGTCTAAGGTATCTAAGTTAAAAATATAATTAGCGGCAATATTTGCCCAGGCAATGGAACCATCTAGCTCATAGATAATATATGGGCTTGGATGATGCTGAAGAGATTTAGTTAAATAATTTAGCTCTTGGTCAGTTTCCATTTTTATTTAACCGTATAGTTTGCTTTGTTTAATCTGCTCATCTACAAGCTCGACAAAATCTTCTGCAAATGTAATTTTTATAAATTCCCATATCTCTAAGTGTTTAGGCTCTTTAAAAAGGGTTTTAAAAGATATTAACATTGCTGTCCACTCATCTTCATCAAGCATGCCAATTTTAAATTGATAGAATTGATTTTCTCTCGCTCGTAACATAACGCTAAAATAAGTTAGATAAACGGCATTCTCTTCTTTGGTAAGTTCCTCATTATTCCTGAGTTTTATTTTAGTATCGACCAGGATTGGCTTCATGCCAGCGAGAGCAACTTTTTGATGTGAATCAGCGATATTTTGCCTAGCATTTGCTCGCGCAACTCTATTTTGTTCTCTCAATTCTGTTACCAAAAAATAAACTGTTACAAGCACGGTAAATGGTCCGACAGTTTGAAGAACTAATATAATTGTTTCAAAATTCACTTGAAAGTTAAATGTGTTTTTTTATAACTTTAATATAAGGTTTTTTTATGGGTCGGTAAAGAAACTTGGGGGATATAAAAAAATATTTCTAACGTATAATGCATACGTGCGCCCGTAGCTCAGCTGGATAGAGTACTTGGCTACGAACCAAGGGGTCGGGAGTTCGAATCTCTCCGGGTGCGCCAGTTTTTATTTAGGGTTATAGAACTTTAGAGTTGAGTCTTTGATAGAAAACAATCTAACTAAAAATATATCTTTTATATAATTTTGATATTGACGCCAGGGTGACTTTTTACCTTGTTTAGGCAATCTATCTAGAGCCCTTTGGACATACCCAGAAGTAAAATCAATATATTCGTCATCCACTATTGCATTTGGATCTTCCTCAGGAACACAAGATGTTACTCCCTGTTTATCCATTTGATTTAAAAGTCTGCAAACATATTCGCAAGTAAGGTCTGCTCTAAGAGTCCAAGAAGCATTCACATAGCCAAAAGAAAAAGCAAGATTTGGTACTCCGCTTAACATCATTCCTTTGTATGAAAGTTTGTTATGAGGCTCAACTCTTATCTGATCAACCGATACCTCTATATCATTTAAAGCATTAATTTCTATTCCTGTTGCTGAAACAATAATATCTGCATCTATAACTTCTCCAGACTTTGTTTGAATTCCATCTTTTGTAAATTGCTCTATGTGATC
This sequence comes from uncultured SAR86 cluster bacterium, assembly GCA_902511425.1. GTDB lineage: Bacteria > Pseudomonadota > Gammaproteobacteria > Magnimaribacterales > D2472 > D2472. The sequence continues at coordinate 31,935 of CABXFE010000007.1, forward strand.
GGTAACTACAGATGCTCTTCCAACTTTTATAGCATTGAATAAGTCGCTGTCTGGAACAAGACACATGCGCTGATCCCATGGGTTGTATTTTGGCGTAAAGTGTTTTTCAACATTGAAATCATCCCCAAGTTCCTCACGAACTAAATTGATAAGTCTTTCTTTTACCTTTGCAGGATATTTTCTTGATAAGTAGAAACCAAGACTGGTTCTTAATACATTTTTCCATCTAATTAAGAAATAGGTTAAACGTGTAGGAAAAATTTTGTTTAATGCATTACTCCATGAGTCCTCACCAGGAGCAGAAACCACATAACTAGGTGATCTTTGTAACATAGTAACGTGCAAGGCCTTCTTAGCAATAGCTGGAACTAATGTTACGGCAGTAGCGCCGCTTCCAATAACTACAACTTTTTTATTTGTGTAGTCCATGCTTTCATCCCAAAACTGAGGATGAATAAGCCTACCTTTAAATTCATCTTGATGAGGAAATGTTGGCATGTATGGTTTGTCATAGCTGTAGTAGCCGCCACATAGAAATAAGAAGTTACAGGTCATCGACTGTTGCTGGCCATTATTATCGATACTTAATTCCCATACTGATCTTTCAGACACCCAATTAGATGCAATTACTTTTTGATTAAAAAGTATCTTTTTTCTCAAGTCATATTCATCAACTGTTTCATTGAGATAATCTAAAATAGAGGGGCCATCAGCAATTGATTTCTTATGTATCCAAGGTTTAAAACGAAAGCCAAGCGTATGCATGTCAGAGTCAGAGCGAATGCCAGGGTATTTAAATAAATCCCATGTTCCGCCAAGTGAGTCTCTACCTTCTAGAATCGCAAAAGATTTATTTGGACAGCTTTTTTGAAGATTATAGCCAGCAGCAATTCCAGAAATACCAGCTCCAACTACAATGATATCTTTATGCATTAATATTTCTCATTTACCAGATCTGGATATATCTCTAATTGATTTAAATCCATTTCCATCATACCAATTAGGCCATTGTGTGCTATTTGCCAGTTCATTACTAATATTAAATATCACATCTATAGATTGGTTTAAGCCATCTAAGTTCCATGATGCGTCGTATTCATCACCAACACCGTGATAAGCATCGAGACGATATTGCTCCTCAATCATGAAACCGGCTTCCTTGCCGCCCTCAACAAGATCAAACCCACCGTCAGCATAAAGAACAGGAACCCCCCTTTTTGCAAAACTTATATGATCCGATCTATAAAAATACCCCTTATCAGGATTTGGATCAGGATTAATATATCGTCCAGATTTACTTAACTCTGCTTCTAGTAGATCCTCTAGCTCAGAAGCGCCATAACCAACAACAACCATGTCATTTGTTAAACCGGTAGGTAAAATGGCGTCGTAATTAAAACCAGCAACTATATTAGATAAATCAATAGGTGGATATTTTGCAAAATACTCAGAACCTAATAAACCAGACTCCTCCAAAGTAACGGCTAAAAACATCACAGATCTATCAGTCTCAATTTCTGAAAATCTTTTGGCAAACTCTAATACAGCAGCTACCCCTGTCGCATTATCAACAGCTCCGTTCGCAATTTTGTCTTCGACTAGTTGAGCCCCATCCATAATCCCTAAATGATCCCAATGCGCCATAAATAAAATATATTCATCAGGCTGGGTTATTCCCTTTTTAACTGCAGCAATATTATGAGATTGAAGATATCTCACCTTGTTATGAATTTCTGAACTGAGCGTTAAACCTCTTAATGGAAAAGCAGAAAATGTCTTCTCAAGGGCTATTTCCTTTAGTGAATCATAGTTAAACCCAGTAAAGTTAAGTACATCATTTAAAGTGCTGTCTCTTATCCAGCCTTCTAAAATAACCCTGTCTGCACCTAAATCATCTCTCTGCAAATCTAATTGGGGTCCCTGCCAGCTATTTTCAACCACAGACCAAGGGTAAGCAGCTGGCTCTTCTTCATGAATAATTATTGCTGCAGCAGCACCTTGACGAGCTGCCTCTTCGAATTTATAAGTCCATCTTCCGTAATAAGTCATTGATCTCCCATTAAAAAATCTGAGCTTTCCTGTTGCAAAACCTGGATCATTTACTAAGATGACTACTGTTTTACCTTTGACATCAATGCCTTCATAATCATTCCAATTGTATTCAGGGGCAACAATTCCATAACCGACAAAGACAACCTCACTATCTCTTATTTTTCTATATTCTCTAGCCTGCTTAGTCCAAAAGACCACTTCATCACCTGCGATCATTTTTCGATCATTGCCTCTAAAAGAGAGGGTTAAATAAGAAGAATCTTTCAATGTAATTTCTGAAGTGGGCACATCTAAAAAATAACTGCCATCAATGGGATCTAAATTAAAATCTTGAAATGTTTTAGAAATAAAGTTTTTAGTTAATTGACCGCCTTCAGTGCCAGGTGCCCTTCCTTCAAACTCATCTGAGGAAAGAGTTGAAATCCAATATCTCAACCTACCATCAGTAGTATCGCTTAAAGAATCTGAGCAACTAGTAATAAGTATTGAAATTCCAAGAAGAAGCAACAAAGAATGAGTTTTATTAATTTTCATGGTCATATGTATATTCAGATAACTAAAGTATAAAATATATTTTCAATTCAATGGGATACAGATCAATGAAAAGATTTTTTAATGCTATAACACTTAATTTTATATTTATTCTTTCAATACAAGCATCGTTGCTTGAAGACCTTCCTGAGATTGAATATGAGTCATTTAAACTTGAAAATGGCTTAACCGTAATAGTTCATCAAGACAAGAAAGTGCCAATGGTTGCAGTAAACGTTTGGTACCACGTTGGATCAAAAAATGAAAAAGTTGGAAAAACTGGGTTTGCCCATTTATTCGAACATTTAATGTTTAATGGAACAGAAAACTATAACAGTGAATATTTTGAACCTTTTGAAAAGATTGGCTCCACCGATCAAAATGGTACCACCAACTCTGATAGAACTAACTACTTTCAAAATGTCCCAACCAATGCTGTAGATTTAGCATTATGGATGGAGTCAGATCGTATGGGTCATTTGCTGGGTGTTGTTGATCAAGAAAAATTAGACGAGCAAAGAGGTGTTGTCCAGAATGAAAAGCGTCAAGGTGAAAATCAACCATATGGTAAAGCCTTTACAAGAATCTCTGAAGCTGCATTTCCTGAAGGTCATCCCTACTCTTGGTCTGTCATAGGATCTATGGAGGACTTAGACGCTGCTTCATTAGAAGACGTTCAAGAATGGTTTAAAACATATTATGGTCCTAATAATGCTGTATTGGCTTTGGCTGGAGATATTGATCTAGAAACAGCGAAAGAAAAGGTAAATAAGTTCTTTGGCGATATCCCTGCAGGACCACCGCTTGTTAAACCAGATGTATGGATAGCAAAAAGAAGTGAAGAAAAAAGAGATGTCATGTTTGATAATGTGCCGCAAGCACGAATTTATAAAGCTTGGAACGTTCCTCCAAGAGACACAGAGGCTGCTGCGCATTTTGATCTTGCATCGAGTGTTTTAGTTGGAGGGAAAAACTCACCTCTCTATAAAGAACTGGTGTATGACAAACAAATAGCAACCGATGTCTCAGCTTTTTATTATGACAGGGAAATTGCAGGGATGTTTTTCCTAATAGTCGATGTGGTTGCCGGAGAGGATCCTGCATCAGTTGAAAAAGCAATGGATGAAGTAATGAATTCATTTATTAAAAAAGGTCCAAATAGAAAACTTTTACAGGCTGAAAAAACCAAAGCTTTGGCTGGATTTATTCGAGGTATTCAACGCATTGGTGGATTTGGAGGTAAATCTGATTTGCTTGCAACCTGTCAGACCTATACAGGTAATCCTGGGTGCTATAAAGAAAATGCAAAGTACTTAGATGAGGTAACCCCAGCAAAGATGAAAGCAACCTTTGCGAAGTGGATTGATGATACCCCTTATGTTTTAACCATTCTTCCCAATGAGAAGCTTGGCGTAAATGATACGGGTATTGATAGATCCCAAGGCGTGCCCTACCCAACAGAAAAGGTTTCATTCAAATTTCCAACCTTGCAAACTGCCACTTTGTCCAATGGCGCGAAAGTAGTACTAGCTCAAAGAGCTGGAGTTCCGCTGGTTGAAATGAACTTTCAATTCAATTTTGGGTATGCACAAGAGGACAATAATGAGTTGGGTTATACCAATTTTATGATGGATATGCTCAATGAAGGTACAAAAAAATATACCTCTCTTCAATTTGATGAAGTGCTTGATTCTCTTGGATCTAACCTGGGTTTCGGTTCAGGTCTTGATACATCCTATGCAACTGTTTCAACGTTAAAGGCTAATCTATCAGAGACACTAGATCTTGCTAAAGAGGCATTAATTAATCCTACTTTTCCCCAAAAAGAAATTGATAGAATAAAAAAACAAACCCTTGCATCAATCGTCCAAGAAGAAAATAGACCGGCTGCAATAGCTTATAGAAATATTGGCAAGTTGCTTTATGGCGAAAATCATCCATATGGTAAACCTTTAACTGGAAGCGGTATTTCAGAAACTATATCTGACATTAGTCGCGATGATGTCATTGCGGTACATAGCAGAGCAATTAATCCCACTAATCTAACATTTGCGGTAGCTGGAGATATTGAATTAGGTGAGTTGGTAGAAATACTTGAAGATAAGTTTGGTGATTGGTCTTCCAACACTAATTCCAATCTCAAAATGCTATCCACTGTTGCCCTGCCTAATTCTCGAAATGTTTATTTAATTGATAAGCCAAATGCACAACAGTCATATATTGTTGCTGGGCAATTATTGCCCCCTTCTGCAACAGATGAAGAAATTAAAATTAGTTACATGAACTATGCAATTGGCGGCAGCTTTACTGCAAGACTCAACATGAATCTGCGTGAAGATAAAAGCTGGTCCTATGGAGTAAGAACACGGCTCTCTGATGCCAAAGGACAAAGAGCCATGTTGGTAACTGCGCCTGTGCAGACGGATAAGACCTCTGAATCTATTACCGAAATCGTTAATGAGTATGCTGCCTACTTAGGTTCTTCCCCAACAACCGAGGATGAATTGGCTAAAGGCAAGGCATCAAAAACATTAAGGCTTCCAGGTCAATATGAGACTTTGGGCGCTCTTAAGGGTGGAGTGTCTGATATTGTGACTTACAATAGAGACCTAGATTACCTGAATCAATTGCCTGGATTGCTGGATGAGCCATCCCTTGAAGATGTTCATGCCATGGCACAAAAGTATATCAAGCCAGATCAATGGACATGGTTAATTGTTGGTGATCTCAGCAAGATTGAGGAGTCGGTAAGAAATCTTAACCTTGGAACTGTTACTATATTAGAGAAATGAGCGAGCCTATATCGATAAGCAAGGAGATTGCGAATAAAACATTTAGTTCAAATGCCTATCCTCCTGTTCATAAATTTCAAGCGGAAGTTAATTTCACTGATTTAGATGTTTTTACTCAGGGTCAACCATTTGATGACTTTAAAAAAATGCGAGAAGAGGCGCCAGTTTTTCTGCATCCTCCATTTTTAAATGATCCGGAACCTGGTTTTTGGTCATTAACTAGACATGCCGATATTCTAAAAGTTTCATCGGATCCTAAAACATTCTCATCTCAGGCTGGTACAGGCACCATGATCACCATGGGAAGTGAAGAAAGAAGGCATCCTAAATTATGGCGATCTGCAGTTGATCACATGTTAAACCTAGATGGAGATATGCATATTAATCTCAGACGTGAGCATATGCCCTTTTTTAAACCTGATTATGTATCAAACTTAAGAGTTAAAGTTCAGGCCAAAGTAACAGACTTGCTTGATGCCATTAATACCAATGAAGAGTGTAATTTTGTTACCGCTTTTTCACAACAACTACCTATTTTCACCTTGTCAGAAATTCTTGGTATTCCTGAAGCGGACAGACAGAAACTTGTAACTTGGATGGAATTTCTTGAGCTAGCACAATACATTCAAGTAGAACAATTAAAGAAAGAGTTTGATGCTGAACAAACAAATGAACCTGTAAATACTGACATGATTGATATGTTTAATGCCATGGTTGATGAGATGTTTGAATATGGTAGAGATATATTGAATGCTAAAAGAAAAAATCCTTCAGATGACCTACTTTCAGCCATAGCCAATGCAGAATTGGAAGGACATCAGTTAAGTCCAGAATTTTTAGATGGCTCATGGTTATTGATCATTTTTGCTGGCAATGACACCACAAGAAATACGCTAAGTGGCGCAATAAAATTATTAACTGAAAATCCAGATCAAAAGCAAAAACTCATAGACAACCCAGATCTCATGCCTAATTTCTTGCAAGAATGCATTCGCATGATTTCACCGGTGATGCACATGCGAAGAACAACAACATGCGAAACAGAAGTCGGTGGTCAGCTCATGGGTCCGGGTGAAAAAATTGTCATGTGGTACGGGGCTGCCAATAGAGACCCTTCAGTCTTTACAAATCCAGATCAGTTTGACATTGAGCGAGCAAATGCTGATAAGCATCTTGCATTTGGAATTGGTAGACACACCTGTATTGGAAAGCCTGTTGCCTTGATGCAATTAGAAGAATCCTACAAACAAATTCTGACGCGTTTCCCAAACATTCGCATGAGTGGAAATTGGAAAGTTGCACCGAATAACTTTGTGCATGCGATTCAAGAAATGCCTGTTAAATTTTAATTAACTGCTACCTTCTAGCTGCTCATTAAGGTTTAACCAAATTTGTTCAACCTCTTCTATTTCAACTTTGAGCTCAGTTTGATTTCTAATCAGATCGTGTAGGTCATCCTGAAAATCGCCATCATAAGTATCAGGTGATTGCAGGATTGCTTCAACACCAGCAATTTTTTCCTGCAATCGCTTTAATCTTTTTTCAGCAGAATGAATTTCACTTTTTAATTGCTTAATCTTTTTTTGATCTAGTTGTCTTTGAGCCCCGGGGGTTTGCTCTTTGGCATTGGAGGATTTGCGGGGATGAGATTTGTTTAAATTTTTTAAGATTCTCAAACTGTAGTCATTTAAATCACCATCAAATTCTTCAATGGAACCATCTTCTACTAATAAAAATTGATCTACGTTATTAGCAAGCAAATGCCTGTCATGAGAAATAAGCAAAATGGCGCCACCAAATGATTGCAAGGCCATAGTAAGAGCTTGCCTCATCTCCATGTCTAAATGATTAGTGGGTTCATCCATCAGCAGTAAATTTGGTTTTTGATAAGCAATGATGGCCAGTGCCAACCTTGCCTTTT
>CABXFE010000008.1 GCA_902511425.1 uncultured SAR86 cluster bacterium
GAATCAACAACATATACGCATTCTGCTCCATAGGACTCCATTAATTTGGCCTGTTTTGCTAAGTTTGCTGGCGATGTCATATGTGACATCATCAAAAAACCAATGGTATCCATGCCTAATTCTCTTGCAAACTCTATGTGCTGCTTTGAAACATCTGCCTCGGTGCAGTGAGTTGCAACTCTGACCGATCTAACACCAAGATCCCATGCCCACTTAAGATCTTCTTTAATTGCAATTCCAGGCAAAATAAGAGTTGTAAGTTTTGCATGATTTAATTTCTCAGCAACTGCTCCAATCCATTCTTTATCTGTATGAGCTCCAAAGCCATAATTAAAAGAAGACCCAGATAAACCATCTCCATGAGCGACCTCAATGGCATCAACTTTAGCTTCATCTAATGCTTTTGCAATCTCAATTACATGATCTAAACCATATTGATGTCTGATTGCGTGCATACCATCTCTCAGCGTGACATCTTGTATATAAAGCTTACTCATGAGTTAAGTTTAATTAATTCCTGTGCAGTTCCCATAGCTGCAGAAGTCATAATATCTAGATTCCCTGCATAAGTTGGCAAATAGTGTCCAGCACCCTCAACTTCTAAGAAAATTGATGCCTTCAACCCCTCAAACTCTCCATAACCAGGAATAAGGCATGGGTTATTAGAGCCAAATCTTTCAAATTGAACTTCTTGCTTTAATCTATAGCCAGGCACATAAGACTGAACACGCTCTACCATTGCTTCAATGCTATCTTTAACTAACTGTTGATCAACAGGATCACACAAAGTAAAAACAGTATTTCTCATTAATAGAGGGGGCTCAGCAGGATTCAGCACTATAATTGCTTTGGCTCTGTCTGCCCCTCCAACTTTTTCAAGCCCTAGCTTAGTTGTTTGAGTAAATTCATCGATATTCGCCCTTGTTCCTGGTCCAGCAGACTTTGAAGAAACAGATGCAACTATCTCAGCATATTTAACGCTAGAAACTTGATTAACCGCTGCGACCATTGGAATGGTAGCTTGGCCTCCACAGGTCACCATGTTTACATTCTTTTCTTTTAAATGTTCAGTTAAATTAACAACTGGGACGCAATATGGGCCTATTGCTGCTGGGGTAAGATCTATCATCTGCTTGCCATCATTGATAATTAAATCATGATGATTCTTGTGGGCACCAGCAGAAGTTGCATCAAAAAATATTTCAGTATCATGATACTCATCCATTTCCATAAAACCCTGCAAGCCAGTTGATGAAATAGCAATATTATGAGATTTTGCCATTGCCAAACCTTCGGACTCAGGATCAATCCCAATCACTCCATTTAAAGATAATGATTGAGAGGTTTTAATAATTTTTAACATCAGATCTGTACCGATATTTCCAGATCCAATAATTGCACATTTAACTTTGCTCATAATTAGATAAAATTAATTTCGCAGGTTCCAACACCCTTGAGCTCTAATGAAAAACTATCGCCAGCAATTGCTGGCTCTAAAGGAACTAAAGATCCTGATAAAATAAACTCACCTTTGAGTAATGGGATATCATATTCACCCAAAGTGTTAGCAAGCCATGCAACTGCTTCTGCTGGATGACCTTGAACCGCAGAACCTAAACCTGATGACAAAAATTCTCCATTCTTATGAACAACTACCTCCAACTCATCCATTGGAAACTTTTCAGGGGAAGATGATCCTTCTCCTAAAACAAAAATTCCACAAGATGCATTATCAGCAATAGTGTCTTGAATTTTAATTTTCCAATCATCAATTCTTGAGTCAACAATTTCAAAACATGGCACAATTTTGTCAGTTGCCAGAATGACATCTTCCTTTGTAATTCCCGGTCCTTGGATATCATCTTTTAAAATAAAAGCAATTTCAGCTTCTGCTCTGGGTTGAATTAAAGAATCTTTTATTGAGAAATTCGATTTATTTTTAACTTGCATATTGTCTGTTAAAAAACCAAAGTCTGGTTGGTTGACCCCAAGCATTTCTTGAACAACTGGGCTTGTAACACCGATTTTTTTTCCAATAACCTTTTCACCCTGGTCTTCTCTTAATGAAAGAAATTTTCGAGAAATTTGATAAGCATCATTGATATCTATCTCATCATATTGATCAGAAAGTGGCTGAACTGTTTCTTGATTTTTTAAAGCCAAAAATAGCTCTGAAGCTACATCATTTATAGTATTTAAATTCATATTTAAGCTGATAGGAAATTAATACAGGCCTCATTAAAGATTTGCTCTTTCTCGATCATAACCCAATGTCCACACTGGCTAAAAAGCATGATCTGAGCATTTGGACATTTTTCACCAATCTTCATCGAGCCTGATACGGGAATAAATTGATCATTGATTCCCCAAAAAGCAAGGATAGGATGTTGAATTCTAGAGAGATCTTTTTCCATATTTGGAATAGTCATTGAAGCTAGAACTTGCGAATTCATTAATGGAAGTATTTCCATTCTGTCTGATACCATTTCATCAGAAATAATTGAAGGGTCATATGGAAAAAGTGAAAGCAAGCCTTCTATTTTTTCTTGATTCATCTCTCCACCCAAGAAATCAGCAAGAAGTTTCTGTATGCCTGGCATTTTGTTATAAGTATCTTGATCTTCGACACCACCAGGAGCCATAAGAATTAATTTCTCTACTCTTTTGGGATGACTCAAAGCTAGGCCTAAGGCCAGTGCCCCACCTAAACTGTTTCCAATTAATGAGAATGATTCAACCTTTAGCGCATCAAGGAGCTGGAGTATTTTACTATTAAAATAGTCCAGTGAATAAGTTTCATCCTCTGGCTTGCTTGAAAAACCATATCCAGGAAGGTCAGGCAAAATAACTCTATATCCTGCTTCTTTCAAAGCTATAAAATTATTTTTGAAATTGGTATGCCCGGATGCACCAGTACCACTGCCATGCAATAAAACTACAACATCCCCATCTCCCTCGTCATAATAATGAAACTTAAAGTCGTTCTCGACTTCTAAATACGAGCCTTGAGGAATCATAGAGCTAAATCCTAGTTAGAGTTAGTGGCAAACCATCTATTGGCCTTGGCAGATGCACATGCATAAATGCAGGATCGTAATTTGATCTAAGATTCACTTTATAATTTTTCAGCAATCTAAATAAATACAGTTTTGCATTCATCATCGCAAAATGCATACCAATACATTTGTGCGCACCGCCACCAAATGGCACATAGCTAAAACCATGGTTTTTATGTTCAGCTCTTTCTGGAGAAAATCTCATAGGATCAAATTCTAAAGGGTTTGACCACCATTCTTCCATGCGGTGAGTAAATGGTGGGCTAAGCATAACAACAGTATTTGCAGGTATGTCATATCCAGCAACATTTACATCTCTGGTGGTTCGCCTATTTAAAATCATCACTGATGGATAGAATCTCAACGTTTCTTGAAAAACGTATTCAGTCATGGTCATCTCCGCCATGTCTTCAAATGTAGGCATTTCATTGCTCACACTAAAAATTTCATCCCTAACCTTTTCTTGCCATTGAGGATTTTTACCTAAGTAATAAAGAATGTTTGTCAGCGCACTTGTTGTGGTATCAAATGCTGCAAATAACAAAAATGCCATATGCCCATCAATATCTACATCTTCCAGATACTCATCATCCTCATCTTGAGCATTACAATATCTTGTAAACATATCTTGAGCATCAGAGCCCCTTCTTTTAGGAATATTTGAAATAAAAAACTGTCTAAGCTCTTCGCGAGCCTGCATAGATTTTCTAAATTTTAAAAATGGCAGATCATAGGGCAAGGGTGTTACCAGGCCCTCATTAATTGTTGAAAAAAGGTAGCTCAATCTTTGTGCTTCAGGACTTTTTTCATCTAAGCCTATAAACACTCTTGCAGCGACATCCATTAATGTTTCTTGAATATTGTCATAGAATACAAACTCCTCTTCAACGGGAAGTGCTTGAATGCGTCGCTCTTGTATGGGAATTAACATATCCACATAGGATTTAAGTGCATCAGTCTTAAAAGCTGGTTGAGATGCCCTTCTTGTTTTTTTATGTTTTTTGTCATCCCTGAGCAACATACCCTCAGGGTATAAGGTACCTAACGAACTCGCATAACCGCCAGCAACACTAAAATTACCCTTGGGATCAAATAAAGCCGCCTCATTAAATTCTGGACCAAGACACATTAAAACTCTTTGATTGCGAACCATATCTAACCTAGAAACAGGGCCATATCTATCATAGTGCTTGTTGCACATTGCCAAAGTATCTTTGACTAACTCAACAGTCTTACCAAGAAAAGGCCAACCATATTGCCCTGGGAACATAGAAAGATCTCTATTATCAGGAGGTAATTTATCAATATATTCCATGGTCTATTTTATTATGAGTTTTTTTGGACTAATTTCCACCAATAATTTGGAAAAAATCTTCTTATCCTGGTGGCGTAAACAGCTTCTTTTGAGGGATAACAAATAATTTTATCAGTCATTAAGTCTTTTTCGATTTGATCAACCACCTCCTCTGGATCACAAAGCATCCCTTTTTTCACTGCAGTATTAATTGCATCAGGCGCATCAGTCTCATCAACAAATCTCATCAAGGGAGTATCGGTTTGAGCTGGACAAACTACCATGACTCTAATATTTGTATCTTTAACCTCTTTAGCCAAGATTTCACCAAATATATTTACAGCTGCTTTAGAAGCGCAATAAGCGGACATGTTTTCGAGAGGACACATTCCTGCAATTGAGCCAAAAAGTATTATTTGCCCATGATTTTTTTCAAGCATTGATGGCAAAACATTGCTCACAATGTTTACTGTACCCTCATAGTTAATTCTCATTAAATTATTTATTGAAGATGAGTCTAAATCTTGAATTCTTGCCATTGGCATTACTGCGCCTGCTTGGGTAACTCTATCAATTGAACCTACCTCTGATTGAACCTGCTGAACCATAGTCTTGACAGCATTTGAATCTGATAAATCACATGGAAAAATAGAAATGTTGTTTGATTCTTGCTTAAGGTCATTTAAACCTTCTTCATTTACATCTACAGCTGCAACATGCACACCTTCAGCAGCTAGCCTTTTAGAGGATATTCTGCCCATGCCACTTGCAGCTCCTGTTACCAATGCAACTTTTAAATCATTCATATTATCTCCCTCTATCTTAATTTCTTTATACTCTTAAATTATTCTATACCTACTTGTGGGAATTACCTCAATCTTTTTAAAGTCTATAAATTTCTCGCAACTATCCATCATAATTTGCGCATGTTTTGCCAATAGCTCTGGATTATTTTTGGCATCATAAAAAACCTCCGGATCTGACATGGCCTCAGACGGAAAGCACTCCTCAATAATGGCAATAAATGAAGGAGATGCTTTCTGCAAAGGTCTTACAACTGTATTTTGAACATAAATAAAATTAGATTGAGTTTGAATGGCAATGTTTGTGTGATGATTGGTCCAGTGATCAAACCAGTCATATGTAGACATTGATTCTGGCTTCTCTAAAAAAACAACTTGTGAAAACCCTTCTGATCTTGATCCCAAAGGACTTTTTTTGAAGCTGTCTAAAATGATTGATTCACTAACAACAAAGCCATGGATTTTATTTGTAATTTTTTTTAAATGACTTTCAAGTGTATCGGCTAAAAAATAACTTTTTACTTTTATGAATATTACTGCATTTGGTGCGGGTGGATAGTTTGATTGTGCCAAATTATTTGCTGGCAAAACATCGGCATCAGCAATATTAATCTGTAATTCTGAAACTAACTCGCCAATATCTTTGCTGAGGTTCTTAAGAAGTAATTCTTTAAAAGTTTCTAGACTATCATCATCTTTTTTCCAAAGCTGATAGGCTAGTTTTTCCATCTATGCCCTTTGAGATGATGCAGATATCACCTCACCAGTCATATATGAAGAGAGATCAGATGCCAGGAACAAAATAATGTTTGCTATTTCCCAAGGTTCAGCCCCTCTTCCAAAAGCTTCTTTGGATTCTAATTCAGCTATCAATTCATCTGAACTAGTCTTTGACAGATGTGGATTCATGGCAAGGCTTGGTGCAACTGCATTGATCCTAATTCCATGATTTACTGTTTCCAAGGCAACGCATCTTGTTAAAGCCATTACTCCAGCCTTTGCAGCAGCATAATGAGATTGACCTGCTTGCGCTCTCCAACCCAATACAGACGCATTATTAACAATTACTCCTTGAGATTCTTTAAGCACGGGAATAGCGGCTCTCATAATTTTCATGGCACCGTTAAGGGTAACGTTCATAACAAGATCCCATGCTTCATTGCTCATATTTTCTAATAAAGATTCTCCGCCCAGCCCAGCATTATTAATTACACCATTTAAATTTGAGTAATAACTAAGCGCGTCTTTAAACATTGCTTCTATCTCTTTATCATTCGTAACATTGCAAAGACATCCATTGACTTCACCCTTATTCATTAAACGCAAATTATCTATTGCCTCATCTAACCTGCCCTGATGAACATCAGAAATAAAAATATTAGCGCCTTCCTCAAGAAATCGCTTCGCGGTAGAAAAGCCAATTCCAGAGCCAGCTGCGGCGGTGATTAAGATATTTTGATCTTTAAAAAGATTTCTTCCCTCAGGATATTGAGGATTCATTAAATTATTCATGAGCAATTCTCTAAAATCGTAACATTTGCCTGACCCCCACCCTCACACATTGTTTGAAGACCATATTTAATATTGTTTCTTTTCATATTATGAACCAAGGTAGTCATCAATCGTGCGCCGGTTGCTCCCAGTGGATGACCAAGAGCAATTGCTCCTCCATTTATATTAATTTGATCCATCGGGTACTCCATTTCTTTCTGCCAAGCCATAGCAACAGATGCAAAGGCTTCATTTATTTCAACCAAACCAATTTCATTTAATTGGATTCCTGACTTTTTAACTGCATATTCTGTTGCAGGCATAGGCGCGGTAAGCATCCATATTGGATCATCGGCTCTAACACTTATATGCGCTATTCTGGCTAAGGGAGAAAGGTTATGCTCTTTAAGAATTTTTTCTGAAACAATCAAAATAGCTGAAGATGCATCCGCATTCTGCGAAGAAATAGCGGCTGTAATATCATGACCATCAATCAGAGGATTTAAAGAGGCCATTTTTTCCAATGAAGTTTCTGCTCTGGGAGTCTCATCAGTATTAAATCCTTCAACTGAAATAATTTCCTCTTTAAACAAGCCTTTCTCAATAGCGCTCATGGCTTTTTGATGACTTTGGTATGCATAGTTTTCCATCTCTAATCTAGATATATTCCATTTTTCTGCAATCATCTGCGCAGAATTAAACTGACTTACCTCTTTATTACCATAGCGATTGACCCAGCCTTTTGATCCAGAAAATGGATCGGCAAAACCAAGCGCCTGTCCTGCAATCATTGCATAAGATATAGGGATCAGGTTCATGTTTTGAACGCCTCCAGCGACAACTACATCAGAGGTACCAGACATAATCGCTTGAGCAGCAAAATGAACAGCTTGTTGGGATGAGCCGCATTGACGATCAACAGTTGTTCCTGGAACATGCTCAGGAAGTCCTGCCGCCAACCAACAAGTTCTTGCTATGTCACCAGCTTGAGGTCCAACTGTATCAACGCAACCGAAAATTACATCCTCAACTAATCCTGGATCTAAATCTACTTGATCAAAGGTTGCAGAAAGAACCACAGCTCCTAAATCAGCAGGATGCATATTTGATAAAGTGCCTTTCTTCCTGCCTATTGGTGTTCTCAGTGCGCTAACTATGAATGCATCTTGCATACCTTATCCCCCTAAAAAGTATATAAAACACCAAGCTCTTCACTAGTGGAAGACAGTGTCTTAAAAATTAACTCTTGTTGCTTGTCTTCATTACCCCAACAGGCCATCATCGACCAGGCTTTTCTCATATATATATGAAGATCCATCTCCCATGTATAGCCCATTGCTCCATGAGCCTGAATGCTGTTTTTACATGCAAGTTCAGCAGCTTGAGCACACATAAGTTTTGCGTGAGCACAATGTAAAGCAGATTTAGGGTTGTTTTCAGACAAAGAATAAGCTGCCCTATATACAGCAGGTTTTGCAAACTCAATTTTAACCGCCACATCAGCCAGCATATGTTTGACAGCCTGAAAGGAACCAATTGGCTTCCCAAATTGAGTTCTATCTAAAACATAAATGGAGCTTAAATCTACCATTTTTTGAGCCAATCCAATTAACAAAGCAGCCGTCATTAACGAGCCTCTTGAAGAAACTGCAGAGTTAAGCTCATCAAAATTTTCAGAAGTAGAAATAGCATCATTCATTGAGCTTACTTTGAAGAGCTCTCTAGAAGGATCATTAGAGGATATGATTTCAAAATCCATATCCTCTTTTGCAATGAACTTACATTCAGAATTATCAAGCAAAATAAGTCCAGCTGCATCTTTTAAAAATAGAGGATTCGGGGCTAAAGGATGCGCAAGAGCAATGTATTGAGTGCCATCATTGTAATTTCTTTCAACAGCTTCAGTAACATTTTTAGGCAGAAAAGGAATTACATCGTTTACTAAAAAAATTTGCTCTGCAACTGGTTCAGGCAGTCCTGCATAGCCCATTTCTTCGACCATCAAAGCTAATGTGACTTGATCCATGCCTAGGCCACCTTTTTCTTCAGGAAGATTTGAGCTCAAGACTCCTAACTCAATTAAATTTTTCCATCGCTCTAAATTAAAAGATTTATTTTTTTGCCAGCCATCTCTGATTGAAGCGGGAGCACATTCTTCAGCTAAAAAAGATTTGATAGCATCCTTAAATTGGATTTGCTCTTCTGTAAAAATAAAGTTCATTTTTTACCTAGGGAGCCCCAATAGTCTTTCAGCGATAATATTTTTTTGAATTTCATTGGTTCCAGCATAAATTGGCCCTGCATAAGAAAACATGAAGCCCTTTATCCATTTAGCCGCATCATTTTTAGATTCTTGAGATAATTCTGCACTAGCTCCTAAGATTTTCAATGCTGTTTGATGCATCATATGATCAAGTTCAGACCAAAAAATCTTACCTAAACTTGATTCTGAGCCAATGGAGCCTCCAGCAAGCATTTTTGATGCAGTATGATAAATGCTTAAGGCATATGACTCTGATTGGGACCAAGCCTCTACAACCTTAGCCTGAATCATTGGAGAGCAATGGTCTTGGTTTGCAAGATAAAGTTCTAATAGTTTTGAAGCCGTTTGTTGAAAGCGTGCCGGGCTTCTGAGCATTAGACCTCTCTCAAATCCCGCTGTAGCCATAGCAATCTTCCAGCCCTCGCCATCACCACCAAGCAAATTTTCTACAGGAACTTTTACATCATCAAAATATATTTCTGCAAAACCAGGCTCTCCATCTAATTGAGGTATGGGTCTGACAGTAATACCAGGTAAATTCAATGGGACTAATATAAAAGATAAACCTCTATGTCTTTCAGAATCTAAGTCTGTTCTAAATAGTCCAAAAGTCCAGTCAGCATATGCTGCTCTTGAAGACCAAGTTTTTTGACCATTAATTTTATAGTGATCTCCTTCAAGCACTGCTGTTGTTCTAATAGCAGCCATATCACTTCCAGCACCTGGCTCTGACCAACCTTGAGCCCAGATGTGATCTCCAGTTGCCATAGCATTTAAAAATTTTGATTTCTGCTCATGAGTACCAAATTCCATTAAGGTTGGTCCAAGCAAAAAAACTCCATTCTGATTTACTCTTGTTGGAGCTTCAGCACGATAATACTCCTCTTCAAAAATCAACCATTGAATTAGGTCTAGACCCCTTCCTCCATACTCCTTGGGCCAGGTAACCATTGACCAATTTCCTTGATTTAGTGTTTTTTCCCACTCTCTATGCTGCTCAAAACCTTCTTTGGTATCTAATGATTTAAGTGGTGTCTTAGGAACATTACTCTCCAGCCAAGCGCGCACCTCATCTCTAAATACGTTTTGTTCATTTGTAAAATTAATTTTCATCTTTAAAATCTGCGTCTCTTTTTTCAACGAATGCATCTCGAGCTTCTTGAGAATCCCTTGATTTATAAAGCTCTAGGGTAAAAGTTTGCTCTGACTTGTAATGCTCATCAACATTGCCATTCTCAATTTCATTCAATGCTTTTTTTGCTAAATTCATAGCTATAGGACTTTTGGAGGCTATGTCATTTGCAATAATAAGTGCTGCTTCACGCACAGAGTCTAGATCTGGATGCAAAGACTCAATTGAGCCATATTCATATGCTCTTTGAGCAGAAATAGGTTTTCCAGTAAACATCATTTTTCTAACTGCCTGAAGTGGGAACAGTCTGCTTAAATGCGCTCCACCGCCCAGCGCACCTCTATCAATTTCAGGCAACCCAAAATAAGAATCCTCGGTTGTTAAAACAATGTCAGACGCTCCAGCAAGCAAAATTCCTCCTCCAAGAATAAATCCATGACACGCTGATATTACAGGAACATTTGAAACATGGATTGCTCTCGCTGTTTTCCAACAACCATCATTAACATCTGTAATTTTTGTTGGATCCTCCTGCAACTCTTTGATGTCTGCGCCTGCACAAAAACCTTTACCCCTAGCTGATATCAAAATAACTCTAACATCGTTATTGTGAGCAAGATTATCAATGTTGGTTGCTAAATCTAGCCATTCAGTTGAAGTTAATGCATTAACGGGAGGGCAATCTAAAATTATTTCAGCAACATTATTACTTATTGAAGTTTCAACGCTCATGATTTCTCCTCAATCTTTTTAAAATTTTTAGCAGCGATACAAAATTCTTCCATAATTTGATCTATCAACTCTTTACATGAAGGAAGATTTTTTATGATTCCTGCAACTTGACCAGATGGCATGGCGCCTTCATTAGGGGAACCTTCCACCATTGCCTTTTGAATAATTGCTGGGCTATTTGCAGACATAATTGATTGTGAAATAGTTAAATCGTCTCCTTTGAGCATTGCAAAGAAGGATTTAAGCAGGTCCCCAAATGATGCTTTAGTAATTTGCTTATATTTCCAAGCAGAAGTAACCGACATTAAAAATAATGAAATGGGATTGGATCGATCTATTTTTTTTATATATTTATTGAAAATAAGCCTATGAGACAAACCATCAAATTTTTTTGTTATTTTGATTTCATCAACTTCTGCTGAAATATATGCTTTCTTTGTTTCGCCTGGAACAGGGCTTTCTTGAGTCATCATAAAGCGTGTTCCCATTGCTATTCCACATGCACCCCATGCAAGAGATGCAGCTAGACCTGATCCATCTCGAAATCCACCTGCGGCGACTACTGGAATATCTACATGCTCTAGAACAGAACTAAGCAACAAAGTTGTGGGTGTTGATCCAGTATGACCACCTCCCTCTGAGCCTTGTATAACAAGAGCATCAGCGCCTAACTGCTCTGCTTTTATTGCATGTTTAAGTGCGCCAACAGTCGGTATACAAATAATCCCCTGCTCTTTAAAGGCTTTTATGTAGTCCGGCGTTGGGGATCTTGAATAACTAACTGCTTTAATTTTTTTATCTAAGATTGCTTGAACGATCTCATCGGCTCCTGGTTGGAACATATGAAAATTTACGCCAAAGGGTTTGTTCGTCAAGCTCATTGTTTCATCTATCATTTCAATTGCTTCCTGAGGCCCTGCAGTAGCTAAAGCTAAGAATCCAAAAGCACCAGCATTTGAAGTTGCAGCAACTAGCTGAGGCATAGCCACCCAACCCATTGCTGTTTGAATAATTGGATAATCGCAACCTAAAATGTCAGTTAATTTATTAATGATATTTCTCTTCTATTTTTTGTTCTTTTTTGCGGCAGTCTTTTTAGCTGCTGTTTTCTTTGTGGGAGTCTTTTTGGTTTTAGTCCTCTGAGATTTAGCCATCTTCTTTGCATCAAAACCTGATAAAACATTACCTGTAGTTAAATCATTATGCGCATGAGAAAAATGATGCCATGCGAAAGCAGCTTCCATTCCATTACGTTTACCTTGTAGATCTTCGACATGGTTAATAGCTTGCTTAGTTAACGTTAACCCCAGTCTTGGCATTGCAGATATTTTTTTGGCCATCTCCATAACAGTTGATTCAAGATTCTCTATAGGAACAACCTTATTAACCATGCCCATTTCATAAGCCCTTGATGAAGACATTCTCTCACCAAGAAATAAGAATTCTTTTGCGATTCTTGGATTTAACTCATATGGATGGGCAAAATATTCAACCCCTGGAATTCCCATACGTACAACAGGATCAGCAAAGAAAGCATCTTCAGAGGCAATAATAAGATCACAGACCCACGCCAGCATACACCCGCCTGCAACACAAGCACCATGCACCATAGCAATGGTTGGTTTAGGCATATCTCTCCAGCGTCTACACATGTTCAAGTAAACTTCTTGCTCTCTGACATACCAAAACTCTCCACCAGGCTTATTTGTATGGTCGTACCACATGGATTTTCGATCATACTCAACATCAACATCTCTTCCTGGTGTGCCAATATCATGACCTGCTGAAAAATGCTTGCCATTACCTTTTAGTACAATAACTTTAACCTCATCATCGTCTATTGCCCTTTTAAAAGCCTTATCTAGGTCATAAGTCATCTTGCCGTTTTGTGCATTGTTATATTCAGGCCTATTCATAGAAATGATGGCAATTTCATCTTTCTTTTTGTATGTGATTGTGGGTTTACTTCTAGGCATATTGTTATTCTCCAAAAATTGAATTGCGAATACCTTGAGGATCAAGTATTTCTCGGATACAAGCAAGCTCATTATCCGTAGGCATTGGTGTGGCTTTATCTGAGTTTATAATTACATCAAAACCTGTATTTTCAATAACGTCATCAACGCTTACACCAGGGTGTAAACTAAGGAGCTGAAGGCTATCATCTTTTCCATTGAAATCAAAAACACCCAGATTAGTGACCACAAGCTTAATCTCAAACTTTCCATTTGATAGGTCTTTGTTCTGGTAACCCATTCCGGAAACCATATCTACTGCGCCACTCACAAAGGTTTTTACAGAATGATTCGGGATGAAAATAGAATTTTTATGATTGATAAAGTTTCCTGGAAAACCTCTTACACCGAGAAGCTGAACTTTTGGAGAATTATAATCTCCAATAGCGCTAATATTTGTTTGCCCAAATGAATCTATTTGTGTTGGTGTGACCATGGCATGTCTTTTTCCTCCCCAAAGATTTTCAAACACACGGCTGTAACTCATGTAGCCCTCAACTAGATCATGAGAAATATCTCTTTTACCCATAGGTGCTGGTTGAGAGATTAAATAAGTTTCCCCGTCAGTCATCATCAGATCTGGATTATGGGTAAGCTTGGCTAGGCCTGCTGCAATTCTTGGTATCAAACCAATGCCTGTAGCAAGGATTTCTCCCTCACCCTCCCAAGCCTTAGAAGATGCGCTGATACAAATTTCCGATAATGTAATAGATTCTGACATTTTTAAAATTGCGGTAAAGGAATTTTTAGAATTGCGTCGGAGCCCCCAACAGCGTCAAGATAATCTTGATGAGTCCTGTTCAAATACTTAGTGCTGTATTCATCAAAAGATTTTGCTGCTTCTGAGTACTCTTTTAAATGTTTAATATCAAAACCATAGTTTGGAGCGCAAGATGTTGGATGAGCGCCACAAGGTGCATGCAAGATCCCCGTCACTAAACTTCTTTCGAACCGATTAAATATTGCGCCGTCTTTGCCACCTAAATCTTGTGTGGATACAACCTCTTCAGAGGATACAAAAGTTTTGCTAGCAGCTCTTGCAAAAAGTTCATCAAAAAAAGGGTCGGGCCCAATGATTTGAGTATTACCTTTTTCATCAGATTTATTGACATGAATTAATGCAACATCAAGTTTGAGTGCCGGCATTGCAACAAGTTTTTCAGCATCGCTGTATGGAGAGGTAACATATTCTAATTCAGAATTATGGGTTAAAACATCTGTGCCTAAGCCAACCCGAGTTGGCAAAAAAGGCAAGTTCATTGCAGCTGCTCGCAATCCCCATTGCACCATTCCCTCATCAAGCTCCATGACTTCAATTTCATTTTTTTGACGCGCTTGACGAAAGTGAGATTCCAGCGGAATCATATCGAGTGAAACAAAACCAAAAATTAATTTTTTAACTTTTTTATGAGCGCACAATAAGCCAACATCAGGACCCCCATAACTAACGACAGTTAAATCCTTAATATCTGATTGGCATATCTCTCTGATTAAAGACATTGGTTTTCTGCGAGCACCCCAACCGCCAACTCCGATGGTCATGCCATCAGACAGTTGATCAATAACATCTTTATATGAAACTATTTTATCCATTTCTAGCTTTCTGGTGGTGAAAAAGCATGGCCCCAGAAACTAGGAATCTTACTTTTTTGCATCTCAAAATTATCCCAGTCAACCTGCCATCCATCATAACCAAATTCTAAATCAAAACCTGAGGGAGTCTGCATATAAAATGAAACCATCATATCGTTAGAATGCCTGCCCAGCGAAGATGAAATATGAACATTGTTCTGCATGGCTCTATCAAGACCATGACCAACTTCGTCGATATTATTAACTTCAACCATAGTGTGTATCAGTCCTGACGGTGGTATTGGAGATTCATATAAAGCAACTGTGTGATGTCTAGGGTTATCGCAATGCATAAAATTTAATTTTACTTCAGGGGCATCTGGAGCTGGTCCCATTGGAAAGTTCATATAATCAGAATCTCCAAAACCTAAAATATCAATATAAAATCTATGCGCAAGCTCTAGATTTGGTGCGGCAAAAACAACATGACCAAAGCCCAAGCCCTTTGTAATGAAACCTTTAATATCTTGCGTTGATGCAAACGGTTCAGACGCATCTTTGCTCCCGTAGGACAGTTCAAGTCTATTACCTGCAGGATCATGAAGACCAATACATTCCTCAACACATCGTAATTTTGCTATTTCATGACCTAGATCCTCATAATCCACCTTTGCTTTATCAAGCTCGCTTTTAGCATTATCAAAAGCAGCTTTATCTGATAATGAAAATCCTGCTGCAAGATACTTTTTTGAACTACCAGTTTTAATATGAAATCTGAAGGATTTTTCATCCATCCGAAGAAAAAGATTTTGTTCGTCGCTAAGAGAATCATTTTTCATAAAACCAACCACATCTTTTGCGTAATCAGCCCATTCCTGAAGGTCGGTTGTTTCTATAAGCAGATAACTTAAAGATTGTATTTTCATAATGCTCCCTCAAAAAAAATATCAATATCTTATGTTTTCATTATTAATTCTATCATTCAATTTATTTATACATAATTATTCATCTATTAATTACGAACTATCATCAAAACCATAAAAGTATCCATTCTTGAAGAGAAATTATATAAAATAGATACATGTCTCTAATCAAAGCATTAATTCATCCCGTAACGCCTTTTCAGCAAAATGCTCCTATTTTATATTGTGAAGAATCAAAGAAATGTGCTTTTATTGATCCAGGTGGTGATATTGATATTCTTCTAGGTGCAGCAAAAGAAAATAATTTGATACCCGAAAAGATTTTTCTGACACACGGTCATGCTGATCACGCTGGAGCAGCGGCTGAACTTGCAAAGATTCTTTCACTGGAAATTGAAGGCCCGCATAGAGAGGATTTATTTCTTCTTGAGTCCCTTGAATCTCAAGGAAAAATGTTTGGAATGCAAGCTCAAAATTGCACTCCGGATAGATGGCTTGAGGATGGAGACGAAGTGAAGCTTGGCAACGAAATCCTAAAAGTTATTTTTTGTCCAGGGCATACGCCTGGACATATTATTTTTTATCACCCCGAATCAAAACTAGCCGCAGTTGGAGATGTGTTGTTTCGCGGATCAATTGGCAGAACTGATCTGCCTCGAGGAAACCATCAAGATTTGTTGAACTCGATCACAAAAAAACTTTGGCCTCTAGGAGAAGAAATATTATTCATTTCAGGTCATGGGCCTGTATCAACGTTTGGGCAAGAAAGAAAAGACAATGCTTTTGTGGCTGATTCAATTTTAAATCCAGCTTAATCAACCCATAATTTAACTAATTTTCCTTTATCGTCTTTCATTGAGCCGGTTACTATCAATATAAAATCTATAATCCACCAAATACCACAACCGCCAATAGTTAAAATAAATAATATAGCTGAGGCATAACGTCTCAAAAAAAATCTGTGCGCTCCAAGTGGCCAAGACAAAACAAGAAATAACAAAAACGTTGGCAGAATTCTTTTTTCTGAAATACTCATCGCCTCATTCATACCGACCGCCTGCTAAACTTGAGCTCATTTTAATAACAATACTCGTCGGCAATATATTGCAAAGAAATGCTAATAGTTTATTGAGTATTCCTGGCACCCAAACACTTCTACCTTTCATCAAAGCTTGAACAGCTCCGATAGCAACGGTTTTTGAATCTTTTTTCATAAAAGCTGGAACCTTGTCCATGGCATCCTGCATCCCGCTAGCTGTGTGGAATTCAGTGACAGTGAATCCAGGACATACATTAGTAGCTGTAATTCCCTGAGAGCGGTAATTAATATTGATCGCATCCCCGAATCTATTAACAAATGTTTTTACAGGTCCGTATAGCGCACCCCACCCAGATGATGGGGGTGCAAAAGATGCCAGCGAAGAAACCATCATTATCTTTCCATGCTTGTGTTCCAACATGCTAGGGATGAATTTTTTAGTGAGAGCAATGACTGCAATGCCTAATACTCTTAAAAATTTCTCTTCCTCATCTTCGCTAGTTTCATGGAACTTTTTATTTATGCTGTAGCCAGCATTATTAACTAAGATTTCAATAATATAATTATTTTCTAAGCAGAAATTGTAAATTTTATCTGGAGCAGAGAATTGAGCTAAATCAGCGACGACATAATCACATTCAACCTTGAACTCATCTTTTAATAAAATAGAGATCTCCCTAAGCCTATCCTCTCTTCTCGCCGTCAAAATAATGTTTTTACCCTGACTAGCAAGCTCTTTTGCAATATCCAAACCTATACCAGCAGTCGCTCCTGTAACTAATGCATATTTAGTGCTCATAAAATCTCCTTACTTAATTAAGCCTTACAAATCTTTAATTTTTAACCTTATATCATATGGCACTGGACCAGTTAGATCATGCTCTTTCTTGATTGCCAAAACTTTAGCGAGACGCTCAGAATCCATTGGCGCAATTTTTCTTTGATTCATATCAATGTGGCCCTCAACCGTTTCATACATTGCTGAAATAATTCCATCCTTATCAAACAAAGCACCTATCATATGAAAGAGCTTTTCATTTACGTTATAAAGCCTGAACGCGGGAAACACTTGATCCCCTAATAAAAATTCTTTTTTAAATCTGTAGTTATCCTCAAGCGTGAAACTTGAAAATCCACTTTCAAGATATTCATCATTGAAACCAAACTCTTGGTTTGTAAATTCCCACCCCTGTTCAAATACTTCCTTTATGAAATTAACATTCATATGACCATTAAAATCACACATTTCTTCTGTAACTACTACAGGCTTGCCAACATATGGAAATAGATTCTTCATAATTAATTCATTATTAAAAGATTGGATTGTGGAGAAATAGGCACAATTTTGCAAATCAATATATATGTTTTTACCTTGATATTTCGTACAATTAAAATCTTCAATAGATAATTTAAATCCTTAAAATTTGGAAAAAACTTCTCAACCAAAAGATCAAAGAGCAATAATTGTTTCAATCGATTTATTAAGAGCTCATCAAGATCATCTTGAACAATTTAATTCAAATGAATTTATTGAGCTTGCTAAGTCATCTGGATTAAAAGTGGAGCATCACTTTTTTTCAAAGCAAAACTTTGTAGCAGCTAGTCATTTTCTCTCTAAGGGAAAGGCTGATGAGCTGAAGTATATCGTTGAGTCTGAAAACATTAAGCTAGTTGTTTTGGATTGTGAGCTCTCTCCATCTCAAGAAAGAAATTTAGAAAAATTATTGTGCGCACGTGTGCTGGATAGAACAGGTCTCATTCTAGATATATTTGCTGCAAGAGCTCAAAGTGATATTGGTAAACTACAAGTTGAACTCGCACAACTAAGTTTCTTATCAACTCGCTTGGTAAGAGGATGGAGTCATCTTGAAAGGCAAAAAGGAGGGATTGGGTTAAGGGGTCCAGGGGAAACACAGCTCGAAACTGATAGACGATTAATTAGCAATAGAATCAAACAACTCAAAAAAAAATTAGATAAGCAGCATAATCAAAAGAATTTAAATAGATACTCAAGAAAAAAAGGTAACAATAAATTAGTCGCATTGGTAGGCTACACGAATGCAGGAAAAACATCGCTTTTTAACCTATTAACAAAGGGTGGTCTCGATGCAGAAGACAAACTATTTGCTACATTGGATACAACAACTAGGCGCTCTAATTTTAAATTTCAAACATTTGAGACTGTTCTTTTTTCAGATACTGTTGGATTTATATCCAATCTTCCAACTAAATTGGTTGAATCCTTTAAAGCAACACTAGATGATTTGGCTTCTGCAGATCTTTTAATTCATGTAATCGATGCAGCAGACTCAAATAGGGATATTAAAACAAAAGAAGTGGATTTGATTCTTGATGAATTAGGAGTTAATTCTATGCCTCAAATTAGAGCATTAAATAAAATTGATCTCATAAAAAATAAAGAAATTTGGCCTGCAAACAACCTTCATCCAGAAATTAAAATATCAAGCGAAACTGGTGAAGGTCTTGAAGAGTTAAAAAATAAAGTTTCTGAGTGCCTTTTTGGAAATTTGTTACATGGCTGGGTTCAATTCTCTCCTGTTCAAGCATCCGTCCGCTCAAAATTATTTGATTCTGGCTGCATCATAGAAGAAAAATTGGATTCCAGCGGTCAACATCAATCATTAGTTTCAATCTCACAAAGCATGCTTGAACAATTTGAAGAAATAGATATTTTCAAAAACTTAAAGCCCATCTAACCAAAAAAAAGAGCTGCATAAGCAGCTCTTTTTGCAAGAAAAAAGCTAAGAGAAATCTGGCTTAGATGGATCTAGAAAGACTTGACCATTTGAAATCTCAGGCACGCCGCATGTACTTACTGATTCTAGTGCAGCTTTTGCTTCTCCGCCTGTAGCTTCCCAAAGTTCATTGCCTGCATTCATAGTTTCAAGGTTTTCATGAAAGTTCCCGAACCAAAAATCCTCTTCCATGTTCTTATCCTCGGGAATATAAATTCCATATGCATAAAAACCACTGACTTGAGATTGATCAATTCCATCTAACCAAGCGTTGTAGCTGATGATTGCCTGATTTAAATCATCCTGACCCATACCTTCATTTAAAGTACATGGACTAAATGCCGCCGCAAAAGATCCGTCTGCAGGAGATTCGCCAAAAGCATATGGATCATACGGAAAAGTAAACTCATACCCATCTCTATTCTCACCATCACATTGAAGTATTGATGCTGATTGCTCACTCCAAGCCATAGCATCTTTATTTGCGACCCATTCCTCCCAAGCTGCATCAGCCTCTTCTTTTGAAGACCAGCTTAATTCCCAATAATTATTGAAAGAACTTTTATTTGGAGATACTGATACATAACCCCATCCACCAAGCAAAGATTTGGATAGTCCAAGCCCTCTCCAAGAGTCAATCATTTCATCTAGTGCTTCTTGGCTGTAGTCATCTCCAGCCGTGCACTGCATGAACTCGTTGTACATAGTGTAATTTGTAGCATCCCATGTTACTTTTGATTCCTGTACCTCATTTGAATCAGAGCATGAAATTACGAATAAAAAAGGTACACATAGTAAAGCAAATTTTAATTTTATTTTCATTTTATTTTTACCTTAAAAAAAATGTATTTATTAACTAAATATACATTAATTATTTGTAATATTCATAGAAAGGTATAATGGAGCTATGTCTTATTCACAAAATTCAATTGATGCAATCATTATTGGCGGTGGTCATAATGGTCTAGTTTGCGCCTATTATTTGGCAAAAAAGGGTTTGAATGTTCATGTTTATGAAAAGAGACCAATTGTAGGAGGTGCAGCAGTTACTGAGGAGTTTCATCCTGGATTTAGAAACTCAGTTGCAAGTTATACAGTTAGTCTGCTAAATCCAGAAATTATTAAAGATATGAATCTCAAAGAATATGGTTTAGAGGTTGTAAAACGCCCTATTTCAAATTTTTTGCCAATAGATCAAACAACATATTTAAAACTAGGTGGTGGCCTTGAGAGAACTCAGGAGGAATTTAAAAAATTTTCTGCAAAGGATGCTGCGCGATTGCCCGAATATTATGATCGAATCGAAGCAGTTGCTGATGTCCTAAGAGACCTTTCAATCAAAACGCCGCCAAATCCAAAACAAGGCATAAGAGCAGCATTAAATGCTGCTTTGCAACTTTGGCCAATAGCAACCAAAGGCAATCAAGTCCATAGAGATGTGTATGATCTTTTTACCAAAAGTGCACGATCCTTTCTTGATTCATGGTTTGAAAATGAGCACATAAAAGCTGCCTTTGGTTTTGATTCAATTGTTGGAAATTATGCCAGCCCAGATACACCTGGTTCAGCATATGTATTACTCCACCATGTGTTTGGTGAGGTTGATGGGGAAAAAGGTGCTTGGGGACATGCTATCGGTGGTATGGGTGCAATCACTCAAGCCATGGAAAAAGCATGCAAAGATAATGGAGTTGAAATTTATACTAGTGCATCGGTCAGCAAAGTAATAATTGAAGATGGTGCCGCTACTGGAATTCAATTAGATGATGGAAGCGCAATAAAAGCTAAAAAAATAATCTCAAATCTAAACCCCAAGCTCCTATATAAAAAATTAATTGATGAAAGTGAGTTAGATTCAGAATTTAATCGCAGTATGGATGGATATAAGTGTGGGTCTGGGACGTTTAGGATGAATGTTGCTCTCTCTGAATTGCCAGATTTTTGTGCTCTACCTGGTAAAGAAATAGCTGAACATCATCAAAGCGGTATTGTGATAGCTCCTACACTTGATTACATGGACAAAGCCTATATTGATGCTAAGTCTCATGGCTGGTCTTCTGCGCCAATTGTGGAAATGTTAATTCCTTCAACCATGGATAATACTTTAGCTCCAGAGGGCCAGCATGTTGCATCCCTATTTTGCCAGCAATTCTCTCCGCATCTAGCAGATGGAGCCTCTTGGCATGATCATCGATTGGCTGCTGCCGATACTATTATTGAAACCGTAACAAAGCATGCGCCTAATTTTAGAGAGTCTATTTTGGGGATGATGATTTTGTCGCCATTAGACTTAGAGGAAAAATTTGGACTCATTGGCGGAGATATTATGCATGGGCAGATGTCTCTCGATCAAATGTGGGCTGCAAGACCCTTAATGAACTATGGAAACTATAGAGGGCCGCTAAAATCATTGTATATGTGCGGCTCAGGCACTCATCCTGGTGGCGGTGTGACAGGTCTTCCAGGAAAAAATGCAGCTAGAGAGATTCTAAAAGACGGATAAACTTAAGCAGATGAAGTCTCGGAATCCAAAGTTGCAAAATAATCTTTTGCCTTTTCAATCACCTTAGGTGCCAACCAAACCGATGAAATTAATGTTGGTATTGCCATAAATGCAAATGAAAGATCAATAACAGCAATAGCGGTCTTTACAGGTATTACCGCAAAGACGACAACAAAGAAAATAATGACCCACTGATAAACCTTTACTCCTTTTTTACCAAATAAAAATTGAGCGCAAGCAGAGCCATAAAATGAGTAAGTAAAGATAGTGCTAGCTCCAAAGCTGACTACACAGGTAAGCAAAATTGCATATCCCACTGGGCCGAGAAGAACACTAAATGCTTCTGCTGTTAATTTAACACCCTCAACACCTGAGCCTATATTTAACCAAACGCCTGAAATAATAATTAACAATGCGGTAGATGTACACATTATCAAAGTATCAAAAATAGGTCCAAGCATGGCAACTAAACCCTGTTTTACTGGATTTGAGGTCTTGGCGGCACCATGAACAAGTGACTCTGTTCCTATGCCTGCTTCATTAGAATGAGCGCTTCTTTTAACACCCATGATAATTACAGCTATAACACTTCCCCCAGCAACTGCTGAGCCTGTAAAAGCATCTTTGATAATAATTTGAAATGCAGGAATGACCGCGTCAAAATTTAATATTAGGGCAACCATGATAGAACCAAAATATAAGATGCTCATAAAAGGTACAAGCCATTGAGAAACCTTTGCTATTCTCACCAATCCACCAAAAATTATAGCTCCCGTGATTGCAGCCAATACTATTCCAGCTATTAAATTAAAATATTTGAAATCAAATATTGGTATGGTTTCAAGCATTTGAACCATTTGATTGCTTTGAAATCCTGGTAAAGCACCTATTAAACCGGCGGCTGCAAAAAAATATGCCAATGGCATCATAGACTTAGGAAGTGCATTTTTAATAATGTACATAGGCCCGCTACGAACTGTGCCATCTTCATCCACATCTCGATACATGACAGATAAAGTGCAGGTAAAAAATTTAGTTGCTATACCAACAATTGCAGTCACCCACATCCAAAAAATTACTCCTGGGCCACCATAACCAATAGCAAGAGCAACACCAGAAATATTTCCTAGCCCAATGGTGCCGGATAATGCTGTAGTTAAAGCTTGAAAATGCGTAACTTCTCCAATGTCTTCTTGTTTTGTATGCTTGCCTCTAATTAAGTCGAAAGCATGACGGATATATTTAAAAGGGGTAAGTTTTGAAAAGATAAGAAAGTATATTCCTGCCCCAACTAAAAATGGAGCATTCCACTCCCAAACAAAATCAGAAAATTTAATTATTAATTCAGAAATATGAGATATCAGATTTTCCATGCACTCAATTAGAAAAGTAAAATTCTATTGTAGAACTATCCAAAGTGTTCTGCATGAAAATCTTGAATATCTGGATCAACCAAAGCATCTCTGACTTTGAGTTCTCTATATAAGTTTAAAGAGTCTAAGGTTTTGCATCTACTAAGAGCTACATATGCTTGACCGGTAGCAAAAGCTCCGTCTCCTAAGTCTACAGAGCAACTTTCAAGAGTTAAACCTTGAGCCTTGTGGATGGTAACCGCCCAACCTAATTTAAGAGGAAATTGCTTAAAAGATGAGACAACTTCTTCTTCCATTTCATCATTAAATTCGTCATAGACGTATCTAACTTTATTCCATTCTTCCCTTTTAACCTTGAATACTTCTTTCCCAACTTTTACCTTAATCACTTTCTTATTTTTATCCGAACAATCAATCACCACCCCAATTGTTCCATTGACCCATCTTCCATCAGGATCATTTTTAATAAACATGACCTTGGCATCCTCTTTTACACGGAGCTCTCTTGGAGCAGGCAGATCATTTTCATTTAGCTCACCTTGCTCTTTTGATTTTGCAGCAGTTGCGGGACCATCTATTAAATTCAACATTTCTTCATTGATTTGTTCTGCTCGATATTTTCTTGAGGTAATAATAAGTGATGACTCAGTGTCAAACTCTGGATTATGACAAGTTTGATTAATCGTCTTAATAGACTTCTCAAGGTTTTGTCCAAGGCGAACATTATTAAGCAAGTCATAAAATTCTTTGTCATCCTGCTGCCTGAAAGAGCTAACTAACTCAAAAAATGAAGGGCTTTCAATCGCTTGGAAATTATCTGCGCTAAAAAAATAGACCGATTCATATCTTTCAAAAATTGCAGTTTCTTCATTCTCTTTTACCACTGGCGGTAACTGAAACAAATCACCACATGCCAGCACATGTATACCGCCAAATGGCTTGGATGAATTACGGTGTATTTGAAGAGTTTCAGAAATAGCATCAAGCATGGGTGCTCGAACCATAGAAATTTCATCGATGATGAGTAGCTCTAGATTCTTTAATAATTTTTTAAAGCGTGGGTCTTTTGATTCTTGGATAACCGGAAAGGTATCAAAACCAATTCTAAAGGCTGAATTAATCGTGCTACCACCAATATTTAATGCCGCAACACCAGTAGGGGCTACTACCATTTTTTTTAACAAGCACTCATCCTTAACGCGCTCAATCAATGTTGTTTTGCCCGTACCGGCTGCGCCAGTTAGGTAGATAAAATGCTGAGTGTCCTCTTCGAGCAACTCCAAAATATCCTCAAGCGTATCATCAAATGCAGACGCAGGATTTTCTGAATTTGATCGACTCATATAATTATTGGATTAGAGAAATTTATAAAAAGATTTTAACAGTTACTATAATAATCATGGAGATTAAAATTTAGAAAATATGAATGAATTTACCCACAAAATTGCAACTCTAGATGATATTCCAGCCATTGAAAAATTAATGACACTCTCGATTAATCAGCTCCTAGGGCCTCTTCTCACGAAAGATCAATTAGAGGCCTCTTTTGACAGCATGGGTTTAGATGATCAGTTAATTAAAGATGAAACATACTTCATGATCTTCAGCAAAAATATATTCGTAGGGTGCGGTGGATGGAGCAATAGAGAAACTTTATTTGGCGGTAATCATACACCCAACAGAGATGATCAATTTCTAGATCCTAAAAAAGATTCTGCTCGCATAAGAGCTATGTATACCCATCCTGACTGGACAAGAAAAGGTGTTGGTTCATTGGTAATGAATTTGGGAGAAGAAGCTGCGAAAAAACTGGGATTTAAAAAGTGTGAGCTTATGGCCACCCAATCCGGGATACTCCTCTATAAAACTCAAGGATATGAACCAATCGAGGATGTTCTTTATAAGGCAAAGTCCGGCAAAACAGTGCCAATGGTTCGAATGGAAAAGATATTTAGAACTGGCGGAGAGTGAGGGATTCTCCGTGATATAACTATTTAGACCTTATTTCATCATAAATGTTGTAATAACAAGCTTATTGTACTACTTCTAATTTACCATTCCTATCAATAAAGAAGAGGTAAGTTATAAAGGCTAACATTACTATATCGCCCCAACCTGCATTATTAAAAAGATAATCATAGATGTTATAAATAGTTACAGATAATGGAACCAGCCAAAAATGTCTTCCGTATTTTGCTAATAGGTTCTTCATATTACTTTTGATAGGTCTTGCCAAAAACCAAATACCTAATAGTTATGAGAATACCAAGTATTAGAAAGCTGAAATAATCAAAAACAACATCTCTGCAAAATAACTCATCAAAATAAATGGTGCTCGTTATTTCATTAAAGGATAATGCATTTATAAAATCATAAATGCCGGATCTTAATTTATATTCGCAAGTAAAGACACCAGCAATACAAATCACTGAGTAGAAATAAACCACTAACATTAAAATCTTATCTAATCGTTCTTTCATAGTGACTTCCTCCCCTCAGTATCATAAAGGACGCAACTCAAAAAGTTATGACTCATTAAAACGTTTCTATCAAATCTACAAAAGGCTGAGGCTATATACGTAAAAGAATTTTTTACCTCAGCATCAGTGACAGTTTCACTCAGACTACTATTCACCATAACTAGAAGAACATTATTTCTTTCGCAATCATTTTTTTTAATCGTATATTCTATAGTTGCTCTATCTCCTCCGCCTGATGAAGAGAGACCTTCTGGCAAAGGTTTAAGCTCCACCACACATTGGTTATCCATATTGGCGCTTACTCCAAAGCTTCCAAAGACCATCAAAACTAAAGCAAGGGTGTTTTTCATATAACTAAATAATATAGCAAACTAAATGCATATTAAGTTACTTTTTCACCCTCAACGACCTTGAAAAATCCTCCAGAAACCCCATAATAATAAGTGTATCCAAAGAAATAGATTCTTTATTTCGACTTCAAATACTCACACTTTTACACCCAATTCCGGGCGTATATTTTATGGAGAAAACTATGGAAATCTTTCGAGAAGATGGGATTGAATTTACTTCAATCAGAACTAACTTTGGGGCTGATGGAACCTTGTCTATCAATGGGCAGGACATGGGTCCGATGGTAGAGCAATTTTGGGGGGATGAGGATTATGAGTACTTCCTTTCCATTCCTAAAAAAAGCATAGAGATGTTTCTTTTGCACTTAATGAAACTAGCTTTTAATACCGAAAAGAAGATAACTTTTG
The DNA here is from genome assembly GCA_902511425.1 of uncultured SAR86 cluster bacterium. Lineage (GTDB taxonomy): Bacteria > Pseudomonadota > Gammaproteobacteria > Magnimaribacterales > D2472 > D2472. The sequence continues at coordinate 26,191 of CABXFE010000008.1, forward strand.
GAGACTGCAAAGAAATACTAGAGGTTAACAAGATAGAACATGCTTTTAACTGGTGGGCTTAATGAGAAAGCTGCCTAAGTTCCCAATCAATAATGAGAATGATTTAAAACTGTTTTGGAAGATAGCTTCGCTTGAAACCAAGAGCAGAAAAATGTTGAGCAATAGACACCTAAAGAGTTTTAGCTGGGCAGATTGGTATGCATTAGAGGATGATATTGCAGAGCTTTATGCTCAAACCAGTCAGCTCCAAGCAATCGTTGAAAAGATTGCCGATAGACTAGAGTCTTATTAAGAGAGGTTGTTCATGGATTAACAGGTTCCCATATCTCTTTTCCATCTTCATCATCCCCTTTGTATATACAGACCTTGCCATCGACAGTTTTTGGGTAATCTAACCTCATAGAGTTTTTATAAAAATATGGTTGGATAGCCAGTTTCATCATTGCTCGATCATGATCATTTGCGACCTTACACAATTGTTTATAAAAGACTGCATCAAAGAAATCACTAGGCACACCCCAACCTCTTACTTCCATTTCATCACATACGGATTCTCTAAAGATGCAGCCAGATAAAGTCATGTTTAAGACTGTTTCGGCATCAAACTTTGGTGCATATCTGTGATCACTTAAATATGCTTTCTCCCACTCATCAACCCCTCGAGTGTGAATAAACTTTGCAAGAGGAGAATAAGTATCCACAGGAGGACTCAATCCCCAGCCTGTTAGTTCACCGTGCCCAGTCTCATGAAAGAATTTATTTAGAGCATTTCTTATCCCATATGCTCCAAGAAAAGAACTCATCAGTTAATGCTTTTCCTTTAACCAATCATCTCCAAGCTCTGCTTGAATCTTTTCATTTATACGACTAATAGAGTCATGATGATCTTGAAGATCCTGAAGCTGCCCCTCAATCTTTTCAAATATTTCATCAAAGTGATCTTTAGATAATTCAGATGGGTTGGTTCGCATGTACTTCTCAATCCATTGCATCCTATTAAATTGGCAAACAGAGATGAGTTCTCTGATGTGCATCATCTCGTGATTATTCATCAACCATAACTTGGACTCTTCATTGGCTAGGTTCTTCGACCAATCTGGGATAGGAAAGGTTTTTCTAGGCTCTGTGTTGATAAACTTCATCTACTCATCACCCACTTCAATCCACTCGAAGAACTGATTAATAAGAGTTTCATGTTCTTCTAAAAAATCTGCATGTTCTAAACATGCTTCTTTGTAACTGTCTGTTTCACCAAAATGATATTTATAAACGTCTAACTTTCTATATAAAGAATAAGACAGAAGCCCAATATGTTTATGAGACTCCTTTAACTCTTTATAAATTTTTAAATCCTCAATACCGTTGATTCTATTTCTAGCTTCTTCTTCTACCAGTTGCGTAACCTTAAACATTTCTTCTACTAATTCAGCTTGAGCTAATAGCAGTGATACGTCTGAATCTCTTTCAAAGTTTTCAGGAATTGGAGCAAGATGCAGTTTTGGTTTCATTGTTTTAATAATACATTAAGAAGAGTAAGGTTCAACAAGATATATTGTTGTCACAGAACTTGACTTTGTAAAAGTGAATTAGTAAACTCAAATGAGTTTACTTAATTTAAGTAAACCTTTGTTGAGTGCCGTTGACAGGGGGTTTTTTTCGTGCATAATTTTGCTATCTAGTCGTTTATTGATTAGTTAGTTTCTCCAAACGTTTTGATGGAGGAACTTTTTTTAAAAGTAATAGAGGGTAAAAATTATGGATAACAGTAAAGATTTAATCTTAGAAGATAAAGTCGTCATTAATGCTTTGGACGAACTTATCAATCGATGGGCATCAGCCTCCTTTGATGTTCAGACAGTTGTCGATGGTCTTTTATCTAAAAGTATTCAACTTACATTTAAAATGAGTTCCTCCCATCAAGATGCAGTAGAGATGATTGCCGATCATGTAACCAATGCAATGGTTGATCATCACCAACACCTTGATGATAGCCCTGCTCCTGATTTAAATGACGATGTCTTTAAAGTAGATGAAGACGTTCCACATCATAAGTTCAGGTCACCCTTTTGTTATGCATTAGATAGACTGCAACCGGGTCAAAGCATTGGAAATTTAACTAAAGAACAAGTTTATAAGTACAGACCTAACTTTTATACAAAACATTTTGCAGGTAGAAAATTTGCATTTAAGCCAGAGGAAAATGGTAAGTATAGGATTTGGAGAATTAAATAATATTTAATTTGTGAAGGATATTTTATATATCCAAAAGCTCTCTTTGTTTTTCTTTATATAACTCGTCATCAATAAGACCTTTGTCATATAAATTCTTAAGTTTTTCTAACTCTTCTTCAAGACTACTTGAGTTAGGTGAAGGGCTTTCTTCTTGTTTTGATGGCTTATTAAATTCTGAGGAACCGGATATGGCTATCCCAAAGGAACCGCCTTCTGTTGCGGAAAATGAATTTTCAAATGAGCCACTCCACAATAGTCCAACTCCAAACACTCCTCCAGTTATCCCTGCCCAAAAGTTACTACTTCTGGGAGCAATAACAAAAGAATATTCTTCTCCAGCTTTTGCAATGAAACTAACCGTTGATTCACCTGGAGCACCAAAACCACTTACCGCAAGAGTATTTCTGCCTGATGGAACATTAATCGTATCTGATTTTCCATTACCAACTTTAGTGACTCTTGCTCCATTGAGCCTAACTCTTGCTTTTAATCCACTAAATAGAAACGCACTTTCTCTTTTTAACTCAACTTTGGCTGTACCCTGAAGTTGCTCAGGAGATGTAATAGCAAAATTATCTTGCCCAACCAATCCAAAGCTTCCAAAGACCATCAAGATGAGGAGGATGTTTTTCATTTTATTGATTTAGTACCGCATACAAAGCAGCAAGTGCAACTAATAATATAAATGAAATAGTTACTATCTTTTGGGAAGTGTCCATTTCATCGAAGGATAAATTTTTTCCATCACCCTCAAAGGCTTTTTCTTCATCTTTAATTCTTTTTTCAGCCTCTGAATCAACATCCTTCATTGCAATAAACAGAATTGCTATAGGAAAGATAATCGTTAAAAAAAACCATAGTCCAGCTGATTGATTTCTTTTTGGTGCAATAATTGCAGCAATAACAGCAAGAATTAAACCCAATATGAAGTATAGATATAACATTCGGTTCTCTTAAATTATTTACTTAAACTTAATCGTAACAAGATTTGACAAATGAATAAAATAGTATTAATCTCAGTTAGATTTAATCGTTTCTGAGAGCTTTAAAATCTCGAGATATATCATCACAATAACCCACATACAAGCGTTCAATACAGAGGCTCTCAGAGCTTTCTAGAGGCATAATTTAATGGGTTCTTTGTCATTAATTTGAGGTCATTCCATTTACCAGAATATTTAATCCATTTGTTACATGATTTGACATATGCAAATTTAAACTGTATTCTCATATATATCTTTATAAGATTTATAATCTTTATAAGATATTTCCATGAGACTTGACAAAACTTCAAAAGAGGTGTATACTAAGTGTATACGTTCCCCCGTTTTACATATACATAAACCCCAGCCTACATAGACCATCAAAATGAGAGGGAATTTATCTCATCTCTTATAAAGCTTTATAAAGTTAGGGGCGATTGGCAAGACCCCTCTTTGCCAAGTTCCCCAGTCTTTTGATTGATCTTATACTGGGGTAATATGCAGAAATGGGATATAACAATGGCGATACATATGAGGAACATATTTATAATTGCTGTAATGATCTAAAAATTCTTCCACCTCACTTTTCTAGAGCTGGCGCAGCAGCAGACAAACCTGATGTAATGTTTGTTCACAAAGGGAAAGAATATAACTTAGAAGTAAAAGACTTTACTAATCCAGATTATGGGCAAAGACGTATTCATTTTTATCCCAATCAACGAATTTGGAAATGGGCTAAACAAGATAAACTTTCTAATCTGTATGAAAATTTAGGTCTCAAAGAAAATATACCCAAAGATTTTTCACCTATTTGGTATCAAAAGAGAATTATCAAAGAAGGCAAAAAAAAATATGAGTTCGCTGAAGGTATGGACTATACCTTAGATGATCTTCAAGGAAATCACGGAGATCAAAAATTATTCAACTATGATCATATTGCAATTCCAAGAGAAGCGTTGTTTTTGTATTACTCCATTAGAAATACTTTTTATATTCATATTCATAAGCTGGGTTTGTATCATTTAGATTCAGACCCTGCAGGTTTAGGAACTACTCAGTTTAATGGAAGTCCACATTTCAGGTTTAGGGTGAAGAGAAAAAGTACAAGGATACCTCCTCATAATTGTCAGTTTCTTGGGGTGATGAAGTTGCTTAAAAAAAATAACCCAACTATTTCAAAATATAATCTTGATGCATCAGATTTTCAAAATAATCAATCTTGCCCAAAAATTATTCCTTAGACTTTTAGCTCCTGTTGTTTAGGTGCTGTGTTATCAAATGTATCTTTGTCATACTTAAATGCATAACTGCGGATCTGCTCAAAATCTAAAGGACCTTTGTCTGCTTTCTTTTTCTTTCTAGAAGCGTGGGATTTCAATACAGCCTTGCCTAACTCTTCAGCCATGATTGGTGGAACTGCATTACCTATTTGAGTCCATTGTTTGCTTAACGAACCCTTGAAAACAAATTTAGCTGGAAAAGATTGAAGTGCAGCAGCCTCTCTTGCTGTTAAATATCTGTTATCTGTTGGGTGATAGTACATTTTTGCATTGGTTACTATTGTAGGTGAAGGCTTTGCCCTATCCAGCCTAGCAAACTTGGCTTCTCTGAACCTCTTCTCACTCATGGTATTCCAATCATGATCAAACCAAAGCTCTTCAGGTAGATAAGCCTTCTCATCCCGTTCATACCTGATTGCTTTACCCTCAGGAACAGCATTAATTCGTGCTTGTTCTAAATTGCTTTTAATAAAAGCCGCTTCAATGTCATGGTTATGGATCTTCTTTCTGTATTCCATTAAATTTTCAAAAGCCCACCCCACAGTTCTGACTGGCTTCAGCTTAGAATTTTCTTCTCCATAGTTAGCAAATATTTTTTCTGGATAGAAATTTTCTTTGCCTTTATTGTTACCTAGAATAATTACCCTCCTCCTTGCTTCAGGAACACCGTAATGACTTGCAGTTAAGACTCTTATATCTAGCTCATATCCAAGTTTTTGAAAGCAATCAAAAATTGATAACAAGGTATTTTCATTTTTTCTTGCAACCAAGCCCGTCACATTTTCAATCATGATGTGGTTGGGTTTAAAAAATTCTACAAATTTTAAGAACTCATAGAAGAGATGGTTTCTATCATCATTGGCATTGCCCGGTCCTATTGTTGAGAAGCCCTGACATGGTGGACCTCCACATATTAAATCCACTTTTTTTCTTCCAATCATTTTCTGAACATCTGCAGGAGATATTTCTTTCAAGTCTCCGCATATACCAATGCTGTTTGGATGATTGTGTTTAAAAGTTTCTATAGCAGGTTCTAAAAAATCAATTCCAATAAGACAATTTAATCCTGCTTTTTCTAAGCCATACGAAAGACCTCCAGCTCCTGAAAATAGGTCTATAAAATTTAATTTTCTTTTATTCGGCATAATGATTTTTTGCTCCCTTATCTTATCAAAATTTCTTATAAGATCTTTAACTACTTTTTCTACTACATCTCTACTACATTTGCACAATGAAACAGTCGCTAAACGTTGATTTAATAAGGTTTATAGAAACTGGCGGAGAGTGAGGGATTCGAACCCTCGATACAGTTGCCCGTATACCTCCTTAGCAGGGAGGCGCTTTCGACCACTCAGCCAACTCTCCGATTTTTTGGACAGGAATTATAACGCTTTAAAAGAATAAAATAATACTATCTATCGAATTCTATTTGCATGCCAAAAGGCAGATTCTTGCTTACCATTCCATCTTGAAAAGCAATATTGCCATTAACAATTGTCATAAATATAGAGGATTTGAAACTGTGTCCTTCAAATGGTGACCATCCACACTTATATAAAATATTTTCTTTGGAAACTTCATAGGGCTTTTCATGATCCAGGATTGCTAAATCAGCATAATATCCCTCTCTAATATAGCCCCTGTCTTTTACTTGAAATCTTTTGGCTATGTTGTGGCTTGTCTTTTCAACTATGGTATCAAGGGATAAAACATCCTGATGATAAAGATCCATTAGAATCTGGAGACCATGTTGAACTAAGGGTAAGCCTGCTGGCGCTTCAGTGTAAGCTCTGCTCTTTTCCTCCCATGTATGAGGAGCATGATCGGTGGCAATGATATCAATTTTATTTTCTAAAAGTGCTTTGATTAGTGCTTGGCGATCTGATTCTTGTTTGATGGATGGATTACATTTAATTTGGTTGCCAAGCTCAGCATAATATGAGTCATTGAAATACATGTGATGCACACAAACTTCAGCGGTAATCTTCTTTTGGTCTGCCTCACCAGCAGAAAATAACTCCATTTCTTTTTCAGTGGTTAAATGAAACACATGAAGATCTGCATCATATTTTTTTGCTAGACCAACGGCTAAAGAACTTGAGATATAGCAGCTTTCAACGTCCCGAATTAAATGATGGTGCTCGGGAGAAACTCCTTCACCATACTTTTCATGAAATAATTTCTCATTTCTTTCAACAGTTTTTTGATCTTCACAGTGAGTTACAACTATTAGTGGAGAATAGTGAAAAATATCATCCAATGCATCTAAATCATCAACTAACATGTGGCCGGTTGAAGCGCCCATAAAAACTTTTAATCCTGCAGCTTGATGAATATCTGCTTTTTTAATTTCTTCAATGTTGGTATTGCTTGCTCCAAGGTGAAATGAGTAATTTGAAACAGATTTGGTGCTGGCTAGTTGAAATTTTTTTGTTAAATTCTCATTTGTTGTGGTGGTTGGATTAACATTAGGCATTTCAAAGTAGCTGGTAACACCTCCCGCAAGACCAGCTGTTGATTCTGTTGCAATCTCACCTTTATGCGTTAAACCAGGCTCTCTAAAGTGAACTTGATCATCAATTAATCCTGGGATAACGTATTTACCATTAAGATCAACAATACTTTTAGATTCGGCATCTATCGAAGATGCAATTTTCTCAATTCTATTTCCTTTAATTGCAATATCAGATTCAAAAATTTGCCCCTCATTGATCAAGGTTCCATTTTTTAATATTAAGTCGTACATCAGTCTCCTAAGTTAAAAGCAGAATGCAAAGTTTTCACTGCTTCTTCAAGTTGGTCGCCTGAAATAACAATTGTGATTTTAATTTCTGATGTGCTGATCATTTGAATATTTATACTGGCATCAGCCAATGCATTAAATGCAGTGCTTGCAATACCGGCATGAGAACGCATGCCAACACCCACCAAAGAAACTTTACCAATGCCCTCATCGATAATTAATTCATCATATGAAATACCCTGCATTTTATTTGTCAGCACTGACTCAACCTCAGCCCTATCAGCATTCCCAACTGTAAACGTAAAATCTGTTTTTCCTGAAACACTTACGTTTTGAACAATAACATCAACTTCAATGCCTGCATCACTGACTGGACTTAAAATCCCAGAAGCTATTCCGGGAGTATCTCCGACTCCATGCAAAGTAAATTTTGTTTGATCTTTTTGAGAGGCTATACCCGTAATCACAGCATCTTCCATTCCCTCTTCCTCCTGTAAAATAAGCGTTCCAGAGCCTGGTTCAAAACTTGATAAAACTCTTACTAGAACCTTGTACTTGTTCGCAAACTCAACCGCTCGTATTTGCATAACTTTAGCACCCTGACCTGCTAGTTCCAACATTTCCTCCATGCTGATTGAATCAAGTTTTTTTGCATTTGGAACAATTTTAGGGTCTGTTGTATAGATGCCATCAACATCGGTGTAGATATCACATCGCTTAGCTTTAATTGAAGCGGCTATTGCTACTGCAGTGGTATCACTTCCACCTCTTCCCATAGTAGTGGTGTCTCCGTCATTGTTGACGCCCTGAAATCCAGTAATAATTGGGATATAGCCGTCTTCAATGGTTTTGAAAATAACATCTTTATCTAAATCAAGGATTTTTGCTCGCGAAAAATTAGAAGTGGTCTTCATACCAAATTGAGCAGCAGATAACGATTTGGCTTTTAAACCTAATTGGTTCAAGGCAATGGAAACCAAGGAGGCGCTAACCTGCTCGCCAGTTGAAACCAATGCATCAAACTCTCTTTTATTGGGTTCAGTCCCAAAGGATTTAGCTAAATCAATTAGACGATTCGTTTCTCCACTCATCGCAGAAACTACCACAACCGGTGAAGCTTCCTCGCATGCAGTTTTAATCAAATCAGCAACAGCAGATATTCTGTCAGTCGACCCAACTGAGGTACCACCAAATTTTAATACTATTGTTTCCATCATTAATGCTTAAAGATTAAGCGATGGATTGTACGATATCAGGAATAGAATTAACAAATTCTTCAAAATTATCAGCTACGCCTGCTCCCTGAGCAAAATCCTTGCGACCACCGCCTTTTCCATCAGAGGCCTTAGCGATTGCTTGAATAACATCATTAGCGCTCAGTGATTCTTGAATATCATCAGTCACTCCACAAACCATCACAACTTTAGAGTCTTGGTGGCTCAAGATTAAAACACATCTCTCGGATTGGTCTTTTTTAGAGCTATCAACCAGCTTCCTTAAATCTTGGATATTTTGCGTATCTGCCTCTATCAAAACTAAATCAAGGTTCTTGATTTTATGTGTTACTTCTTTAAGATCCACTGAAGATTTTGCGTTACTTTTATTCCCTTTTTTTAAGGATTTATTTTCTTTAACCAAATCTTCAACTTTGGAGCTAACCTGCGAAGCTCCAACATTTAATATCCCTTGAACATCTTGCAGTTGAGATCGTATCTCGAGTGCTAGCTCTACTGCCTTAGCACCAGTAACGGCTTCAATTCTTCGCACTCCTGATGAAACACTGGATTCACTTAGAATCACAAACATGCCAATATCACCGGTCCTGGCAACGTGGGTTCCACCGCAAAGCTCTACCGAGAAACCATCACTCATTGATAAAACTCTAACCTCATCATCATATTTTTCTCCAAACATCGCCTCAGCACCAGATGCGATTGCATCATCAAGCTTCATTAATTCAGTTTTTACTTCAGCATTGTTTAAGGTATGTTGGTTAACCAATAATTCTATTTGTTTAATCTCATCTTTTGTTACGGCTTTAGGATGTGAAAAATCGAAACGTAGCTTAGATGCATCAACTAGTGAGCCCTTTTGCTCAACATGACTTCCGAGAACGTGCTTCAAGGCAGCATGCATTAAGTGAGTTGCAGAATGATTAGAAGCCGCAGAAGCTCTCTTATCAGGTGCAACTGCAAGTTTTAATTTATCACCCAATTTAATTGCACCTTCATCAATTTTAATTGTATGAAGAAAGATTTTTCCTTGTTTAATACAATCTAATATCTGTCCACTTCCGCTAGAACAAGAGAATTTACCTTGATCTCCAACTTGGCCACCTGATTCTGCATAAAACGGAGTTTGATCTAATGCAAGGAAATACTCTTTATCAGCAGTTGCAGAATCAACTCGCAGATCGTCATTCCATAAACCCAAGATCTTACCTTCAGCATTTAATCTGTCATAGCCTAGAAATTTGGTTTCATCAATTGATGACAGGTCTAATTGAGTGCCTTTAAACTTACTGGCTGATTTCGAATTTTTTACTTGCTCTTCCATGCATTTATTAAAACCTGCTTCATCCAACTTTAAATCTTGTTCACGGGCAATATCCGCAGTTAGATCAAATGGGAACCCAAATGTATCATGAAGTTTGAACACAACATCCCCAGGAATAACCTTTGAATCCATGTTAGAAATTTCTTTTTCTAATATTTCAATTCCTTTATCGAGAGTTTCAAGAAATTTTTTCTCTTCGTTGTGAATGATTTCTTCAATTTGTTTTTGGTTGGAGGCAAGCATGGGAAATGCAGACTCCATCTCTTTGACTAATGGCTCTACCAACGAATACAAAAATGGTTTTTTGGCTCCAAGCTTATACCCATGTCGGATGCCTCTTCGCATGATCCTTCTCAGGACATATCCCCTGCCTTCATTTGACGGAGTTATGCCATCAGCAATTAAAAAGCTAACACTTCTAATATGGTCTGCAATTACTTTATGCGATGCCTCGCCAGGAGATTTAATGACCTCCTCAGAGGCCTTAATAAGATTAAGGAAAAGATCCGTTTCATAATTTGAATTCACTCCCTGCATCACAGCAGCAACCCTCTCCAATCCCATGCCAGTATCAACAGAAGGCTTTGGCAGAGGTGTTAATTCACCTTTAGCATCCCTGTTAAACTGCATGAAAACTAGGTTCCAAATTTCTACAAATCTATCTCCCTCGTCACCCGGTGATCCAGGAGGAGTTCCTTCATATTGTTCACCGTGATCATAGTAAATTTCTGAGCAAGGTCCGCACGGGCCTGTATCACCCATTGACCAAAAATTATCTTCTTCATCTAATCGAACGATTCTCTCAGGATCAATACCAATTATTGATGACCAAATTTCTGCTGCTTCATCATCTTCCCTAAATACAGAAATCCATAACCTTTCTTTGTCTAGATTTAGCTCATTGGTTAAAAAGTTCCAAGCAAGCTTAATTGCTTCTTCCTTAAAATAGTCACCAAAACTAAAGTTACCCAACATTTCAAAAAAGGTATGATGCCTGAGGGTGTAACCTACATTTTCTAAATCATTGTGTTTTCCACCAGCCCGGATACATCTTTGAGTTGTGGTGGCTCTCTTGTATGGGCGCTTTTCTGACCCCAGAAATACATCTTTAAATTGAACCATTCCAGCATTAGTGAATAAAAGTGTATCGTCATTTACCGGAATTAATGGACTAGAATCAACCACTTCATGGTCATTTTTACTAAAGTAGTCTAAAAACTTAGCTCTTAGTTCACTTGTTAACATTGCTAAAAACTTCCTCTAAAAAATTAGACATAGCAGTCCAGGATCTTATATCACTATCATGATTATAAACTGTTCCCATTTCAATATCGTTAGCTGCGGGATTGGTAAAAGCATGGTAAGTATTTCCATAACTAATAAATTGCCAATCAGCATCAGATTCTGTCATTTCATCCTGCAAAGCCAATATTTGCTCAGAAGAAACCATGGGGTCTTTGTCTCCATGCAAAACCAATAATTTAGTATTCACTTTTTGGAACGGCTCATCGGATTGATTTAAAAGGCCATGAAAACTGACACATCCTGAGAGTTCATAGCCTGAGCGAGCAAGCTCTATAGCCGCAAGGCCACCAAAACAAAATCCAATCAATGCTATTTTTGATGCATCAACACCTTCAATAGTTTTGCCAAACTCAACTGCGCTAATAAGACGTTGTCGAAATATCTGTCTATCTTTTACAAAAGGTTCAATTAATGCCTGATTCTCTTCAACACTACTTCCATTAACACCACTGCCAAAAATATCAATCGACATGGCAGCATATCCTAAACTATTAATTGATATCACTTTTTGATCTTCAAACTCAGATCTACCTTTCCATGTATGAGCAACCAAAACCAATGGCACAGATTTTGAAGATTTAGGGAGCGAAAGATAGCCTTCACACTCTATTGAGTCGTCATGATAATTTACTACTTTTCCTGACATGAGATTAACCTAGCTCAGCCTTATACCTTTTGTAATTTTCAATATAATGATGTGCATTTAAAGATGGGATTGCTTGCTCTTCAAGCGTAAGCTCTTTTTTAATCTTTGCAGGAATACCCAATACCATTGAACCATCAGGCACCACCATGCCTTCTGTAATCAATGCTTTTGCTCCGATAATGCAATTTTTTCCTATTTTAGCGCCATTTAGAATAACTGAGCCTATGCCAATAAGTGAGCCATCTCCTATTTCACATCCGTGAAGCATAGCCATATGACCAACTGTGACAAATTTACCAATATTGCATGGAAATCCTGGATCTGTATGAATCACTGAATTATCCTGAATGTTTGTTCCTTCCCCTAAAATAATTGGTTCATTGTCTCCTCTGACAGTGCAATGAAACCATATGCTTGTGTCTGTAGCCATTTGCACATCTCCAATCACAGTTGCATCTGGAGCAATCCAAAAATCATCATTCTCGGTCTTTAAACTTTTATTATTGATATCTATGATCATGGAACATTAGCCCTCTAGTATCTCTATATTCGCATCAAAACACACATTTAAAAAGTTTACTGTAATCATGGCAGTTAATCCCCATA
>CABXFE010000009.1 GCA_902511425.1 uncultured SAR86 cluster bacterium
CATCCATTTAAATCACGCTTTTTGGTTTTCTGATGGCATATTCGATGCAATCTTTTAAAGAGCCATAATCTGATATGCCAATCCAAAAAATATGCCACTCATCTTGTTTTTGGCATCCTTCACATATAGATGTGTAAAACTTATTTATGGGATTATTTGGGCGTGATCTCCAAAATACCTGAGGATACACTTTGCGCATCTCATGCCAAATACCTGCGCCTAACCCCTCGCCCTTTGCCTCGGGAATAACTCCGAACTTATCCATATATGGAATACTGAACTCATGTGAAATTGCTATGGTAGCTCGCTTACATGAAGTCATAAAAATATCTAAATTTTGAGGATTAGCAAAAAAACTATCGATCAAATTTCCACTAAATGAAGACTCTATAATTGTTTTAAAATTTTTCTGAATTTCAGCATCTGGAAGCTGATATTGGGAAACATTATATCCGTACTTTATTAATGTACCTGATCCAGAATCTGTAAATAATTCTTTAGGAAGATTAATTGGTTCTGTGATTGAAACAGAAGCTGATTTAGGCAAATGATTTAATAGAGATGTGATTTGCTCAAGTTTTAATTTCATCCCGGAATGAAGCCACTCTTCTTGCATAAGCTCCTCATATTCAAGAGCTAGATTAATATTTGGAATTAACTCTCCAGCTTTATTGAAAATACCACCAGTCTCTGACAAGAAAATAGCTTTATAGGGATTGATAGCTTTAACTAATTCTACAGTTGCAATATCAGCGTTGATATTTAACATTTCACTATCTTGAAATCCAATAGGCGCAATGACTGGGATGGAATCTGATTCTAAAACTTCATTTACACGCTGAACATTTACTGACTCAATTGAACCAACATATCCTAACTCTGGATCCTTTATTGAACATTGAAATATTTCTGATACTAGGCCCTTAGCAGATGCTCCTTGAGCTTCTAAGGCTGCCACAATTTTAGTATTAGTTTCTTCAAAGACACCTTGAGCAACATCTCTGACTTCTATAGAGGTAACTCTCTGACCATTAATAAATGAAAAATCAATTTTCTTCTCCTCAAGAGCCGCAGAAAGCATTGGGCCTGCGCCATGAAGGATCACAGGCTTTAGGCCAACTTGATTTAAAAATACCAGAGATGAAATGAGATTCTCTAAATCATTTTCAATCACAGATCCGCCTACTTTTATAACAGCAAAGCGTTGCTCAGGAGAGGAAAATTTTTCAATGTACTTATTTATTTCTTTCTCAGAACCAATAGCACCAAGAAGTCTTAAAATGGTATTTTTTATAAACTGATTTGATGAATTGCTCATTGGATAATTTTTTTAAAATCAATCAAGGCTTGATTTAATTCACTAAGTTCTACGGACTCATTTGGCTGATGAGCATTAGCAATGTCTCCTGGTCCATAAACAATAGAGCTATAGCCTGCTTCACTAAATAATGAAGCCTCTGTCCAAAAATTTACCGGCGCGGATAAATTAATATCTAGCTCATCAGCCAGCAATTCTAAATCTTGAATACTTCCTGAGGCCGGCAGTGCAGGAGCAATAAATCCAGGTGTAAATTTTGAATTACCCTCAATTGTTTCTGTATTAAAGACTTTCAATAGCTCATCAAAAGATTGTCCAGGTAGAGGCCTCATGCCAAATTTAACTTTGGCATGATCAGCAATAATGTTTGGCTTAATTCCACCTTCAATTAACCCTAAATTAAATGCAATACCTCGAAGATCTTTAAATGATTTTTCATTGTATGATTCAGCAATTTTCAAAGCAGCATTAGACCATCGTGTTAGTTTATGAATTGCATTATCAGTCAAAGCTCTATGTTCTGAGCTATGACCGGCTAAACCAAAAAATTCTTGAGTGCCGGTCAGAATACCTCTGTGACATGTTACTACTTTATTTTGAGTAGGCTCAGCAACTATTACAGCTTCAAAGTTTGGTTTTGTCTTAATATATTCCTTAATGCAGGTGCTTTGGCCAGCCTCTTCATCAGTCGAAAACAATATTGCATAATCATCAATCCCGCTCTCTAATAATGTTAATAAACATGCTGCGGCTCCTTTAATGTCACAGGCACCAAGCCCAATAGCCCTTCCATCTTCAATAATTAAATCATAGGGATCAGACTCCCATGCGTCTCCAGGCGGTACAGTATCTAAATGAACATTAACCAAATATTTAGGTGAGCCCTTAGCAAGAAATATATTAAAAGATCCCTCCCCTAAATCTGATACCTGAGGATCAAGGAAGTCTAATGAACATAAGTAGCTAATAAGTCCTGATTGTTCTATATTTCTAGGCGGATTTGACGTGTTACATGCAACTAGAGCTTTGAGGTGTTTTAAAGTTAGCTCTAGATCTGCGTTCATTTTTTCTTGTGAATGGAAGACCAGGTGGATGTACTTTGACCAATCAGCTTAATAAACCCTTTTGATTCTGCCTCTGACCATGTTGCAGATTGAGCATATGAACCCTCTGGACTCTTAAGAATATTTTTTGATTTAACAGCAACTGCATCAACACGCCCGGGTGTAAGTTTAAGAGTGACTTCCCCAGAAACAGTTTTTTGAGAATCCAGCAAAAACGCTTCAAGATTTTCTCTTAAAGGCTCAAAATAAAACCCTCTGTAGACTAGATTTACCCATTCTTGGCCAACTTGTGTTTTTACAGCATTTTGTTTATCAGTTAAAACAGCTTCTTCTAAAGCCCTATGAGCCGACATTAAAATTTCAATACCAGGAGCCTCAAAAACAAACCTTCCCTTCAATCCAATAATCGTATCACTTGAAAAAACGGAGCGACCGATGCCAAAAGAGCCTCCAAGAATATTTAAAGTTCTAAGAAAATCAGCCCCTTGCATTTTCTTGTTGTTTATAGAAACGACTTTTCCCCTCAGGAACTTTATATTTAGAGTTTTTAATTTCTTAGGATATTGATGAGGTAATTTACAAAGTACAAAACTTTCACTTGATGGTTCTTCCCATTCATCAATCTCACTTCCCGATATTGTCGCTCCCATAAGATTTTCATTAATGCTATATTTTTTATGCAATGAAGAAACCTTGAAGCCCCTTTCTTGTAAATAATCCTCTTCATAACCTCTAACATTCTTTGTAATATTTTGAATTTCTCTAATTGGGGTAATGATGTTGTAATTTCCGTGCGCTCTTATAGAAAGATCAAACCTAATCTGATCATTTCCCATGCCTGTGCAACCATGAGCAATGTCTTTAGTTTTTAATTTTTTACATAATTTAATTGATTCCTTAACGATTAAATATCTATCAGAACATAACGCAGGATATTTGTTTTGATAGAGAGCTCCAGACTGAACTAAAGGAATGAGAATCTCAGACCATAGGCTTTTTTCAACATTAATATTAATATGTTTTTTTGCACCTAGTTCATTAGCTCTTTTTGTGATTGCCAGTTCTTCTTTTGTTGAAATGCCGCCAGTGTTCACAAACAAAGTATGAACTTCATAACCTTGATCAATTAAATATGGGATGCAAAAACTGGTATCAAGACCCCCTGAAAATGCTAATACAACTTTTTTATTCATTATTACTTCCTATAAAATTTTACTAAGCATAGATTTTTGAACATGCTTTCTATTTGCTGCCTCTTTAACTGCTATGCAGTAATCAGCATCCATAACTGCATCGGTTGCTTTGACATTCCTTCGTAAAGGGAGGCAGTGACTAAAAACAGCATTATTAGTGAGGCTCATCTTTGATTCATCAACAATAAAATGTTTATATTTGTTGTTGCTAGCCATCTGATCATCTGGTTTTCCATAGTTCTGAAGACTGCCCCAGCTTTTTGCATAGACAATTTCTGCATTTGAATAAGCGCTTTCTATATCATAAGACACCTCAAAAGAAGTTCCTTCGTAGTCGCAGTTATCTTGAGCAGCTTTAAGATATCTATCATCCAAGTGATAGTCTTCAGAAGGACATAATAATTTAACATTCATGCCAAACTTACTTGCAATTAAAAGACTTGAATTAGCAACGGCTGTATTTAATGGCTTAGGATGATAAGTCCAAGTTAGCAAATAATTTTTACCTTGAAGATCTCCGTAATGTTCTTGCAAAGTTAAGATATGAGCAAGTTCTTGACATGGGTGCTCGATTGTCTCCATGTTTACGACCGGCACAGAGGCATATTTTGCGAAGCTGTTGATAACTGAATCTGTTCTATCAAAATCCCAATCATGAAATTTAGGAAACGCTCTAATTGCGATGCAATCGCAATATGAGGATAGAACTTGCGCAACCTCTTTGACATGCTCTTCTGAGTCTCCATCCATCACAATATTTTCTTGAAATTCAATGGGCCATGCATCCTTTCCAGGTTGAAGGATAACTGCAGTTCCAGAAAGCTCACTTATGCCCACTTCAAAACTAGTTTTTGTTCTAAGAGATGGGTTGAAAAATAACATCGCAATTGATTTATTTTTTAATATGGGTTGAAAAGGATTGCTTTTAAGTTCCATAGCAAAATCAATAATGGCCTGAAGTTCTGATCGGGACCATTTTTGGGTTGTAATAAAATTCTTCATCTTAATTTATAAAGCCGCAACATAGCTGAAGGGCTATTAGATAGATCTAGATCTTCTGTTGATTAAAGTTGGATATGAGGCAAAAAAATCTGTGCTAACTAGTTTATTTAGCATGGGTGCCTGAGAGAGAAGCCCGGTTGATTTTCTTACTTTGTACATAGTGATTGAAGTATGCAAGAAAAAATCTACAAATCCAAGATTAATTATAAAAAAAGGGAGCAATTGCTCCCTTTTTAAAACAAAGATATATTACTTAGTGCCAGAAACATGACCTTTTTTTGGTTCAACATTTCTTATTTTCTTATAAAGAGTACATTTTTGGGTACTAGATTCAAATGTAAATCCTTTTACCTTATTTTTAGAAAGAGCAATCTTTGAACACCCTTCAACTGATGAGTATTTTTTTGCAGTTTTAACAGCAAAGATTTTTCCTTGAATTGCATAACCATCCTGAATATCCAATTGAGCACTTGCTGTAAAGGGTAATAGCAATAAAGACGTAACCATTAGTAGTTTTTTCATTATAAGTTTCCTTGATATTATTATTATTTTTTATACATATTTTTTATAATGTTTACAGTGTAAACATCAAAAGCTATCATATGTTTACAGCGCTTACATTACAACAAATATATAAGCTTTATTAGTAAATTAATGCAATTAATATGCCAATTGCAGGAATTATCATTTATGAAGATAATAGAAACATGACTCTAAAAGAATTAATTGCTGAGGCCCATTCCATTGTCCCAAAAATATCATGTGAATCTTTTGCTAAAGATCCTGATAATTTTATTATTATAGATGTAAGGGAAGGAACAGAGATCGCTGAAACTGGTAGCATTCCCAATGCCGTCAATATACCTAGAGGTTTAATTGAAATGAAGATCTCACCCAGCAGTGATGATCAAGGTTTCAATGCTAGCACGCCTATAATTGTTTATTGTGGAGGTGGAAGCAGAGCTTCACTTGCTGGTAAGACATTAATAGACCTTGGATTTAAAAATGTCCAAAATCTTGCAGGTGGTTTCAGAGGTTGGAAAGAGTTTTCAAATTAGTCTAATTTTGATAGCAATGAGGCTAGGTGTTCGTGAGCTGCATTCTTGTACTCAGGACTGGCACCGGCCATAACCTCACCCTTTTTTGCACAACTTTCATATGCAGCCCTCCTAAGTCTTGGATTAGAAAAATCCAACTCAGTATTTTCGGGGTCATATACCTTTTTTGTTGTAGCGTTAAGCTTTAATTTACAATCGGCCCAGCTATAGGCATCTGGAATGAGTCTGAGAGGTTGTGGACCATCGAATGAATGAAAAGAATTAGGGTATATCTCAATAAATGCATTTCCTCCTTGAGAATTAATGTCTGAAACCAATTCCTTGCAGGGTTGAGGCGGAGTCCAGTTATCTTCTTCGCCAATATAAATTTGCATCAAATCTTTATCCCATTTATTTAAATCAGGTAATGCTAAACAGCCCGGATACCACATAAGATAGCCAGAATATGATGCGCCATTTTTATTTAAAGAATTTTGAAGAGGCAGCCAGCTATTAAACAATGTTGCAGTTCCGCCTAGGCTCCAGCCTGCTGCATAAATTTTTTGATTATCGATTCTGGGATCATCCCACAATAAATTAAGGCTCATTGCCATGTCATAGATCACAGTTTCGCTAGTAACATTGATTTGATTCCCAACTGTACTATTCACCCCTCTTGAATCAAAAGGATGCATAGCAAAAACAATAAAACCAGCTTGCCGCATTTGCTCTAGATACTCTAAATGATGAGCTCTCCAGTTTGAGGAACCATGAGATGCGATAATAGCTGGATATTTTTTTTCTAAATCGTAGTTTTCGGGGAAATGCAGAATTCCAAATACTTCCTTGTCTTTTTGTGATTTCAAACCCTCACCAAACAAGTTTTCAAAACCCAATATATTTTTAGAAATATATTCAACTCTCTCAGTTTGGTAGGTGGCTTCCTGTAGATCTGATTGAGAGCAAGTAAAAAGGGTTAAGGAAAGTAAAAAAATAGAAAAGAATCTCATGGCATAATTTTAGCAAAAAAAAGAGGGCTTACGCCCTCTTTAAATTTTCTGGTAGTTTTTACCAGTAATAACCTACTCTGACACCATACTGAGTTGGTGCTGAGAAAGCTCCACTAGGAACGCCTGCTTCAACTGCTCTCCAATATGAAATAACCTCATCGGTTACGTTATATGCAAAAGCTTGAGCATACCAAGACGCATCACCAGAAGGCTTGTATGTAACTATTAAATCAACCATGGACCAGCTATTTCTTTGATCACCAAATACATCAGTGCTTTCATTGAAGTACCCAGGAAGATCTATGAAACCATATGCGCATCCATCAGCTGCTCCAAAATTTGTACAACCATAAGTACCATAACCGCCAGCATCATTAATATGTTTATCGGCATTCCAGATTGTAAGATAATCTTCTGCCTGCCAATGATAATTAATAGATGGAATTAATTGACCCATAGAGCCTAAATTAAATGTATGCTCATATTTAATTGTAAGAGCTAAATTAGGTGAGTAAGGAGCTTCGTTGCCTTTCAAGTTGACATAGTTTTCTGGAACATTTGCTACTGAAGCATCGTATCCATTTCTACCTAGATAAGCATCCTGACCATAATACCATTGAGTATTGAAATCCTCGGTGACTTCTGTATCCATAGTTGTGATCCAACCACTTACACGCCCACCTTCATATGGAAGATAGTCAAACTCAACCTCTAGACCCTTCATCTCTTGCTCGCCGAAGTTTTGCGTACCCCAGAAGGTAACTACTTGCTCTACTGGATCTAACTCACCAGTATCAATGTTGTACTCAGTGGTGGCAACCACATCAAATGGAACGTTACCAGTAAACTGCTTGCCGTCATATACGGTGTGGAAGTAGTTAGCTGATAGTGAAAGCCTGTTCTCAAGAAATTTACCTTTGTAACCCATTTCAAAAGTTGTCGCTTCTTCTGGGCCATATGAGGTATTCACTGATGAGCCAGGGCCTTCAGGATGAAGTGTATTAGACGCTCGAACCGCTTCGTCAGCGATACTGCCTGCCTTAAATCCTGTTGCAACATATGCATATAAAAATGCATTTTCAGCAACATCCCAATCAAGACCTATTCTCCAATCCGTTGAACTATATGATTGCGATGTGGCATTGTTAGCTGTTTGAGTCATACAGCCTGTTCCACCAAAATATGGACCGCCTCCGTATGGGCCGCCTTGTGCAGTACAGTTAACACCATTGTACAAACCTCCAGCAACGTGGAAATCTGGAGCTAATGCAGCTAAGTTAGGGATGAATAATTGTCTGTTACCCCAAATTTCAGTAGATGGATAACAAGAATTCCAAACACTACATTCCCAGTTCTTTCCACCAACATCAGATTTCTCATCCTCTGAATGTCTAATACCTAATGTTAGGTATAAATCATCTTGAAGCTTCATAGTGGCCTGACCAAATAAAGCTTTTGACTCGATTGTTCTATCTGGTTGAATAAATATATTATCGCCATTAAATGTTGCATGGAAAAATGCTTCCATGTCATTCTCTTCTTCTAAGTAGAAGGCTCCAACAACCCATGACATGGTATCTGTTGCGCCAGTAAACTGAACATCAATAGTGGTTGAGTCAGCCTTATAATCGTTAAGGACCATAGCCATTTGCCATTCATTTCTTCCACCATCGATATCAAATTGAGAGTACTGCTCTAATGCTTGCAGTCCAATCTTAGCGACCATTTGAACGTCACCAAAATCTTTATTATAAATAGCTCTGATAGACTCAATACTTAAATCATTGACACCAGGAACATTTACAAATGCAGTATATTCACTACTACCTGCACCTAAAATATCTGCACAAGTGTTAGCTGGTTTCGAAGGTGCGCCACCAAAAGTTCTACCAGTTCTATTTTTGATCATGTCGCAATCAAATCCGTTCATCCAGCCTGCGCCATCGTCTTGAAAGACTTCATACTGGAGGTTTAGATCGCTAGTATCATCAATCACCAATAGTGCACTAATTCTGTATGCATGATTATCTACATTATTATAAAAAGTTGATGGATCGGCAGGAATGGCTTTGTATGCAGATGCATACTGATATCCTGGATCAAATCCTGGAGCAGCATCATCGGCTCGCTCAGGATTGTTACATCCTAGGAACCAAGCATATGCTGAATTACCTCTTCTTTGTCCACATGTATCAACAGCTGAAGCTTGGCTCAGAACATTATCTGGCAACCATCTGTGATCAATTCCATTAGGATCATAGTAGCCGTCCAAATACGAATCTTTTGACTGATCTGAAAAGGCTAAACGGATAGCAAAATTTTCTGTTAAAGGTAAATTATAATGACCTTGAACACCTCTTTCTTCAAAACGACCGGCATTAACTGTAATAGAGCCTCCCTGCACTTCAAGATTAGGCTTTGCTGTAATAATATTTAAAGATCCAGCAATGGAGTTTCTTCCAAATAAAGTCCCTTGTGGGCCCCTGGCAAGCTCAGCTCTCTCGAGGTCAAACATTAAAGCTTGAGCGCCTTGAGGTCTTGATTGATACAGTCCATCAACATGTACACCTACCGCAGGATCACCTACCTCAGTAACATTATTAGACCTAATACCTCTTAGTGTAATTATTGGAGCATTGGTATCTGAGTTTTGAATTGCAAGACCAGGAAGTGAGTAACTTAAGTCCTTAATATTAGTAATACCAAAACGCGTTAACTCTTCTTGAGTTACAGCAGAAATAGCTAATGGAGTTTCCATAATGCTAGTTTCTCTTCGAGTGGCAGTAACGATAACATCCTCAATACCTTGAGATTCTGAATATGAACTTGAAGTTTCATACTGAGCAACCTCAACAGATCTTTCTTCGACCTGGGAAGTTTGATTGGATGAGTCTTGTTCCGCGGAATCAACATCCATAGGAACTATAGGATTATCAGCCATTACCATGAAAGGTAATACCAATAGTGATAGTTTGATAAATTTCATTATTTTCCCCAAATATAGATATATCTACTTTAGGATTATCAATAAATTGACAAGGTTGTCAAGAATAATTACGGCCATCTCGAGACATCAAGAAAATGAGATCTTTTTATGTATTTTAAATAAACTCAATAGGTAGATTTTTGGCTAAAAAAAGAGGAGTCAAAGCCCCTCTTTACTATATTTATACTCACATATATATTTAAATAAAGATAGTTCCTATTTTTTAAACAATAATGTCATTCTGTCTGATTCTCCTATTGCCGCATATTTCGCTCTATCTTGATCCTTCAAGCGAAATGAGGGTGGAAGAGTCCACACTCCTCTTGGGTGATCAGCCGTATCCTTTGGGTTAGCATTAATTTCTGATGAAGCAATAAGCTCAAATCCAACTTCTTTTGCTGTTTTAATTGCAAGTGATTGGGTTACATAGCCACTCTTTTGCATGTATTCTAAACTAGACCCCTCAGGCGCTCTATGCTCTACCACACCAAAATGCCCGCCTTTTTTTAAAGAATTATATGCTTCTTGCATTATGGCCTGCATGGCGCCTTGTCCCAGCCAATTATGAAGATTTCTAAATGTTACAACCAAATCTTGTGTTGCGGGTTTGGTAAATGGCTCGGTTGGAGGTACGTCTACAGTAATTACTCTTACGCCCTCAAAGAGAGGATTAGACTGAACTTTATCATCGTAAGCATTTCTTGAGCGCTTGTAATATCCCCCTTTATTAGGATTGTGATGGGTAACAGATAGTTTGCCGGCAGATTTTAAATAAGGGGCTAATATTTCTGTATACCATCCGCCTCCAGCAGATAATTCCAAAACATTCATCGTGGGTTTAATTTGAAAAAACGATAATGTTTGATAGGGATTTCTGTAGGCGTCTCTTGAAGAATATTTAATATTTCTGTCTAAATTATTTATCGCCTCGAGCAAAGGGTCTGCATGATGCGCTGTTTGTATGTTTGCAGAAAAGATTGCTGTAAAAAGTAGCAACCCTAAAAATTGATGGATATTTTTCATGACAAGCTCCTGTTATAGATAATCATTTTAGTCTAGCATTAAGACTAGCAACAGGACATTAAATGAATTTGTTAAAAAAATTAGATAATCTATTTTTTATTGTAGGCAGAACTCTGCTTGGATTATATTTTATAGGGCCTGGATTGAGCAAAGTATTTGAATTTACTGCAACACTTGCACTAATGAGAATCAAAGGTGTTCCTTTTAGCTCAGTGTTACTTCCTTTAACAATTTTTATTCAATTGATTGGCGGTATTTTTTTAATTCTAGGAAAGAATATAAGGCTTGCTTCATTCATACTGTTTGGTTTAACTATATGTATAAATATCTTTATCCATAATTTTTGGGCACTAAATGGGGATCCTTCGCAAGCGCATGAAACTCAAAATTTTATTAAAAACCTAGCTATTGCCGCAGGATTATTAGTGCTTGCAACTAAAGATAAAAACTAATGGTCTGCAGAACTCCAATCAATCCTAGGCAACCAAGATAGGCCAATCTAGCTATTTTTTTATTCTGATGATTCCAAACACCCAAAGCGCCAAAGGCTCCACAGGCTCCAAGAGGAGGAATCCAAAAGCCAACCAAGCCTAGAAATCCTAAAAGTCCCATTAATCTAATTAGACCACCGGATTGGCTTGGATGAACTTTATTAAGAAGACCTGTTAAACCGATAAGACCAAATAATCCAACCAGTCCCAGGTAAGTCATAGATTAATCTCTTGGACGAGACTCGTTAACAACTAATTTTCTGCCTTCTACTTCAGCATCATTTAATGCTTGGATGGCATTTTCTCCGCCATCAGACATTTCTACAAAACCGAACCCACGGGAGCGATTAGTTTGACGATCGGTGATGACTTTAGCTGATGTAATGGTGCCATGCTCAGCAAAAATTTGTTCAAGACTTGCATCATCGATACTCCAAGGGAGGTTTCCAACATAGATATTCATAAAATTCCTTCTTAATGAAAATAAAAAATGAAGTGTACAGTATTTTTCTAAATAAAACTTAATATATTAAACATTTAAAAAATCAGTTGTCTCATGACCAAATTCAGACCACCATTCCATACCCATAAGGTGGATACGCTCTAAATTTGCATCAGATGTATCATCCATTCTTCGATTGACCAATCCAGTGGGCGAATTAATTCTTAGATAGTCTTTACCAATTAAATCTGTGGCCATTTCATCAAACATGCTAGACTCAAGCATGATTCCTAAAATATCATGACGAAACCAATTCAAGGCGCCCCATTTCGCAGAGTTTTGCCCATTAATTTTTCTTCTATTGATTCCAGTTCCAATGCTCAACACTTTTATATTACATCCTGGAAAAAGTTTTTTAGCCTCAGAATATCCAAGTAAAGATGGATTATTAGCTACAATCCCCCCATCTATTAACCAACTTCCATCATCAATTTCTTGGGTGGAGTAATAGATTGGCGCAGCGCTAGTAGCACTTGCTGCACTTACCATTTTGATTCCAGGTGAGTCATAAGAACTCAATAACCGAGGTTTCCTACTCTCAACATCATAGGCTAAAACAGCTACGGGCTTCTTAGCTTCTCCTAGGGATTGATCATGGAAGTACTCTAACAATAATTCGCGTTTTCCCTTTCCATCATATTTGGGTTTCGTTTGCAGGAAAGAAGCATTATCCCAAAATGATTTAGTCATTGTTTTAGCCAAATTTTCTTTTGACCAAAATTCCTCTAATTCCAGACTGGTTGCTTCTAAACCAGCAAGATTTAAAGCATTAATACCCCCAGCGCTGGTACCAATAAAAAAATCAAATATATCAAAAATTTTTTTTCCTGAAGCGACCTCTAATTGCTTAAGAAAAACAACCGCTGCAATTGCCCGCACACCACCACCATCAAATGATAAAACTAACTTTGTTTTTTTGGCTGGGGTAAGGTATTTAAAAAACGTCGAATATCCAATGATCAATTGCTCTCTATATTCATAGTGTTTAAAGTATTGCTGAGCCTGATTGCCCCCAAGGCAATTCTCTCTTGAACAATCTCAAAATGCCTTTCCATGTATTCCTTTGTAACAATCTCTAACTCATTATTGCGGTAACCAACTGATTGTTGCATTGCAATATCTCGACTTTCTTGCGCCCAAGATTCAAATTCTGAAGATTGAGGATTTTTTAAAAATTTATCTATTTTTATGGAAACGTTATTGTAAAGATATTCCTCACCATACAAGAAGTCCATGTGCTCAATAATTTGCCCATCCCAAACACTATGCATATTGGTTAAAGTCTTGTCTGAGAATTTAAGCTTATGATCATTTCCTCCTTTGTCTTCAGGATAGCCAACATGCATGGGCTGATGAACATCTCCAACAAAATGACCCACAAACCAAAGAGCCTCAGCTCTTTTGCTAGCTGTTTTATTGGGATCATTTAAAATTTTCATTTGTTTGTGAAAAGCATCAATTAGACATCCATTTTCTGGGCATGAGGCCTTATATGTGTTTTGTTCTGAGTCAGGTAAATTAATGTAATGCCAGTTCCTGGTATCTTTTCTGTCTCCATTTTTAACCCAATCTGGCCAAAGACATGCAACACCAAAGGATCCGTGCTCTTGGATCAAAGGATCAACGAACTCTTTTGCTTTAAGAGTCAGTAACTTATATGCCTCGTCGCAAACTATTTTATGGCCCTTATCCCACCAAGCATTTGCATCTAATGAAAAAATCAACAGGAGTATAATAACAAGCTCTTTTTTCATGATTGCAGTTATTGCACTACAGCTTTAGCAATTGCTCTAAACATAGCGACATGAGCATCTTTGGAATACTGGCGCTCTTGATTAAATTTAAAATTTGATGATGTTTTAGCAATAACAACCTTGGTTACAGGGTCAATGTAAATGTACTGATTGTAAATTCCAGCAGCCAAATAATCAGAAGAAGGAAAACCTGGAACCCACCACTGATAGCCATAACCCCAGGTGCTTGAGGATAAACTATTTTCACCGGGTTGAAGGTGAGGTTCATCTGGGACATGAGATGCTTGAACCCATTGCTCTGGAACAATTTGCTCGTTATTCCATCTACCATTATTAAGGTAGAGCTGACCAAATTTGGCATAGTCACGCAACGTAGCATTTAAACCCCCAAGAGCCCATGCGGCTCCAGTATCATCCACCATATAATAGGCATCATGCTCCATGCCTATCTTTGTCCAGATTTTTTCTTCAAGATTTTTTGCAACTGGTTGGCCTGTCACCTCTTCCAGAAGCATTGCTAACATCTGAGTATCAATGCTTACATAATGATTAAATGTTCCTGGCTTCTTTCCATTTTTTAAGTTTTTTGCAAAATCTCTCATAGATGTTCCCTGCGCCAAAGCACGAGCAAATTTATTTATGTCTGAGTTATAGTCTGCATAATCTTCATTAAAAATAATTCCTGATGACATTTGTAAAATATCTTTTATAGGCACATTCGCATAGCCCGTGTCATTAAAATCTTTTAAGTACTTGGTGATGGGGTCGTTCAAGTCATCAATGAGCCCGTCATGATAGGCTATACCAATTAAAGCTGAGAGAAATGACTTAGCCATAGACCACGAAATATGTTGTTGATCTTTTGAATTGCCCTGCCAATAATTTTCATATAGCAAAGTCCCATCATGCAAAATAATCAAGCCATCTGTTTTAAAATAATCTAGCGCATCAGTAAGATCATGCTCCTTACCATCCATTGAATAAGACAAAGGAAGCTCAAAAGCTTTTGTTGGAAATAGGTA
Organism: uncultured SAR86 cluster bacterium; assembly: GCA_902511425.1. GTDB lineage: Bacteria > Pseudomonadota > Gammaproteobacteria > Magnimaribacterales > D2472 > D2472. The sequence goes on from CABXFE010000009.1 coordinate 14,403, forward strand.
TGGTTTGTTTGAGGCCTTGATAGGTGTGGTTGGAAAAACTTTATTCATGTTCATAAAATTTTTTACAATCTTGTCTTCATCAAATAGGTGAACAACGTTGTAAACCCTAATTGCTTTCGGAATATATATTACTGCAGCAAAAAAAACAGCTATAAAAATTCCAATTAAAATTTTATTTAGCATTGCTGATCTCCTACTGGAACATTGATTGATCAAAAGCTTGAAGATATTCATTCGAGATATCTTCTAATTGCCGTTTGTAACCTTTATGGGTGAATATGTAGAAGTCTTTGTTTTCAATTCCAGCAAAAATAGCTCGCGCAGCTTCAACTGGGGAGATTGGAAAAGTATTTTGGGCATCTTCTGCTGCAACCTCGAGCATAGCTTTTGGATCCACATCTGAATCTTCTGATGCTTCCTTCATTTCTTTATTTGGAGAGCTTTCAAATGTGCTATTTACGATATTGGTTGTTACCTCTCCTGGGCAAACAATGCTTACATCAACATTTGAATTAGTTAATTCAGCTCTTAAAGATGTCATCAATCCCCTGATACCGAACTTAGAGGCCGAATATAGCCCTAACATTGGATAAGCTATAAAACCTGAGGTAGAGCAAGTCGCAATAATATGGCCCTCCTCTTCAGAAGACTGCATTTTTGGTAAAAAAGCATGCACCCCATTAAAGCAACCACCTAAATTAATATTAATGAGCCAGTCGTACATCTCACGATTGACCTGACTTAAAGGGGCCGGGCCAAGGACTCCAGCATTATTAAAAAGTAGGTGACAATTTTGAAAAGTTTCAAAGGTTTGACTCGCAAGATTTTCCACTTCATCAATGTTGCTGACGTCCGTTACTCTAGCTATCGCTTCAACACCTTTACTTTTTACCAACTCAAGAGTTTCATTTAACCCTGCTTCATCTACATCTGCTAGCACTAATCGCATTTTATGGGTGGCTGAAATTTCAGCGATACCCCGACCTATGCCACTACCCGCGCCGGTTATTACAGCTACTTTGTTTTCAAAATTTTTCATTCATCCCCCAGATTAAAATGCATAATCAAAGATTATATTAACTTAAATGTAATTAAAAATATTTAACTAAAAAATATGCCGAAGGTATGACAAGAGCCCATAGTGTCAAGGCTAATACTAATGGTTTGCCACTTATTGAATTTAGCTCATTAGAATCAAATTGACTTCCAATACAAAATAAACCTATTAATAGAAAGGCCTGGCTAGATATTTGGAGAATATTGATTATCTGTTCATTGAAAGTAAATACAGTATTAGCAGCAATAGCTAAAATAAAAAATAATATAAATCTAGGAAATTTCGTTGCTTGAGCCTGCTTATTAAAAATCCAATTTGCAATGAGTATTAATGGTATTAACCATATAGTTCTCCCCAATTTTAATGTAGCTGCAACTTCAGCAGACTCATTGCTAAAAGTGAGAGCTGAACCAATCACTGAGCCTGTATCATGAATGGCAAGCGCAGCCCATGCGCCAAACTCAAAATTATTCATTTCTAAATAATTACCAACAAGAGGAAATACAATAATTGCAACAGCGTTAAGCAAAAAAATAATGGTCATAGCGATTAGCAACTCTTGGGGTTTTGCCTTTATGATTGGTGCAACAGCTGCCATAGCAGTTCCTCCACAAATGGCTGCTCCTGACGATAATAAAAAAGCTACACGATGATGAATTCCAAGAAGTTTTCCAAGGATCAACCCTGCAACAAATGAAACAATTACAAAGAGTGCAATCCAAGGTAAATATACCGAGCTAACAGCAAGTGCATATGGCAAACTAATGGTTGCTCCCAGCAAGACAATACCAATCTGCAATGGCATAGTCCCAATACGCCGCGTAATGAATGTTGTTGGAGGCTTTAAAAAATAGGCAAAAAGAATCCCAGCAAATATCGATAAGGCTGCGTTACCTATATAGACACAAGCTAAAACAAGAAATGCAAATATAAAATAAAGCAATTAAGATACCCCACAGCTTAGTAAATGATTAGATTCTAATATTAAGGGTAATTGAGCTAAAGAAACAGTATTTGATGCTTAGAATTATTTTAACGAATAATTTTCTTTCTGAGTCTTATGCTTGCAGGGGTAACTTCTACCAACTCATCATCTTCAATAAACTCAAGTGCTTGCTCTAGTGTATGCTGAATGTGAGGAGTTAGTATGAGATTCTCATCTGTTCCAGCTGCTCTTATATTGGTTAATTGTTTAGCTTTAGTTGGATTAACAGGTAAATCATTGTCTCTAGAATGCAGTCCAACTATTTGACCTTTGTATATCTCAAGTCCATGACCAACAAACATACGTCCTCTATTTTGCAGATTAAACAATGCATAGGCTAGGGTTTTTCCAGTTATCATTGAGACCATTACGCCATTTTGACGAGTGGCTATCTCACCCTTTTTAGCAAGCCCATAATGATCAAAGACACTCGTTAAAATCCCACTTCCACTTGTGAGAGTAAGAAATTGTGATCTAAACCCGATTAGTCCTCTTGATGGAGCCATAAATTCGAGCCGCATCCGCCCATTTTCTGTTATTACCAGTGACTGTAAATCTGCTTTTCTGTTACCCATCTCTTCCATGATTGCACCTTGATGCTCCTCTTGGATGTCTATTACAACAACTTCAAAAGGTTCATGAATTTCTTCTCCAACCTCTTTTTGGATAACTTGAGGTTTAGATACAGCCAATTCATAATTTTCCCTTCGCATAGTTTCAATTAATACCGAAAGGTGTAATTCGCCTCGTCCTGAAACCTTAAATTGATCTGGGCTATCGCCTTCTTCAACCCTCAAAGCAACATTGTGAATTAGCTCTTGGTTTAATCGATCTTTGATATTTCTTGAAGTCACATATTTACCCTCTTTTCCGCAAAAAGGAGAGTCGTTGACTTGAAAAACCATGCTAACTGTGGGCTCATCAACGGATAATGCTGGCAGAGGATTGATGTGCTCAGGATGACACAATGTATCAGAAATATTTAATGCTTCCACCCCAGTAATACAAACGATATCACCTGCTTTGGCTTCCTGCGTTTCGACTCTTTCGAGCCCATGATGCCCTAGCACTTGGAGAACTTTAGCTTTTCGCTCAACTCCATCTTTATCTACCACTACAACACGATCGTTTGGCTTAACGCTTCCGCCAGTGATTCTACCGATACCAATGACTCCCACATAGCTATTGCTGTCCAACGCTGAAATCTGCATTCTAAATGGAGCATTTTGATCAACATTTGGCGCATCAACCTTCTCGGTGATCATATCCAGTAGCGGAGTCATGTCATCAGCAAGCTCATCAGGTTCATGCCCTGCTAGCCCATTAATAGCAGAAGCATAAATTACAGTGAAATCTAGCTGCTCGTCAGTTGCTCCAAGGTTATCGAATAATTCAAACACTTGATCCAGCACCCAATGAGGTCTTGCTTCTGGACGGTCAACCTTATTGATCACCAAAATTGGATTCAGTCCTTTTTCAAATGCCTTTTGAGTAACAAATCTTGTTTGAGGCATGGGTCCATCTACAGCATCAACAAGCAATAATACTGAATCGACCATAGATAGAACTCTTTCAACTTCTCCACCAAAATCAGCGTGTCCTGGAGTATCAACTATGTTAATCCTATGATCTTTCCAATTAATAGCAGTATTTTTAGCCAGAATAGTAATCCCTCTTTCTCTTTCCTGATCATTGGAATCCATGATCCTTTCAGTTGCCATATTTTTTCGATCTAACGTTCCGGATTGTTGCAACAACTTATCAACTAAAGTTGTTTTGCCATGATCGACATGGGCAATGATTGCTATGTTTCTTAGATTTTCTTTATTCATGATGGGTAATTATTGAGGGGGATTATACGAGAATAATAAAAAAGAAATACCCCACATAACGACTAATATTAAATATATATTTACTGCTTCATTGACCCTAGCTCAGTAAGTCTATACTCTGCAGTCATCTGGTTGATATCAGACAGACTTATTTAAACCAAAATGTCATTTAAAGAACTCGGATTATCCGATCCTATTTTAAGATCTCTAGAAGACCTTAAGCATTCTAAACCCTCAGAAATTCAAAAACAGGCAATTCCTATAGTCTTATCAGGCAAAAATCTAATGGCGGCAGCACAAACTGGAACTGGTAAAACAGGCAGCTTTGTTTTACCGATGATTGAGCTTTTGCAAAATCAAGCTAAACCATACCGCAAACATGTGCACGCATTGGTCTTAACCCCTACTCGCGAATTAGCCGCGCAAGTTAGAGAGAGTGTTTACACTTATGGAAAATTTACCTCTATCACGTCTGCAGCAATATTTGGTGGAGCTAAAATTTTTCCACAAAAATCTAAACTCAAAAAGGGATTAGATATTCTTGTTGCTACTCCAGGAAGATTGTTGGATTTGCATAATCAAAAATCAGTAAAATTGAACCAAATACAAATCCTTGTTTTAGATGAGGCTGATCACATGCTTGATATGGGATTTATTCATGATATCAAAAAAATTATTTCTCTAACCCCTCCAAACAGACAAAACCTTCTCTTTTCAGCAACTTTTTCTCCGGAGATTAAAAAGCTTGCACAGTCATTAGGGACAGACCTAGTAGAAATTGCTGCTGACTCACCCAACAGTACTGTAAGTGCAATTAAACAAATTGTTTATAAGGTTGATAAAAATCAAAAATCTAGCTTATTAAGTCACCTGATTCATTCAGAACAATGGCCGCAAGCACTTGTTTTCTCAAGAACTAAACATGGTTCAGAAAAAATTGCTAAAAAACTAAATGCTGCGGACATTCAAACTGCAACCATTCATGGTGATAAAACTCAAGGTGCGAGAACACGTGCGCTTAGAGAGTTTAAGGAAAAGGATGTAAGAGTTTTGGTTGCAACTGATGTTGCCGCACGAGGGATTGATATAAGTAATTTACCTTATGTTGTTAATTTTGATATGCCTACATACCCCAATGATTATATTCATAGAATAGGAAGAACTGGTCGAGCAGGCAAAGAAGGTACTGCGATATCTTTTTTAAGCATAGATGAACAAAAGTTCCTTAGAGGAATTGAAGAGTTAATTGATAGCAAGATACCTCAAAAAATAGAAGAAGGTTTTAAACCATCGGATAAACCAGAAAATAGCTCAGGACAAAAAAGATCCAAAGGCAAAAAATTTGGATTTCAAAAAAGACAGGTTGCAAAAAAAGGTAAAGCAGATTTTAAAAAATCCACTACTGGGCCAAAGAAAAAACCAAGTCAAAATAAAAAGAAAGGATCTAAGGCTAAAACTCGCTGGAAAAAAGGCAAAGGTACTTAGGCATGCTTACCAGGAACCCAAGAAATTCCTTTCAACAAATCTTCGCCTGAAGTCTTTGCATCCCATTCCAACGAAGTTGCCATAACATCATTCCATCGATTTAAATATCCGAATAAAGCTATCACGCCCATAATTTCAACAATATCATCATCAGACCAATAAACATGTAGTTGCTTTTGTGTATCCTCAGCTACATTTACAGGAACCATGCTAGCCTCTTGCGCAAACTGTAAAGCTGCTTTTTCAGCATCAGTAAAAGCATCTTGATTCTTAAAATCCCACACATTCTCCAATCTCTTGGATGTCGAACCAAAGCGCTCTGCAGCTCTAATTGTATGCGCCTGACAATATCTACATCCAGCAGTATTGCTGCTTACAAAAGCAAGCAAACGTTTGAATTCCGAGGTTAATTGACCATGGTTCTCCATTACTGCCATATTGAGCTCTATAAATGCTTTTGCAATATTTGGTCTTCTTTGCATAGTCAAAACAGAATTAGGGCAAAAACCCAATGTTTCATTAAAAAACTTTACTAATTCTTTAACGCTTGGATCTGAAATATCTATCGGGGTAACTAGCGGCATATTAAAAACCATAACATAATTTACTTTTAAGGTCTGATGAATAATGATTCAATAAATATATGAAAAAATTTAAAAAAGAAACTATTGCTGCCAAAGCTGGGATTGGATCTGACATGCATCATGGATCAATTGTTCCCCCTCTGTATCTCTCATCAAATTTTGAGTACAAGGAGCTCGGAAAAGAACAAGAATATGAATATACAAGAGAAACAAATCCTAGCAGAGATCACTTGATAAATGCGCTAACAGATCTAGAAGATGGCGTAGGTGGTGAAATATTAAGTTCAGGAATGGCAGCTATTACGCTAGTAGCAAATATTTTAAACAATAATAGTAAAGTGATTCTTCCTCATGATTGTTATGGGGGAACCCATAGACTGTTTTCATCTCTTGCTGAAAAAGGAATATTGAAAGCCTATTTTATTGATCAAGGTCAAGAATCTTTCTGTAAAAAAGCTATCAGTGAAATCAACCCAGACTTGATTTGGATAGAAACGCCATCCAATCCCTTATTGCAGGCCGTAGATATTCAAGAAATATCAAAAGAAGCTAAAGCTTGTAACGCCTTGGTAGCAGTTGACAATACTTTTTTATCTCCATCATTACAAAATCCTCTTAAGCTGGGTGCAGATATTGTCATGCATTCAACAACAAAATATATCAATGGCCATTCTGACATTATTGGTGGTGCGTTAATAACAAATAATCATGAGATTTTATTGAAATTAAAATTCTGGGCAAATGCCTTAGGCATTACTGGATCGCCATTTGATAGCTATTTAACTTTGCGGGGTCTCAGAACTCTCAGTATCAGAATGGAGAAACATGAAAAAAATGCTACTGCAATTGTAGAACTGCTATCAAAACATCCAAAGATAGATAAGATCTACTATCCAGGTTTAACAAGCCATCCATCGCATACAATAGCAAAAAAACAACAAAGTGGTTTTGGTGGAATGCTGAGTTTTGAGATATTAGGTGGTTTGGCAGAAGTAAAAAGTTTCATCAAAGAAACAAAAATCCTTCCACTCGCAGCATCGCTTGGGGGTTTTGAGAGTCTAGTTAGTCATCCATACACTATGACCCACGGCAACCTTACACCAAATCAAAAAAAAGAAGTTGGCATATCAGAAAGTTTGATTAGAATTTCTGCTGGATTGGAAAATACTGAAGATCTTTTGGAGGCAGTAAATCTTGGATTAGAGAAAATTTAGCTAATTAAAAAACTTTCAATCATTCTGAATCTTTTTTTATGCGATTTTCACTCACAGCAATTTCTTGATCAACACAATCAAAATAACTAGATTGTTCGGGTGAATGATCATCAGCAACTACTGTAGCACCATTTTTCTTTCTTATGATGGGCGGACCCTGGGGTGCCATTCCTAAGCATGAGGTCATGGCCGCACCCATATAACCTTCAACACCAAGATGAGCATATGGATTTTTTGCTTTTTCATACGGAGTTAACTCTTTGGTTTGACAGGCAGTAAGACCAATTAATACAAAGAAGCAGATTTTAAAGATGATTGAAAAGTGCATTTTTTTTAGATAAATAATATGTATTTTATAGCACACAACATTTCTTACTTAAAGGTAAGAAAAACACTCAGGTATTAAGTTGCATATTATTTGTTATATGTTTATTGTGAACTAAGTGATTCCTATAAGATAAGGTTTTTTCCTGTACCTTATAGCTAATTTGGAGGGGAGCCAAATTATATGGATACAAAATACTTATTTAAAAGACATAATACCTATTGGGTAAAAGTTGCCGTTCCAAAAGATCTTCGTAAGGAGCTAGGTTTTGATCTGAGAACTTCCTTGCATACCCACGAATTATCTGAGGCTCAAAAATTAAGAGAAGCGGTGGTAGAAGATTTTAAATCTCAAATATTTGCTGCCAAAGAAAACCTCAGACAGTCAAATGGAAAAAATCCTGTAAAAACTTTTATGCCAGTCACTGATACCTCTGACCCTCAGTATTATCATAAAGTTGTAGATTGCCAATATGCATGCCCAGCTCATACACCTGTTCCAGAATACATTAGAAAAATATCTCAAAATGAATACACAGAAGCCTATATGATTAATTGGGAGTCAAATGTATTTCCTGGAATTCTAGGTAGGACATGCGATAGGCCTTGTGAACCAGCTTGCCGAAGAACCAGAACTCATGAAAAACCTGTAGCTATATGCAGGCTAAAAAGAGTTGCGGCTGATTTTAAAGACGATGTTTCAGATCTATTGCCGAAAGCTCCTAAAAAATGCAATGGGAAAAAAATTGCTCTTATAGGTGGTGGGCCTGCATCCTTAACTGTTGCTAGAGATCTTATCGTGATGGGATATGAGTGCACGCTTTTTGAAAAAGACCCTCAAGCTGGTGGATTAATGAGAACTAATATCCCATCATTCAGACTTCCAGAAGAGGTCTTGGATGCTGAGGTTGATCAAATTCTTAATATGGGATTAAAAACAAAATTTAATTCTGAGATCACTAGCCTGAAAGATTTCTTAAAAGAAGATTTTGATGCTGTTTTTATTGGAACTGGGGCTCCAAAAGGTAAAGATTTAAATATTGAAGGTCGTAAAGATGCTGAGGCTAACATTCATATAGGCATAGATTTTTTAACAAGTATTGCCTTTGAGCATATTGACTCTATAGGAAAAAAGGTAATTGTACTGGGGGGTGGAAACACAGCAATGGATTGCTGTCGATCTTCCTTAAGATTGGGTGCTGAAGATGTAAAGGTTGTTGTTAGAAGCCCTTTCTCTCAAATGAAAGCTTCTGAATGGGAGATAGAGGATGCGATGGAAGAAAATATTCCAATTCTTGAAAATCACGTTCCTAAAAAGTTTATTCATGAATCTGGCAGGCTAACTGGAATGGAATTTCAGAAAGTCGAAGCTGTTTTTGATGAAAAAGGAAATCGATCGCTGGTACCAACAGATGAAAAGCCAGTCATCCTTGAGTGTGATGATGTATTAGTGGCCATTGGCCAAGATAATTCATTTGAATGGATAGAACGAGACATAGGTTTAGAGTTTGGAGAATGGGATATGCCCGTTGTTGATCCTGTAACATTTCAATCAACTCATCCAAAAGTCTTTTTTGGTGGAGATGCTGCATGGGGACCTGAAAATATAATCTGGGCTGCTGCTCACGGACACCAAGCTGCAATTTCCATTCATAAATTCTGTCAAAATGAAGATATCAATGAAAGGCCGTCTCCTGGAACGAATCTATTAAGTCAAAAAATGGGGCTGCATGAATGGTCCTATGACAATGATATTTCTCAAGCTAAAAGATTTCTAGTACCTAAAGCAGATCAAGATACAGCACTGAAAAGCTTAAAAATTGAAGTTGAAAAAGGCTTTGATGCAGATCTGGCCATGGAAGAAGCTCAAAGATGCTTAAACTGCGATGTGCAAACCGTCTTTTCTGAAAGCTTATGTATTGAGTGTGATGCTTGCGTAGATATTTGTCCCACAGATTGTATTAATTTTATGTTTAATGCGCCTGAAAATGAGGTTAGGCAAAATACCAGAATTCCTGCCTTAAACATTGAACAAGATTTATTGGTTTCTAAAATCTTACCAACTAAAAGAACGATGTTTAAAGATGAAGATGTTTGCCTGCATTGTGGTTTGTGTGCAGAAAGATGCCCGACTGGTGCTTGGGACATGCAAACATTTCTTTATGAAGAAGCTAAGGTCTACTCATGAGTAAAATTACCTCAATTAATGAATTTGTTATTAAATTTGCTAATGTTAATGGCTCAGGCTCAGCAAGCGCTAATCAAATGTTTGCAAAAGGCATTTTTAGATCAGGCATACCCGTCAGCCCAAAAAATATTTTTCCATCTAACATTCAGGGCCTTCCAACATGGTTTGAAATAAGGGCTAGTGAAAAAGGATATCTAGGAAGAAAAGCTGGTATTGATTTCATGGTTGCAATGAACCCACAATCCTATCTTCAAGACGTTGCTGAAATTAATCCAGGTGGATATCTTTTGTATGATTCATCGTGGAAAAGAGAATTTCATAGAGATGACATAAATATTATAGAGGTGCCGCTAACTTCATTATGTGTTGATGAATTTCAAAACCCCAAAACAAGGCTTTTATTTAAAAACCTTGTGTATGTAGGAGCTTTGTCATATTTGATGAGCATGAACAAAGATATTTTTATTGAGCTCATTGAGGAGCAATTCAAAGGCAAAGAAAAACTTATTGCGCCCAATGTACAGGCGCTGGAAATGGGCTTTAACTATGCAAAAAAACATCTAACTGATGTCTGTAATATAAAAGTAAATCAAAAAAATCTTACAGATGGGATGATCCTTACGAACGGAAACAATGCCGGAGGGCTGGGTTGCGTCTATGGTGGAGCAACGGTTTGCGCTTGGTACCCTATCACTCCGTCAACATCTTTGGCTGAATCATATAAAAAATACTGTGACCAATTTAGGGTTGATGATAAAACAGGTAAAAATAAATTTGCCTTTGTGCAAGCTGAAGATGAGTTGTCATCTATTGGCATGGCAATTGGTGCAAATTGGAATGGAGCAAGAGCATTTACAGCAACAAGTGGACCAGGAATTTCACTCATGACAGAATTTGTTGGCCTAGCCTATTTTGCAGAAATCCCAGTAGTGATTTTTAATATTCAAAGGGGAGGCCCATCTACCGGCATGCCAACACGAACTCAGCAATCAGATATCTTGTCTTGTGCCTATGCCTCTCATGGAGACACTAAACATGTGATGCTCATTCCTGCTGATCCAAAAGAATGCTTTGAATTTGCAGCTGAATCATTTGATATATCTGATCGACTGCAGACGCCAGTTTTTGTGTTATCTGATCTAGATATTGGAATGAATGATTGGACATGCCCAGAATTTGAGTGGGATGATAGTAAGAAGTTTGATCGGGGTAAAGTTTTATCTAAAGACGATCTAGAAAATATGGAGTCATGGGGTAGATATCTTGATGTTGATGGAGACGGTATTCCATTTAGAACGCTTCCTGGTACTCATCCCGAAAAAGGTGCCTACTTTACTCGAGGCAGCTCACATGATGAGTATGCAAGATATGTTGAAGATGGTGAAGTTAATGCAAGAAATATGTCACGGATCTTAAAGAAATTTGAAGGTGCAGATAAATTTTTACCTAAACCAATTTTCAAGCAAGAAACCAATGCTAGCTCAAATGGATTAATTTATTTTGGTAGTACAGAGGCAGCAATGCAAGAATCCCTTGATCAATTATCAATTGCAGGTTTCCCAATAGATGCAATGAGAATACGGTCTTTTCCATTTGGAGCTGAAGTGTGGGATTTTATAGATCAGCATGAACGCATCTTTCTTGTAGAACAAAATAGAGATGCTCAAATGAAGACGCTTATAGTGTCTGAAGGAAGTATTAATCCACAAAAATTCATCTCAATATTGTGTTTCGATGGTGCGCCAATTACAGCTAATTTTATTTCAGAATCAATTTTAGAAATTATCTCTGAAAATAGTGTTTCAAAAACAGCTGAGGAAATGAAATGACCTACATTGTTAAACCTGTTAATCATCACCCTAATTTAGAAAAAAATGCCCTTGGATTAACAAGAAGAGATTATGAGGGAACCATATCAACTTTATGTGCTGGATGTGGGCATGATTCTATTAGTGCTGCGGTAATAGAAGCATGTTATGACCTAAGTCTTGCATCGGATCAAATTGCTAAACTCTCAGGAATTGGATGCTCATCTAAATCCCCTTCTTATTTTCTAAATCAAGCGCATGGCTTCAATTCAGTGCATGGCAGAATGCCATCAGTTGCAACAGGAGCAAATCTTGGAAATCAAGACTTAATGTACTTAGGTGTCTCAGGTGATGGAGATACTGCAGGAATAGGCATAGGACAGTTTATGCATGCAGCTAGGCGGCAGCTTAACATTACATACATCGTGGAAAATAACGGCACCTATGGTTTAACTAAGGGCCAATTTTCTGCAACCAATGACCAAGGTTCAAAAAGTAAGTATGGAGAAGAAAATGTATTAGCTCCGATTGATCTTGCCGCGATGGCCATTCAGCTTGGAGCGGGGTTTGTAGGCAGAAGTTTTTCAGGAGATAAAGATCAATTAGTTCCTTTATTAAAAGCAGCAATGAAATTTAAAGGATTTTCATTGATAGATATTATTTCTCCATGTGTAACCTTTAATAACCATGTGGGATCAACCAAGAGCTATGATTATATTAGAGAACATAATGAATCTGTATCCAGTCTAGATTTTGTTCCAATAGAGCAAGAGATAAAGACAAGCTATAACAAAGGGTCCAAGGTCGAAGTGCCCTTGCATGATGGAGCGATACTGACCCTGGAAAAACTTTCAAAAAAATACAATCCACTCGATAAAGGCTTGGCGGTGCAGAGTTTAAATGAGGCTGAGAAAAATGGAAAAGTGCTTACTGGATTATTGTATATAAATCCTGAAGTAAAAGATCACGCAGAGATATTAAATATTTCAGACACTCCACTCAATGAGTTCTCTGATAAGGAGTTGTGCCCAGGATCAGACAAGCTTGCAAAGGTTAATGCAAGCTTGAATTAAGTTTTAGTCTGCGTAGAGCTCTTATCTATTATTTTTATTTCACCACGGCGGCTGCCATAGATCCCGTGTCATCAAATGCTGTGAAACTTTGAATTATTCCATTCTCTACCCTAAACATATGAAGCGTCTCAGTATCTAGCCCATCGGCAGTCATATCAGAATGCACAAAAACCATATTTCCATCTGAATACATTGCTTTATGCTGAATGTTAAAATTTGGCCAATGATTTGCAATTGGTTCAAAAACATTTTTGATAACAGCATTTGGACCAATATGCTTTCCAGTGGTTGGAATATCACCGAAAACTGTAAAAGTTAAATTATCTGCATGTAAAGCTGTCCAGGCTTCAGTATCGCCCGCTGCAAATGTTGCATAAGCTTTTTTAACTACTGACTTTGCATCATCATCTTTCTCATGATGGCCAGCTTGAATAGATATTGCTGTTATAAAAGCTAGAGATAATATAATATTTTTCATGGGTTGCTCCTTGGTTATTAATAAAATAATACTAGCTTGTAAATATTCAAAAGTAAAAACTAAAGTTTATTTTGATCATGGGATTTATGACGACCCACACTGAAACTCCTTTTAGCCAAATGTTTGGTTGACCTGCCCTGCACTCGTTTTCGCCAAGATTGATAAGAAGAAGACTTTAGGTTATCTCTCATCAATTGCTTTACGCCTTGTTCATTTAAACCAAACTGAGCTTCAATAGCATCAAATGGAGTTCTATCCTCCCATGCCATCTCAATAACTCTAGATATATCAGATTCATTCATTTATTAGATTATATTGGAATTCACTAGATACTAATTTATTTTTTATAAGAAAGAAGTATTTTCTTATGCCTTAACATAAACTATCAAAAGCTAAATTTAACTTCACCAGGATATGAAAATTTTTACAGTAAGATCTGTCCCAACTACTCAATGGAGTTCAGATAAGCCATTAAACTTTTCACCCAAACCTCTAACATTATTCTTTCTCATTTTAGGTTTATTTCTATTTGGATTAGGTGAGTCTCTTATTATTACTGCGTCAATTGGGATGAGTCCATGGACTGTTTTGGCTGAAGGCCTATCTCTAACAAGCGGGCTGAGTATAGGCGTTCTCACTTTTATAATTAGCCTGATTGTATTATTACTATGGGTACCTTTAAAACAGAAAGCTGGAATTGGCACTATATTAAACGTAATTATCATTGCAGCAGTGATTGAATGGTCTTTACCCTACCTTCCCCATCCAGAAACTTATCTCATGCAAACATTGCAAGCCATACTTGGAACTTTAGTAGTAGGATTTGCAAGCGGCATATATTTAATTGCAAATCTTGGTCCAGGCCCAAGAGACGGCTTAATGACTGGCTGTCAAAGAGTCACAAATCTGCCAATTGCATGGGTTAGAGTATTTTTAGAAATAACTGTTATCTCTATTGGGTGGGTGCTAGGCGGTACAATTGGTGTTGCAACTGTTATATTTGCTTTTGGAGTTGGTCCAACTGTGTCATTAGGTCTTTATTTTATAGCGTCCATATCTAATAAATAATTTTTTTCAAAAAAAAGGGTGCTAGATAGCACCCTTTTTATATCTATAAACGGTCTTAGAAATTGTATCCAGCTTTAACATACCAGAAAGCTCCTTCAATGCCGTATGGAGAAGTTTCATAATAAATTCCTCCTAGTACATTTCCAGGAACACCTTCGCCGTTTGCACCGGCTGAACCATCAATTTTAAGAGCTTCAGTATCAAATAAATTTTGAACACCAGCTGAAAGACTGAAATTATCTGAAACCTGAACACTCACAGAAGCATCGACTGTCCATTCTGCATCTGATGTTGTGCCAAACCAATCAGCATGAACTGCATAGTACTCACCATACATGTTTGCTCTTACAAATGAGCTGACCTTGTCGCTCCATGTTTGTGCGACAGTAATAGTCATTCTATCTTCAGGCAAGCCTTCTTCTAAACGCTTGATTTTAGAAGCGCCTGTTACAGCTCCTGAGTTAGTAACTTCTGTTTCAGTGTGGTTCCAAGCAGCACTAATATCTGCATCAGCACCAAATAAAACAGTGCTATAACTTGCAACTAAATCGTATCCTGTAGTTTCAGTATCAAAGTCATTTGTGAAGTAATTAACTTGCCCAATTAACTCTGGGTTAGGTATTCCCGCTGCGCCCATTGCTGCAACCTGCGCTGCAGTTGGAGCTGCATTACTAGTAAGAGCTACCCTGTCGTCAAGCTCGATAACGAAGAAGTCAGCTGTTAATGATAATTCACCTGCGTTGTAAACAATACCAAATGATGTGTTGGTTGCTTCTTCAGGAGAAAGCTGACCAGCACCAAGTTTGAAACCAGGAAGCGTTTGAGCCTGAGTTAGCTGACCATCAACTAAAGTTGTTTGAGTGTTAACTACGTTAACTTGCCCCTGGGTAGGAGCTCTAAAACCAGTACTTGTTGAAAAACGTAATGCTGTTGTTTCGTTGGCTTGATATCTAGCATTAAATTTAAAGTCGTTAGTATCGCCGAATGAAGAGTAATCCTCATATCTGAAAGAACCACCAAGCAACAGCTCATCACTGACTTGATTTTCTAGATCTACATAAAGACCATAACTTCTTCTAGTGAAGGAACCTTGAGAATCTGGAGAAAATCCAGCAAAACCATGCGAACCAACATTAAAACCTTGAAGCGCATATTTGCCAGCTTTCCATGAAGCTTCCTCACCTGAAATAACTTCAAAAGTTTCCTCTCTCCACTCAGCACCATAAGATACTGTCATTGAGTCAACAACTCTTGTTAAGTCAAAATTGAAAACTTTTTCAAGCTCAATGTATGAACCTGTTGTAAAGTTCCTTGGAGTATCAGGTCCCATGGAAGGGTTCACAGTATTGTTAAGACCAAAATCAGCTTCATTTCTACCAACTGAACCACTAAGGTCATATGAATGGCCACTTAGGAAGCCATCAGTAATGTCGCCTCTTCTACCAACAGTAAGTGAGGTATCTGTGATATTTCCAACAAACCTTGGTGTATAACCACCAGGAGCGATTTCATTCATTAAGAAGCAGCTTGGGTCAGCCATAATAGTATCTCTGAGAGCATAATCTGAAGGATCAACCTGCCCAGAAGCTCCTGTACCATAGGCACAAGTTCCATCTACATTTCCAACAGCTCTGTAATCACCGATTGTGAAAACTCCACTTCTGCCGTCTGGATTACGATAATAGAATCCACCGTCTACATCTCTCTCGGAGTAGTTACCAAACATATATGACTCAGAACCATCACTATTAGTAACGCCTGAATTCATGAAAAAAGTTACATCATCATCTACTTTAGGAGCACCCCAGATTTGTGCAGGATTTGCTACAGCTGTATTACCAGCAGCTATTAAATCAGCAGCATCCGGTCTTTGCTCACTTCTTGAAGTATCATCAGCTTGTCTAATTTGAAAACTAGTTGTGACAAAACCATCTTGACCTAAGGGCATACCATATTTACCAGCGATCGTAGTTGTTGCACCATCACCTTCTGTGTATTCACCCATTTTGTATGAAAGACTTCCGCCTTCTGAAATATCATCCAATACAAAGTTAATAACACCGGCAATAGCGTCAGATCCATATTGAGCTGATGCCCCATCTCTGAGGACCTCTACTCTTTTCAAAGCAATAGCAGGAATCACTGAAATATCAGCACCCTGAGAACCATCA
This sequence comes from uncultured SAR86 cluster bacterium, assembly GCA_902511425.1. Classification (GTDB taxonomy): domain Bacteria; phylum Pseudomonadota; class Gammaproteobacteria; order Magnimaribacterales; family D2472; genus D2472. Next base: position 30,670 of record CABXFE010000009.1, read on the forward strand.
TTAACACCGCCACCTTGGAATGCAATAACAGAAGCGTGATGACGTCTTTTTCCGTTGGTAAAGATTAAAGTACTATCAGCTGACAAACCTCTTAGATTTGCAGGTCTGATCATACTTGCAGCATCACTAATAGGTTGGAGGTGAACGTTCAATGAAGGAACGCTGCCCTGAAGCTGCATTAGAAGATCATCAGTACCAGTTTTGCTAATATCTTCAGCACTCAAAACGTCTACAGGAACTGGTGAGCTAGAAACTGATCTAGGCTTGCCACGAGTACCAATACTTACGACTTCTTCAACGAACTCGCTGTCTTGTGCAAATGAACCAACTGAAAGCATTGAGCTTACAGCTATTATTGTAGTTAAGGACAATCTTGAAACAGTCCAAAAAGCTTTATTTAACATGTTATCTCCCTAAGAATAGATAAAAATATTTATTTCTAGAGTGATTTATACACTAATTTATCCTTTTAAGCGAATTAAACATGCAAAAATATTAAAAAAACCCTTTAGATATAGGCTTTGAAACACCTCATGAAGCAAAAAAATAAGAATCTTTAACCCTAATGTTCGTTATTTGTATTTATTAGATCTATATTTCCACCAATGGCAACGGTATTGACTGTAATAACCTTCTCATCTATGAATTGCAGCAGATAATTAGGGCCTCCTGCTTTAAAGCCTGAGCCTGAAAGGTTTTTTCCTCCAAAAGGTTGAGTCTCAACCACGGCACCAACAATGTCTCTATTAACATATACGTTTCCACTTGCAGTTTGCTGTGCTATGTCTAGTGCTCTTGAGTCGATTCTTGTATGAATACCAAAAGTCAGCGCAAAACCTTTTGCATTAATCTCTTTAATGATGTTACTTAAATTTTCTTCTGTGAATGAAGCTATATGCAAAATTGGTCCAAACTGCTCTTCGCTTGGTAAAGATCTTGATTCAAGCTCAATAAGAGTTGGGGGAAGATATGATCCATTACTTGGAATGTCATCTTTAGATTGGAAGCATGAATTACCCTCAGACTCCATTGAAGCAATGTAATTTTTTAATTTCTGCAAAGCTTCAGAACTGATAATTGGCCCAATATCAGTACCCAATTCATCAGGAGCACCAATTGAAAGATCATTCATAGCTCCTTTTAGCATTGTAAGAAGCTCTGAATAAATATCATGATGCACAAGAAGCACTCTTAATGCTGAGCACCTTTGACCTGCAGAGTTATATGCCGAGCGAATGATGTCATCACAAGCTCTTTCTAATAGAGCGCTTGAATCAACAATCATTGTGTTCAACCCTCCTGTTTCAGCAATGAGAGGGACAAGTTTTCCTGATTTTAAAGATAAGCTTTTATGAATGTCTTTTGCTGTCTGAAGAGAGCCAGTAAAAGCAACTAGGTCTATGGCTTGATTTGATACAATAGCCCGCCCCAATTCACCATGCCCAAGAAATAAATGAAGGGCATCATCTGGTAGACCTTGATCAAAAAATAGCTTCATGGCTTCAAAGGCAATGATTGAGGTATGCTCAGAAGGTTTTGAAATTACTGTATTACCAGCAGCTAAGGCGGCTGAAATTTGCCCAATTGTTATCGCAAGTGGAAAATTCCATGGGCTAATACATAAAACTGTTCCTTTAGGCTTGAAGTCTAAAATATTATCCTCGCCAGTTGGGCCTCTTTGAGAGGAAGGCGCTAAATTTAATGCGAGATGAGAATAATATCGAAGGAAATCAATGGCCTCTCTAATTTCGTCAATAGCATCTTCAAGAGTTTTTCCAGCTTCATGCATTAACAAGTAGACAAACTTAGCCTTCTCATCTTCAAGCCTATCTGCAACAGAAAGAAGAACTTCATTTCTATATTCCTTTGAACAATTAGTCCACTGATTCGATGGGCAGATAGAATTACTATCAAGGGATTTCAAATTGCATGTTTCAATAATTCCGATAGGTGTTCTGTTACATTTGGATAATATTTCAATCGGCGAATTATTTTGAAGATTGTTTGTTGATACGGAATATGCATGAAAGCTCGTCTCAGAAAATTGATTAACCTTGGTCATTAGAATATTAATCTGCTCACTCTCACTCAAATCTAACCCCTTTGAATTAATGCGCGGAAGGTATAAATTGCTTGGGAGTGGCACATTTGATATATCAAAATGGTCTATCCTCTCCTTAATTTTATCTCCTGGATTTTGAGCAAGATCAATGTCCGGAATATTATTATTTAAGTATTTATTTATAAATGAGCTATTAGCTCCGTTCTCAAGAAGTCTTCTGACCAAATATGGTAATAGCTCTTTATGCCTACCTATAGGGCAATAAATAGCTGTCTCTGGAAATTGCTTATAAGATGCTTGGCAGGCCGAATAGAGTAATTCGCCCATGCCATAAAGCCTCTGAAATTCAATCTTAGTATTGATACTTTTACTAAGACTCATGAGTGAAGCTATTGAGTGTGCATTATGAGTTGCAAAGCTTGTATCCAAATTTTGACATTCAACAAGCCGCTTTGCAGTAACAAGATAATTTAGGTCAGTAAGGTATTTATTTGTAAAGACTGGATATCCATCAAGCCCTTTGACTTGAGCATTTTTAATTTCATAGTCCCAATAAGCTCCCTTCACAAGTCGCACATGCATTTTTTCTCTTTGCTGAGATAAATGATCTAGCTTATTGATCACAGCAAGTGACCTTTTGCCATAAGCTTGAACCGCTAATCCAAGCCCAGGCCACGATTTGATTGCAGGATCTAATGCAAGGGCATAAATCAAATCTAAGCTTAAAGATAAACGATCTTGTTCTTCTGCATCTATTGTTACAGCCACATTCTTACTTGCAGCCTCCAGCACAAGGTCTCTTAACCTTGGAAATAAGAACTTCTTTACATTTTTAATATGAAGAGTGTCGTATTTAGAATAAAGTGCAGAAAGCTTAATGGAGATTCCATTATTTAAATTTCTACCAGAATTAATCTCTGATATTAATTGAATAGATTCCATGTAAGAATCAAAATACTTAATTGACTGGTCCTCATTTCGAGATGCTTCCCCAAGCATGTCGAAAGAGCATGAATTTTTATCTAGCCATTTCGCACCCTTAAGCCCTTGAATACTTTCAGCACAAACAAACTCTTTGCTGAGGATTTGCATTGCCATCTGAACAGCTTCTCTTATAGAGGACTCTCCAATTTTCTTGCCAAGAGAAATTAGCCAATTATTGCTTGCGTAATTAGATGCATTAAGAAATTTTTTAGAAAAAGTAAGCCCCCAAGTCGCGGAATTGACTAAAAAACTTTCAGCCTTGCCTAAATGTTCTGACCACTTTGCAGAGGTAAGCTTTTCATTTATTAATGCATCTCTAGTCTGAATATCTGGAATACGCATCAATGACTCAGCTAAACACATCAAAGCAATTCCCTCAGAATTGGATAGCCCATATTGCTCCATGAACGCATCCAATTTTGTGCGTTGACTCTTGTTATCTCGACAATATTGAATGATTGACTGAGTTTGTTGAATTATTTCTGGATCATCTAAAAAATATGATTCTCCAAGTAACAATTTTGCTAGTTCTTGCTCATCGGCAAGCTTGCCCTCAATGTCTAAATGCATAAATTAATCTTATCTACTTAAAGCAGATATATGCAAGAACAAATGCCGTTTATAATTTAAGAAAAAATTTTCAAATGTGGTGACTCTCAAAAACTAATTATTGATTATGTGCGTTACTAGCAGTAACGAGGATCAGATTTAATTTAGAAGTCTTGAATAAAGCTGAATTTATTGAAAAAGAAAACTTACGCTGATCGTCTTTTTTTATTTTGATAAAAAATCAGTTCTTGTATCCAGTTTCTTTTATTTGTTTCGTACATAAAAGATGATTTTTCAGAAAGAATGATCCTTCCGCCATCCATATCTACTCTTATTGAGTCAGTTTTAATAATTGTTCCATCGGCTAGATGAACTTCTCCAGTTATATTTCCAGCTGTATCTTCAGGATGAAGATTGGAAAATATCTCTACTAATTCTTCTTTTTTCATATTTTGTAACAGCCCCATCTGATAACGTTGTCAATTATATACAAAAAATAGGATTTTAAAAGAACGACTTGATGAATTTTTTAAGAAGCAACTTTTTGCCAAACAAAAAACTTTGTAGCAATAAAAAAGCTAAACAAAAACCAAAATAAGATACCAAGGGAATTAAAATTCATTACAAATAGTCCTCCGCCATCATTTGCAATGTTGCGCATTGTTGAAGCTATAACGCTTAAGGGCAAACAGTTTGCCAGAGGTTGAATTAATTGAGGTAGTGAAGAAATTGGGAAAAAAATACCAGATAGAATCAATTGCGGAAAAGTAAACAATAAAACCAACGGACGAATTGATTCTTGAGTTTTAGCTAGACTTCCAAGAAAAAAGCCTACGCATAAAAAAATAAATGCACCTAATAAAATGACGCCATAAAGTGATATCAGCCCTCCAACTATATTAATTTTTAAGAGCCCTATTGCCAGACCCAAAATTACTGAAAGTTGAATCAAAATAATAAACATTCTTGCAAGCACAATTGAAATAATAAAATCCTTGGGTTGAATTGGAGTAACAAAAAGCCTCTTGAGAATACCTCTTCTTCGATATTCAACAATATTAAATCCACTACCAGCAATACAAAGGTTCATAAGCATGTATGCCAAAATTCCAGGCAAGAGGAAATCAATATACCGTTGCGGTCTAGATTTCACATCTTCAAGCTCAAGTGAAAACATAGGTTTAATATTTCTTAAATCTCTCTCTATAGAGAGAAGAGTTGCTTCTAAGGAGTCTCTTATTGCATCCGCCTGCCGAACTTGAGAGGCATCAAGTAATAATCGAAGTTTTCCTGGATTGGGAGATTGATTGAATGTTTCTGGAATAATAATTAAGGCAGTTTGGTCTGCAAGCATTAATTCGTTAATAAGGGTAGATTCAGCACCCTCTTTAACGACAAAAGTTTTCTCCTTTTTTACTAATTCAACAAATTTGAACGATAGTGCATCTTGAGACTGATTCACTAAGCCTAATTTTGTTGGATCTGGTTCTCCGCCAGAAAACATGAAAATTCCTGTAAAAATTAATGGAAAGAGCAGACTAAAGAAGAGTGATTGTCGATCTCTATAAAATATTTTAATAAAGGTGAAAGCAAGGTGGATTTGAGGCTTAGTTAGCATGTTCTAATCTCTTAACCCATGTCCTGTAAGAGCTAAAAATACGTCCTCTATATTTCCATGTAATGGTATCTCTTGTGGCTTGGGGGCATAATCTAAAATAAGTTGCTGAGGTGTATCCAGTGCAATAATTGAACCCTTATCCATAATTGCAATCCTGTCACAAAGATATTCAGCTTCTTCCATATTGTGAGTTGTTAGGACAATTGTCATTCCCTCATCATTTAAATCTTTAGCTAAATTCCATAGATTTCTTTTTGCCTGTGGGTCAAGTCCAGTGGTTGGCTCATCAAGAAATAGTATTTTTGGATTATTGACCAAAGCGCAGGCTATAGAAAATCTCTGTTTTTGACCGCCGGATAAGTCATCAGGTAGAGCAAATAATTTTTCCTCTAAATTAACCCTAGCAAGCAAAGCCTTGGGCTCAATGGATGTTGAATAAAGATTGGCAAAAAGAAGCAATAAATCACTTAAATTTAATCTATCAAAATATTCGTTTGATTGCAGCTGAACTCCAATAATCTTCTTTACCTGATATGGATTTTTTTTAACATCTATGTTGTCGACTAAAACATCTCCTCCATCAATAACACTCAATCCCTCAAGCATTTCCAATGTAGTTGTTTTGCCAGCACCGTTTGGGCCTAATAAACCAAAGATCTCTCCGGTATTGATGGATAAATCTATGTTATTTACAGCAGGAAATGTTTCTCCAGATTTCTCAGGACATGGATAATGTTTCTCGAGGTTTGTTGCTTCAATTATTGACATAAATTTTTAAAACTTAGTTTAAAGAATTGGTTGTATGCTTCAAATGATATTCTTTAATTTATTTTATAAGGGAAATATCCTCTGGATGAAGGAGGTCTTCTCCAATGCTCTCAAGCAATGGTTTTAAATTTTTAGCGTAAGGCTTCCATCTACCCATGCCTTTTTTGTTAATCGGTTGCCTTACTTGCTCTGAGCTTGCTGTTCTTACAGATCTGTCGGTTTCATGGAATGAGATGCATTCCCTCTCAAAGGGTAGCTCTAGAAAATCAAGCATTCTTTTAACTTGACCTTCAAGATCTTCAATTACATCTTCATTATTTACTCTTAATATTTTACCAGGCAAAACTCGATCCCAGTGATCCATAAGCTTTACATAACTTTTGTAATAACTGCCTGCTTCAGCCAGACCATAAGAAAATTCTTGACCTTGAGCGAAGAGTTGCTTAAACATACTAAAACAACAGTCCAAGGGATACCTCCTTGCATCAATGATTTTTGCATTCGGCATTATCAAATGGATTAGTCCAATATGTCTAAAGTTGTTAGGCATCTTATCGGTAAACATAGGCGCATCTTTTCTATGCATTCTAGTATCTTCAATAAAGCTCTTGCCAAGATTTTCTCTTTGTTCAGAGGTCAAAGCTTTCATGCTTTTTGGATAATTGCCTAATTTTCCATATATGTCATCACCTCTAAGGCTTTGAGCAATAGACAAGATGTTAGGCAGTTCAAGAGTGCCATCTATCATTGAATGTGAAGCTAGAATTTGTTCAATCAGCGTTGAGCCTGCTCTAGGCAGACCTAAAATAAATATTGGGTCTTTGGTTGTATGTCCGCCAATGCCCAAATCCCTGAAAAAACTTTCATCGCAAACATCGATCTGGGCTTGAAGCTCTGCGTCCATTCTTTC
>CABXFE010000010.1 GCA_902511425.1 uncultured SAR86 cluster bacterium
TTGAATGACAGAAGAGGCAGTTGTAACTCCGAGATAATCAAGTCTTTCACTAGCGCTTAAGTTTAATGTTAAAGACCTGATGTGATCGTTTCCTGAAGAAGCAAAAGGTTTTTTTTCAATAATCTTAAAAGGTATTTCTCTTGCCTCAAGCTCAAGACCTAGAAAGGATCCTACAATCCCTCCCCCAGAAATCAATACAGATTGAGACATAAAAGTTTTAAGCCATTAATGCTTCAATCTCTTTTGGATCAGAAGGAACAAAAGCAGTGAGATTTTCATTGCCATCAGCAGTCACTAAAATATCATCTTCAATTCTAATGCCTATTCCTTTCCATTTATCTTCAACCTCTGCAGATGATGAAATATAGATGCCAGGCTCGACCGTGGTAACCATTCCAGGCTTGAAATTCATGTAATCGCCATCTTCCATGTAGTCACCAGCATCATGAACATCTATGCCCAACCAATGGCCTATTTTATGCATATAAAAGTCCTTGAAAGCTCCAGCCGCATGAAGTTCTTCCATTGAACCCTGCAATATTCCAAGATCAATTAGCCCCTGAGTAATTACCTTTTCTGAAATTATTTGCGCATCCATAACGTTATTATTTGTAGAAATTGCTTCAATACTTTTCAATTGAGCCTCTAAAACAACTTCATAAATAGCTAGTTGTGGAGCAGTAAACTTACCGTTAATTGGATAGGTTCTCGTAATATCTGAGGCATATAATTCAAATTCACATCCAGCATCAACCAGAAGCAACTCGCCATCTTTTAGTGATTTTGAGTTTTCTACATAGTGAAGAACGCAAGCATTTTCACCGCCAGCTACGATAGGCGTGTAGGCAGAAAAACGCCCTCCTCTTTTCGAGAATTCATACTGATAAAATGCCTCCATCTCTTGCTCTGTCATTCCTGGCTTTACAAATTTCATCGCCTCAACATGAGCCTCAGCAGAGATTTGACAAGCCTTTTTCATTATTTTGATTTCATCTTCATCCTTGATAAGTCTTTGATTGCCAACTTTGGATGATGCATCGGCAATATCAATGGCTGAACTGTGCCTATCTTTTGATTTAGCAGATTTAATCCATTCAATAATGTCAGCATCCAATGTCTTGCTCTTTCCAACAGGATAAAAAACCTGGTTATGGCCAGCCAATAAGTCAGGCAATCTATGATCAATTTCGGTATTGTTGAAAGCAAGATCAAAGCCGTGATCTTTCATAGCGCCTTCTGGCCCAGCTCGGTAACCATCCCAAATTTCTTTTAATTCATCTTTTTCTGGAACAAAAGCAATAGATTGAACATTATTTTTTTCATTAACTAAAAGCACCAATGTTGATTCAGCTTCATTAAATCCACTTAAATACCAAAAATTGCTATCTTGCCTAAAAGCATGTGATGAATCTGCATTTCTGTATTGTGTTGAAGCGCCTGCAATCACTACGGCAGAGTTTTTAGGTAACATTGAACCCAAGTTATTTCTTCGTTCTGAATATCTGTTTTTCATGTGCTCATTCTACTCTTTTCTTTTTCAAACTTCCCTATTTACATACTAAGACTTAAACTTAGTATATTCATATGAGTGATAATTCAAAAAGTTCTATCAATTATTTAATCAAAAGCACCGAAAAGCTTTTAAAAAGATTTAATGAGCAAAAGGGCATCATTGATGCGTACATTAAAAAAGAGAGGGAATGGAAGAAACATAAACTTGTTCAAGCAAATGAAATAAAGAAGCTTGAAAAGGTTAATTCAAAGCTAACAAAAGTTATTAAATCGTATGAGCAATAAAGAAGTTTTAGAACTAATGATTATGGGCAAAAAGATATCAATTGCTTGCCCTCCAAAAGACAAAGAAGGCCTTATCAAAGCGGCTGAAATATTAAACGAACAAATAGATTCAATTCCAGATAAATCAAATGCATTAATTTTGACAAGCCTAGATTTGGCTTTTAAAAGTCAGCTTCCTCAAGAAGGAGCTACCCTCTCAAAGGGAGAAGAAAAAAATCTAAATGATCTTGTTTCAAAGATCGAGCAATCCCTTAACTAAAATAGTCCTCTCTTTTTAATAACAACTGATTTATAATCAAATTGACTGGTTCATTCGCCAACTTATCGAGATTCTTTGAACCGATAATATATTTAAAGGTGATTTTCCACTGCTGCTGTTGTGCATTACCATTGAGGGAAGCCTGAGGCAGTATGAGCTTCACCACCTGAGCTTTCGGTTCAGGTAACGATGAGTAGCGGTGAATTGGTTTTCAGTTAACACAAATGTGAAAACGACATATAGACAATCTATCCTCCAAAAAAGAAATACTTTAGGGTTATCCGAAGTCTTAAACCTCTCAAAAACAATTCTTAGAAATGCTGATTTAGGATTGAACTTGAGTGCTATCACAACTCTAGGAAGTTACTTTTCTGTAAATAATGAGGTCGATCTAGTAACCCTTACAAACATAAGGTTGAAAAAAAATCTCTTAACAACCTTTCCAAAGGTTGAGCCAAATCATTCAATAAGTTTAATTGCTCCCAAAGATTTTAAGAAACTCAGAAAAAATAAATATGATATCTTCGAGCCATCAGACGGGGATAAAGTAAACCCAATTGATCATGAGATCATTATTATTCCAACAGTTGGTGTGGACATAAATGGCTATAGGCTTGGATATGGTGGGGGTTACTATGACAGATTTTTGGAATCTGTCACGGAGAAAAATAATAGACCTCTGCTGATTGGCTTAATTTATGATTTTCAATTTATCGATGACTCTATCAATGAATCGCATGATATAAAACTAGATATTGTTTTTTCCGAACAACAAAGTAAAAAATTTTCTTGATAGGAGAATTTATTTTTTAAACTTCTAATTTTGCAGCAAAGCTAAAAATATCATCTGAGAGGATTTCTGGGTTCTCTAATGCAGCAAAGTGCCCGCCTGAATATTGATTCCATTGGACAATATTATAGATTTTTTCCGCCCAAACTCTTGGCGGTCTTGCAATTTCATTTTTAAAAATAGCTCCGGCCATTGGCTGGGATACTGGATTAAATGTAAATCCCAATGGGCCATTCTCATAATAAAATCTTGCCGAGGATGTGATGGATTCTGTATACCAGTACAGAGATACAATGGCTAGAATCTCATCCAGCGAAACAACCAGTTTGTCTGTGCTATCTTTTGTCCAGCCATGAAATTTCTCAATAATCCAGGCAGCCAGACCAACAGGAGAATCATTTAAGCCATAACCAACTGTTTGAGGCTTAGTGCTTTGAATTGCAAAATATCCATATCCTGTTGCTTGATATTTTTCTATATTTTTCATTCCCTCAGCTTCTTTGGCTGAAACTCCCTCCATTGGATCTTTTCCATCTGGTGGAAAGGCTATGACTAAGTTTAAATGGATACCTATACAGTTTTCTGGAAATAGTTCTGCTATCCATTTAGTTATCATTGAACCCCAATCACCCCCTTGGGCAATGTATTTTTTGTATCCCAAAGCGAGCATTAGTTCATTTTCAAGTTTGGCAACCTCTTGAGCATTCATTCCTTGCTCGCTTGGTTTATCTGAAAATCCATATCCTGGAATGGCTGGGCAGACTATATCAAATTCTATTCCATCCTTTCCATTCATTAATAAAGGCATAATCTTAAGAAACTCCTGCACGCTTCCAGGCCAACCATGTGTCAGTAATAGTGGAATTGCATTTTTAGAGCCTGATTTTTTGTGCAAGTAGTGGAGTTCAAGCCCTGATTCAGTTTTAAATTTATAACTGCCAGCTTCATTGAGTTTAGCTTCATGCTTCCTCCAGTCAAAACTATTTCTCCAATTTTGAACTGCTTCTTGTAAATATGATTTTTTTGTACCTAAAGTCCACCTTTCATCATTAATTTCATCAGGCCATCTAGTTAAATCAATCTTTTGATTTAAAAGTTCAATTTTTTCATCTGGGATAAAAATTTCAAATTCTCGTATCATTATCTTAAAAACTCCTTGTATGCTGTATTGTCTGTTTCTTCGACGAAGCTGTAGTCTAAAGATTTAAGATGCTTCTCTAAAGCATTCTTTGACTTACTTTTATCCTCAATTCCAATCAATACATTGGCAAATGCAGCTCCAAGATTTCTGTAATGAAATAATGAAATATTCCACTTAGAGCCGAAATCCTTTAAGAATCCCATTAAAGCACCTGGTCTCACTGGAAATTGGCATCTATATAGTCTCTCTGAGTCTCTTTCAGAAATAACGCTCTTGTGCCCTCCTACCATATGTCGAAGATGGTCATTAGAAATTTGATTTTTTGTTAAGTCATTAAATTTAAACTTACTCATTGCAAGCTTGCTTTTAATTTTTTTAAATGCGTCTTCGTTTTCAGTTTTAATTCCTACAAGAACATGCGCATCTATTTTGTTTGCAAATCTATAGTTAAACTCCGTAATTTGAGATCGGCCAAAAACCTTGCAAAGCTTTAAAAAACTGCCAGGTTTTTCTGGGATTTTAATGCTCAAAAGTTTTTCTCTATTTTCTCCAACCTCTGATCTTTCAACAATATAGCTAAGTCTTTCAAAATTAACATTTGCGCCACTGCTGATAGCTAATAAGCGTTTATCTGAAATTTTGGATGCATATTTTTTAAGACCAGCCAAGGCAAGAGCTCCAGCTGGCTCAGAAAGAACTCTTGTATCTTCAAAAATATCTTTTACTGCAGCACATAGCTCATCAATGCTCACTGTTATTACCCCATCAACACATTCTCTTATGACGTCAAAGTTATGCTTACCAATACGCTCTACTGCAACCCCATCTGCAAACAACCCTACTTCTCGCAACCTAACTCTTTTGTCGGCCTTCACCGCTTCAAACAGACAAGCCGAGTCCTCAACCTCAACACCATAAATTTTAGTCTTTGTTTGAGTTTGAGCAGCCCACGCACCAATACCCGCCAAAAGTCCGCCACCACCAACTGGAACAAAAATAACGTCTAGGTTTTTATCTAGGTCCAAAATTTCTTTTCCAACAGTGCCCTGCCCGGCTATTGTTAATGGATCATCAAATGCTTCAATGAATTCAAGTTTTTGTTCCTTCGCCATTTGAATTGCTTTTTTTGAGGCTTGATCAAAGTTATCTCCATGCAATAAAACCTTAGAGCCAAATCTTTTAACGGACTTAACCTTTATTTCAGGAGTCGTTACTGGCATTACTATGAAGCAAGGGACTTTTAGCTTTTTGCAGGCATTAGCAACGCCTTGAGCATGGTTGCCTGCTGAAGCAGTCATAACTCCCCTTTTTTGCTGCTGCTTACTTAAATTCGCAATTTTGTTATATGCCCCTCTGATCTTAAAGGAAAAAATAGGCTGCATGTCTTCACGTTTCAAATAAACTTCATTACTCAATTTGCTTGACAAATTTCCGGCAAAAGTTATGGGTGTTTGATCAGCAACATCATATACTTTAGATTCGGCAACCAAATCTAAATATTTTTTTGAAAATTTATATGAGCCTGATTTTTTTATTTTAAGTCGCATAATAATTTAAGTATTATACCCATAATGAGCAAATCAAAATTAAATGCTTCAATTGAAGCTATAGAATACATTAAGCCAAAAATTAGAATAGATTCAATTATTGGCGTTGGCACAGGATCAACGGTTAATTTCTTTATTAATGAGCTTGCAAAAATTAGACATTTATTTAAAGGCGCAGTATCTAGCTCAGATGCTTCAACAAAATTATTGGAAAGTCATGACATCGAGGTATATGAATTAAATGATGTAAATGAAATTCTTATATATGTAGATGGTGCTGATGAGGTGGATACTTCTCATAATCTGATTAAAGGGGGAGGCGGAGCACATACAAGAGAAAAGATTGTTGCATCAGCCTCAAATGAATTCGTTTGTATCGTTGATGAGTCAAAACTTGTTAACTTATTGGGCAACTTCCCTCTTCCAGTCGAGGTGATAATTAAAAGCAGAAGCTATGTTGCTCGTGAGATTGTTAAGATTGGAGGATCGCCTGAACTAAGAAAAAACTTCGTAACTGATCAAGGTAACCAGATTTTAGATGTTAAAGATCTAACAATTGAAAACCCATTAGATTTAGAGAAAAGAATCAATTTGATTCCTGGGGTTTTAGATAATGGATTATTTGCAAATTGCAAACCACAAAAAGTCATTGTAGGAAAAGACTAAAGTACTGCAGTTATAGCAGAGACTAACTTTTCAGATTCTGGTGTTACTCTAGACTTGTAATGATCGATGACCTCGCCATCTCTACCAATTAAATATTTTGCAAAATTCCATCTCGGCTCTTTGCCTGATGCGGCAATAAGTTTTTTATAAAAAGGGTGGGCATTTTTACCCTTGACTTTAGCGGTTGCAAACATTGGAAAATCGACTCCATATTCAGTACTGCAGAACTCAGCAACTTTTGCTTCCTCAGAAAATTCTTGCTTAAAATCTCTTGATGGGATACCTATGACCACGAAACCATCGTCTTTATATTTAGAATAAATTCTTTGTAAAGCTGCATACTGAGGAGTGTATCCACACCTGCTAGCAACATTGACTACTAGTACGACATTTCCTGAGTATTCACAGAGATTTTTTTCATCATCTGAATCTAACACTCTTAAATTGCTGTTAAGCAGGTCAGAGCATGCAAACGAAGCAGACGATAAAGTTAATAATGTAAGGATAAAAAGGTTTTTCATCCTTTAAATATTACACTAATGGAGAAATAGCGTAAACAGAAGATATAAAGATCGAAACAAGTGTGACTAATTCGAATTTTTCAACTAACTTTGCATTCATAATAAACCTTTTGTAAGAGGTGGAGGGCCTGAGCCCTCCATAATTCCAGAGAATTACCAACAAATCATAGGGGGAGAGAAGTGTTGGTAAACATCATTATATATATTTATAACCATTTATCAATATAAATGATAAATAAATTTTAATTATTTTAGAATATAACTAAATATTATCTTTATAAGAAATTGGATAAGAATTAACATATTTGAGCCCAAACCTCTAAAAATATATATAATTTCAGATTAATTTTTTAATCCAGAGATAATTATGACAAACGAGTTAAAGGGTAAGGTTAATTACACTGTAAACGGGAATATTGCTATTTTAGAGGTAGATAATCCACCCGTTAACCCACTTAGTAGCGGCGTTAGAGCCGGTTTAGCAGAATATATTGCAAAAGCAAATGAAGATGATTCAATCGAGGGAATTATTCTTACTGGGGCTGGAAGATCGTTTATTGCCGGAGCAGATATTTCTGAGTTTGGCCAAAAGTCTGATGGTCCTGACCTTCATACCACGTTAAAAGAGATAGAATTCAGCAAAAAGCCCGTTTTAGCTGCTATTAATGGTACAGCTTTGGGCGGTGGGCTGGAAACAGCATTGGTATGTAACTATAGAATTGGGACAAATAAAGCTATAGTTGGCCTTCCAGAGGTCAATTTAGGCTTACTACCTGGTGCAGGCGGCACACAAAGGCTTCCTAGATTAATCGGACCATCTCAAGCCCTTAAAATGATGATTGCCGGAACGCCTATTTCTGCTAAAAAGGCTTTGCAACAGGGTGTGATAGATGCAATTTCAGAAAATTCACTTATGGACGATGCTATTGCCTTTCTTCAAGAAAAAATTGGGTCTAATGATCATCCAAAAGTAAGAGATAAAAATGAAAAAATCCTTGAAGCTAAAGGAGATGAAAATGTTCTTGCAGAAGCCAAAGCGTTGGCAGCGAAAACTAGAAGAGGCCAATTTGCTCCTGGTCAAATTATTGCTTGCGTAGAAGCTGCAATTAATGAAGATGATTTTGATACTGGCATGAAAAAAGAATCAGAATATTTTTTGGAATGTTTAATGAATCCTCAAAGAGAAGCTATGATTCATATATTCTTCGGTGAGCGTGCTGCTTCGAAAATTTCTGATATCCCAAAGGAAACACCTCTCCTTCCAATAGGATCTGCTGGTGTTGTAGGCTCAGGAACAATGGGCGGGGGAATTGCAATGAATTTTGCAAATGCTGGTATACCTGTTTTAGTTCTTGATCAGGATGAAAAAAATCTTGAAAGAGGGATGGGAGTAATTGAAAAAAATTATCAAATGATGGTAGACAGAGGAAGAATGTCTCAAGAACAAAAAGATATGGTTATGGGTTTAATAACTCCAACACTTACATATGATGATTTATCTAACGTTGATATTGCAGTTGAAGCGGTCTATGAAAACCTTGATTTAAAACAAGAGATTTTTAAGAGTTTAGACTCAGTTACTAAAGAACATGCCATCCTTGCATCTAATACCTCTGGTTTAGATATTGATGCAATAGCATCATCAACAACAAGGCCTGGAAAAGTAGTGGGCACTCACTTTTTTAGTCCAGCAAATGTTATGCGACTGCTTGAAGTTGTTAGGGGTAGAGAATCCTCAGACGAAACAATGGCCACAGTAATGTCTTTAGGCAAGAAGATGGGTAAAGCTGCTGTTGTCTCTTTAAATGCTCCAGGCTTTATAGGTAACAGAATGCTTGCTGGATACACATATCAAGCAAATATGTTGTTGCTTGAGGGTGCGTTACCAAATCAAGTTGATAGCGCATTAGAGTCTTTTGGGATGAGTATGGGTCCATTTAGAATGATGGACTTAGTTGGTCTAGACCTTGGATGGAGAGCTCGTAAATTAGCTGAAATAGAAACTCCATTAGCAAATAAAATCTCTGATGCATTATGTGAACAAGATAGGTTTGGTCAAAAAACCTCAAAAGGTTTTTATAATTATTCAGAAGGTTCAAGGGCTCCAAATCCTGCTCCAGAGAATGAAGCACTATACAAAGAAATAGCTGACCAAAATAATATTGAAAGAAGAGAAATCTCCGACCAAGAGATTATAGATAGATGTATCTTTGCTCTCGTAAATGAAGGCGCTCGTATTTTAGAAGAGGGCGTTGCTCAAAGAGCTGGTGATATGGACATAGTCTATATTAATGGTTATGGATTCCCTATATGGAGAGGTGGGCCTATGTTCTATGCAAACCAACAAGGTCTGTCAGAGGTTGTGAGTAAGATAAATGATTTTTCAAGCTTGGATGAAAATTTCTGGAAACCAGCTCCATTACTGAAAAAACTTGCAGAAGAGTCTGGAAAATTTGGTGAAGCTCCATTAATTGAGGACCGAGCAGAGCTATTAAGCTTTAAAACCGACAATATGGGTGGTGTATAGGCTGAAAAGGCTTATCAATAGATATTTACGGGCGTTTTGGCTGGAATTATCTCGAAGAGCTCTAAAACATCATGATTTAGCATCCTGATGCATCCATGTGATGCTTTTTTGCCTATGAGGCCTTCTTCATGCGTGCCGTGAATATAAATAAATCTATTGAATGAATCAACATTACCCCCCCTGTTAAAGCCTTCAGTTAGGCCTGTAAGCCACATAATGCGTGTTGTAATAAAGTCATCAGGGGAATCAATGTCTTCATGAATGATTTTTACTTCCTGTGGTATATGCTGACGACTTACAAAAAATTCATATTTAGGAACTTTTGTTCCAATTTTAGTTTTAACTTCATGTTTTCCTAGAGGGGTTTTCAGTGAATTCTCTATTTGCCCCTCGCCATATGCTGAACTAGATATAGAATAGCTTCTAATAATGTTATTATTTTTAATTAAATATAACCTTTGCTCTTTGATACTGATCTCAATTGAGAAGTTAGCGGTTGCTGACAATGGTAATATCAACAACAAGATTAACGTAAAAAATTTCATTTCCTTAATTTTAATATAAGAATAGTCATCAGCATAATAATAGATAAAATGGGAGAAATAAGGTAGCCATATTTATAAAAGAAGCTTGTTTTTGATGTTTTCTGGATGCTTCCTACCAATGAACCTCTGGTACCCTTTTCTAATAAAAAAACAATAGTTCCATTATTATCAACTATTGTCGATATTCCATCAGAGGTGCCTCTTGCTATCCATTTATTGGCCTCCAATGCCCTTGCTCTTACTATTTGAAGATGCTGATAAGGCCCATATGAACTTCCAAACCAAGTATCATTGCTAATATTGACTATAAAATCAGATTTTCTTACTTCTTTTAGATAGCTCAAAGGAAAAGCAATATCAAAACATATCAATCCTAAAATCTTGAAGTTTCTGAATTGCAGCAAGTCCTGATTTGCACTACCTGCACTCAAAGAAGACATAGGCATATCAAAAAATTCTATTAAGCCTCTAAATATACCCTCAAAAGGTACATATTCACCAAAAGGTACAAGATGTCTCTTCAAATAGGTTTGGTCACTCCCTAAAATGGTCATTGAATTATGCAGCTTATTGTTTTGGTATTGCCAAGAACCAGAGAGAATTGTTTGCTCTTCACCTAGCTTCGAAATGAGCCGAGTCATTCTAGGATCTGAGTTTAAATATGGAAGGGGTGATTCGGGCCAAATTATTAAATCTGCATCGTTGCTCTTATTTGTCAGGTCCAACAATGCATCTTCTATGGCTACATCAGATCCTGCCGTATATTTTTTAAAAGGGTCCAAAGATGGTTGAATAATAGACAGGTTTAATCCTTGGTTAGATTCGTATTTTTGATTAGTTTGATATGGGATAAAAATTAATAAAAATAATATCCCTAAAAATAAAAAGTTCTTTTTCTTTTCTATGAGAGAAAATGCAATCAATGATGAGAAAAAATAAATTATGTACGAAGCTCCATAAACTCCAAATATTGGTATCGTAGTTTGGCCAAGAGTGTCCATAAATACCAAGCCTGGTAACAACCATGGAAAGCCACCTAATAATAAAAATCTAGAGAATTCTAAAATAATTAATATACTTGCAATGGCCAAGCTTTTAAAAAAAATATTTTGGTTGAATTGTATGAATCGCGCCAATGCAAAAGGGGCAATAAATACTCCGGATAGAAGTATTCCCATTAATAATATAATAATGCTTGCTATTATAATATTAGTGTTTCCATAGTAGTGAATACTTACTATTAGCCACCCAGTACCACATATCCAGTACCCAAGTCCCCATGAAAAAGCGCGCTTGCAGGCATCAAAAACATTTCTTGAATTAAATGTTGAGTAAATTAAAGCTGATAGGGTGAATGGGATAATCAGCTTAATATTAAATGGACTAAAAGCTAAAGTTGATAGGCCGCCAACTAGACCAAGGAATATGTAAAATGCAAATGAGGATTTATAAATTTGTTTTAATTGTAATGCCAATTTTTTTTATTTTTCTTTTGTCAGCAGCTGTAACTGCTAGAATCATGTCATCTAGCTCAATCTTATCCCCGACCTTGGGTAAAAATCCTAATTTATTAATAAATAAACCAGCCAATGTTTCAGCATCCATTTCATTGAATTTTTTATTAAATTTATTTTCAAATTCTGATAACTCTAAAGTAGCATCAGCAATATATTCATGCTCACTGACTTGAATAAGATCTTCATCATCAGAATCATGCTCGTCTTCAATTTCACCGACAAGCTCTTCTAAAATATCCTCAATTGTTACCAATCCCGATATAGTTCCATATTCATCCATAACAATGGCCATATGTGATCGGTCTTTTTTGAACTCTTCAAGCAGCGAATCTGCTTTTTTTGATTCAGGGACAACTTTAATATCTCTAATTAAGTCATTTAGGCTGAGATCTTCTAGGTTTTTGTTGATTATTGGAAGCAAGTCTTTGGCAAGCAAAATACCTTGAACCTCATTTTTGGCTGGCCCGAGAACAGGATATCGCGAATGGCCTGAGTCAATTATTCTATTAATCATGCTCATGGGGTCTTCATCCGGAGCAAGCGTTACCATTTCAACTCTTGGAACCATTATCGCCTTTACAGTCGTATCTCCTAATCTTATTGCTCGTTCAGCAATAAACTGGGCTTCTTTATCTATTAACCTTGCGCTAAGGGCATCTTCTAGCAATACAGACACATCATCTAAGCTTGATGGCTTTATAGTAAAAAAGCGTTTTATTTTATTTAAGAGACTCGACGGAGGTTGATCTTTTTCTGTATCTTGATTTGTCATATTAAATAAGGATTGGCAATGTTAAAAAACTCTAAGTATTTGATCTCTTTTGCTTCCATTATATTGGCATCTTTATCTTCTGTATGATCAAAACCAAATAAGTGAAGTATTCCATGAGCTAATAAATGCATCATATGATCCTCTATGTCTCTATTCAAGCTCTGTGACTCACTTTGTATGTATGCAAAACTCATTGCAATATCACCAAGCTCTCCTTCGATACTTTGAATATCTTCGCCCATAGGAAAAGATAGGACATTAGTATCCAATTCTTTATCTCTAAAGTTGCCATTAAGTTTTATCATTTCCTTGCTTGAAATAAGCTTAAGGTTAACCTGCATTTCAATTTGATTATGATCAAGCAGAATATGTTCTGTGAGTAAATGTAGTTTTGACTCTAAGTCACCGGAAAGCTCCTCAAATTCATGCGCTATGATGTTAAGACTCAATTTTTTTAACCATTAAATTGATCATATGCATCAACAATTTTTCTTACCAAAGGATGCCTAACAACGTCTTTAGAATTAAAAATTGTAAAGCCAATATCTTCTATTTTTTCCAAGACCTTCAAAGCGTGAGAAAGGCCAGACTCTATATTTTTAGGCAAATCAATCTGCGTCATATCTCCATTAATTACAGCGTATGATCCGAAACCCATCCTGGTTAAAAACATTTTCATCTGATCAACTGTAGTATTTTGGCTTTCATCCATAATAATAAAAGCATTGTTAAGAGTTCTTCCTCGCAAATATGCAAGAGGTGCAACTTCAAGGATTTCTTTTTCTAATAAACGGACAACCTGCTCAAAACCAAGCATTTCATATAAAGCGTCATATAGCGGTCGAAGATAAGGATCAACCTTTTGTGATAAGTCTCCTGGGAGAAAACCAAGCTTCTCGCCAGCCTCAACAGCTGGTCGTATTAATATTATTTTTTTTACTTCTTCTTGCACTAGCATTTCAACTGCTTTTGCAACAGCCAAGTATGTTTTTCCAGTTCCGGCTGGGCCAACTCCAAAGTTAACCTCAAAATTTTTCATGTTGCCTAAATAATCATTTTGATTTCTGCCTCTTGGCTTGATTATTTTTTTTGGTGTCTTGATTATATGTTCGCTCCCGCTTGATGAAATTGGAGCAGGATTAATGTCTTCATTATTGTTTATCGCCATTTGAATTGTTTCCTTGGAGAGTTCCACTCCTCGAGTCGTTGTAGCATATAAATCTTGAATTGCATTTGAAGCCTTTTTAATATTTTCCTTATCGCCAGAAATGCTTACCTTATTTCCGTTTTGAAAAATTTTGACACCAAATCCTTTTTCAAGAATCTTAATATTGCCATTTAGCTCTCCAACAAAAGATTTTAAATTTTTGGTGTTTGCTGGTTCAAGCTTCAGCTGGGTAAGAGATTGATTAATTTCTGCCATTAAGCCTTAAGAAACCCCTTCAGGGCTTAAAATCTTGCCTGTCAATGAACGCTGGTATGCTTTAGTAATATCAATATCTACTAATTTACCTAGAATGTTGATGTTTTGGAAGTCAAAATTTACAACTCTGTTGCACTCAGTTCTTGCCTGCAATTGGTTGATATCTTTTTTTGAGACGCCGGTAACCAAGCATCTTTGAATGGTGCCAACTAAATTATTGCTGTAGTGTAATTGAAGCTCATCAATTCGATTCTGCAGAATATATAAACGCTCCTTTTTCGTCTCTAGCTGAACGGTATCCTCAAGCTGTGAAGCCGGAGTTCCAGGTCTTGGAGAGTAGATAAAACTAAATGATGCATCAAACTTTATTTCTTCAATCAGGTCCATGGTCTGTTGAAAGTCAAAGTCCGTTTCATTAGGAAATCCTACAATGAAATCAGATGAGATTTTAATGTTTGGTCTCACCTTAAGTAACTTTTTTATTATTTCAATATAATCTTCTCTGGAATAATTTCTTTTCATCTTTGCAAGAATTTCATTTGAGCCTGACTGCACGGGAAGATGCAAATGACTAACTAATTGAGGGACATGCCCATAGGCATCTATTAAATCATCGGTCATCTCTAACGGATGAGAGGTTGTGTATCTAATTCTTTCAACGCCATCAATACTTCCACATACCTCAATCAAGTCTGATAATCCAAGCAGTCTACCATTCAATGTGTACTTATATGCATTAACGTTCTGTCCTACAAAAACAATTTCTGAAACTCCTTGCTCAACCAATCTTGCTACCTCATCAAATATTTGTTCAGGCTTTCTGCTTACTTCATCCCCTCTGGTGTATGGAACAACACAAAAAGAACAATATTTTGAGCATCCCTCCATAATAGATACAAAGCTAGACACACCAGTAGCGTCTGGTTCTGGCAATGAATCAAATTTCTCTTCAATTGGGAAAGATACATCAACAGCTTGAATTTTATTCTCTTCTTTAATCAATGAGGGTACTTTATGTATGGTTTGTGGTCCAAAAATTAAGTCCACAAAAGGTGCGCGCTTATATATATTTTTACCCTCTTGAGTAGCTACGCAGCCTCCGACTCCAATTTTTAAATTTGGATTGGTTTTCTTTAATTTATTAAGCCTACCCAATTCTGAATAGACCTTTTCCTCGGCTTTTTCTCTAATGGAACAAGTGTTCAACAAAATAATATCAGCATCATTTGGATTATTTGTCTCCTCAATCGTTGAATCTTTTTTTAGTATTTCTAATGTTTTTTGGCTGTCATATTCATTCATTTGACAACCATAGGTTTTAATATAAAGTTTTGTACCCATATACCTAATTATGAAGAAAAAAACCACATATAAAATAATTTTTATGCAGCTTGGAGAAATCTACGAGATTTTTGCAAAACAAATTTATCAAAGTGACATGTACGGTTTCATAGAGGTCGAAGAGTATATATTTAATCAAAATAAACAGCTAGTGGTTGACCCATCATCTGAAAAATTAGAGAAAGAGTTTAAATCCGTTGAAAGATCATATATCCCAATTAATTCGGTGATAAGGATAGATGAAGTAATTGAGTCTGGAGAGGCAAAGATCAAACAAAATAAAAACCAGGTCTCACCTTTACCCATAAATATTCAGCCTGCAAATAAACAAGACTAATTCAACAAGATTTGAGTTTTTTTGCTTAGCATTTAAGCAATTGACTGTTAAGATTTTCCTATGAAAAGAAGGCAGGCTATTAAAGTTACTTCCGTTGGTGCCATAGGACTTTCAGCCTCCATAAGCTCAAGTTGTTCAAAAAATACCTATTCTTTTAACCATGGTGTTGCTAGTGGGGATCCTCTTGAGGACAGGGTAATTCTTTGGACCAGAGTAACTCCACAAAAAGCAGGGCCGTTGCAGGCTATCCTTGAAATCTCAGAAAATGAAAATTTTTCTAAAATTGTTTACTCAAAGAAATTGCAAACCTCTTCCTTGTCAGACTACACCATAAAATATGATTTTTTAGCAAAGCAGTACTGCGATAGTGATAAGGGGTTTTTCTATCGATTCAGAGCTGGAAGTTCCATTTCAGAGACAGGCAAATCAAAAACATTTTCTAAAGATACGCTATCAGCAAAAATTGGTGTTTTTAGCTGCAGTAACTTTCCAGCAGGCTACTTTAATGCTTATCAGGCTGCGGCCGAAAAAAAAGATTTAGACTTGTGGCTACATTTGGGTGATTACTTATATGAGTATCCTATGGGTGGGTATGCTACTGATAATGCAAAAAAACTAGGAAGAACTCCAAACCCCGCACATGAAATGATTACCCTTTCAGATTACAGGCAAAGGCATGCTCAGTATAAGCTTGATCAGGGCTCCAAGGCTCTTCATAAACATGCGCCACTAATTGCTGTCTGGGATGATCACGAGTTTTCAAATGACGCATGGAAGAGAGGAGCACAAAATCATTCGGAAGATGGATCGGAAGGTGATTTCTTCGCTAGGAGATCAGCTGCCATCAAGGCTTACTATGAATGGATGCCAATCAGGGAGCAGCAGAATAAAAGAAGAATCTTTAGAGAATTTAAGATTGGCAAACTGATACATTTAATCATGTTGGATACTCGACAATATGGAAGGGATAAACAATTACAACCAAAGGATTACCTTAGTAAATCTGGATTTAATCAAGTAAAGTTCTATAACGATCTAAATTCAGAAAATAGAGAGCTTCTAGGTGCAGAACAGCTTTCTTGGGTTGAAAATAGTGTTTTAAAGTCAAATGCTGCTTGGACTATCTTTGGCCAACAGGTCCTGATGGCGAAATTAAAGTTTCCTGACCTAAGCAAAATGCTCAAAACAGAAGAAATTCCAAGTTTTCTCAAACCTTATTTAAAATTTTTAGGCTTGGGTATTCCTTCCAATCTTGATGCATGGGATGGGTATCCTGCAGCAAGAGATAACCTTTATCAATTAATGAAAAGTGCTAAAAAGGAATTCATTAGTCTTGCTGGAGATACACATAATAGTTGGGTTTCTGAGCTTGAAGATCAGTCAGGCAAAAAAGTAGGCATTGAATTGGGAACTCCCTCTGTGACTTCACCTGGAATAACAGATGTATTAAATTTAGATGAAAATAAGTTCATTGATAGCATTGTAAAAATTAATAAAGAGCTTCAATGGATGGACCCCTCTAATAGGGGGTATCTATTTCTTGATTGCGTGGAAAATAAAATCGTTGCCTCTTTTAATTACATAGAAGAGTTAAATAACATTAATGCTAAAATAAGCTCATCTCAATCTTTTGTGATTTATAGAGAAGGGCTTAAGCTAGAAAAAATAAAGCCCAGTTCAATCAAATAGCATTTGCTTATACAGCTTTAGCTCATTAATAGATTCTTTAATGTCATCTTTGGCTCTATGTGAACCTTTTTTTTCGTATGTCTGAGCGTCGTTCATCCATCTTGAAATAAGTTCTTTTACTGAAGAAACATCGACATGACGATAATGAAAATATGATTCTAGGTCAGGCATATATTTTGCAAGAAATCTTCTATCATGAGAAACAGTATTACCACACATTGGAGATGCTTTGTTTCCTACATATTTTGAAATAAATTCTAAGGTTTCTATCTCTGCTGCTTGCTCTGAAATACAACTCTGAAGAACTGATTGTGTTAAGCCTGAGTTCCCATGCTGTTTAGTATTCCATTCATCCATATTTTCAATAAGCTCTTTTGGCTGGTTGATAACTAAATTTGGGCCTTCTGCAACAATGGTAAGATTACTATCTGTGATAATAGTAGCGATTTCTATAATTCTCTCTTTGTCTGGATCTAGTCCAGTCATCTCAAGATCAACCCAGATTAGATTTTGATTAGATTTTTGAGTAGACATATATGTTGTTAAATTTTAACTATAGTGTATTTTGAGCCCAAGATGTTAAAAGTTCAAACCGGTCAAATAGTTGAGTTCTACTCTAACTCATGCTGCGTGATGTCTGAGGGCATAGAATACAAATGCAAAATTCAAGGGAGAATTAATCTTGTTGTCGGCGATTTAGTTGAAATGGAGTTATCTTCTGTGGATAGTAGCTCTAATGGATTGGTTATCAAACGATTAGATAGAGTGACTGCTCTCTACAAATCAAAAGAAAAAGTTAAAAAACTAATAGCAGCAAATATTTCACATATTGGTATTTTAGTTACCAAAAGCCCTAAAACAAATCTTGAGTTTATTGATAAATGGATAACGATTTCAAAAGTTGCCTCAATAGAGCCATTCATAATTTATAACAAAATAGATCTATTGCAAAATAGTGCATTCCAAGAAGATCAAAAAACCTATGAGCGCATTGGAATTAAGACTTTTCAAATTTCTGCAAAATTTTATACAAATCTTGATAAGCTAAAAAAATATCTTTCAAAAAGGACCACGATATTCGTAGGTAACTCAGGCTCTGGAAAATCTACTTTAACCTCAGCCATTACAGGAAAAGAAATATTATCAAAAGCACTTTCGAATAATCAGGGTGTTCATACCACCTCTGTTTCTAGTCTTTATCACGTCAATGAAATGAAAATTATTGACTCTCCAGGAGTTAGAGATATTGGTATTAATCATCTAAAACCTAAGGAGATTATTTTAGGGTTTCCTGAAATAATCAATTATTCTCTTAATTGCGCTTTTCCTAATTGCTCTCATCAAGCTGATGAGGGATGCGCGGTAATGGCTGCGCTAAAGAATGGCGATATTGAAGAAAGTAGATACAATAATTTTATCTTTTTAAGCAAAAGAGAACTAAATGAATGAAAAAACACATTTTGGCTTTAAAGAAGTTGATGCCGATAAGAAATCCGAACATGTTGGAGAAGTCTTTCATTCTGTTGCAGAAGAATACGATCTAATGAACGATGTTATGTCTTTTGGCATGCACAGACTATGGAAAAAAATTCTTATTGAGCTATCTGAGTTAAGTGAAGGCTCTGTTGTTCTTGATATCGCAAGCGGAACGGCTGATATTCCAAAATTAATTAATAAAGAATTTAAATCAGTCTCAATGCATGTAACAGATATTAATGAATCAATGCTTTCGCTGGGCAAAGAACGCGCGATAAACGAAAACTTCTTTCACAATTGCAATTTTGCTCTAGCCTCTGGTGAAAGCCTCCCTTATCAAGATAAAACTTTTGATCTAGTCACTGTTGGGTTTGGGCTTCGTAATTTTACTGACAAGCGGATAGGGCTTGAGGAAATGAAACGAGTCTTGAAACCAGATGGTGTGTTATTAGTTTTAGAATTTTCAAAACCTACAAATTCCTTTTTTTCTAAGGTTTATGATTGGTACTCATTTAATGTCATTCCTAAATTAGGCAAGCTTTTAGCCAATGATTCTGAAAGCTATCAATACCTTGCTGAGTCGATAAGAATGCATCCTGACCAAGAAACATTAAAGGATATGGTTCTCGATTCAGGCTTCAACGAATGTAAGTTCTACAATCTTGTAAACGGAGTTGTTGCAATCCATAAGGCGAAATAAAAAATGCGCGTAGCTTTAGATAAATTTTTGAAAGAAATAGAATCTTTATCTCCAGGATTTTTAATTAAAATTAAGAATCTGTACCCAATTGATTTTAATATTGAGATTGACTCTGTTTCGAAATTTTCAATTTCATTAAATAATGACTCTCAAAACTTTAGTTTCATTGAGCACCCAAATCCAAACTTCTCACTTCAACTCAATATTCTGACAGCCTTGAATGCATTAAATAAAAAACAGATACCAACAAAATCTATTTCAGGGGATGTAGAAAGCGCGGTAATACTGTTAGGTGCTTTTGCAAATATTGATATAGATTTAGAGCTTTTAGTCTATAAATATTTCGGAGATATCCCAGCTTTAATGCTAAGAAAAATTATGTCAAACCAACCTCAGCAAGAAGAATCTCAATTACAGCAAGATGAAGTGAATAGAATTCTGAGGTCTTTTAGGGATATTTCGATAAGGCTTGATAGACTTGAGCATGTTTTAATAAATTAATGAATATTCTTTTTTCAGTTCTGGATTGCTTGAAAATTCTCTTTCAGGCCTTTAGGTATGGAATTGTAAACATACCGATCGATAGCAGCGGCTCTATTGCTATCAAAGCATTGGGTTTATTGAATCCTTTTTTTATCATTAATAGAAAAATTCCTCATGGCTTAAGAATTAGAAATTTTTTAGAAAGCTTGGGTCCTATGTTCATAAAATTTGGTCAGCTACTATCAACAAGAACAGACGCAATATCCATTGACATAGCTTCTCACTTAAAGGGCTTAACTGATCAATGTACTCCGTTCTCAACCAAGCTAGCTAAAGAAATAATTGAAGAAAGCCTTCAAATTAAAATCAATAATGTTTTTGATGAGTTTGAAGATGTACCATTGGCGGCCGCATCACTAGCGCAAGTTCACAGAGCAAAACTAAAAAGCACATCTGAAAAAGTTGTAATTAAAGTCTTGAGGCCTGGAATTCATAAACAAGTTAGAAGGAATGTTAGGGTAATGAAGGCTGGAGGCTTCTTAATCAACCTCTTTTACAAAGAAAGCCATAGGCTCAAATTAAAGGACGTGATTAGTGACTATGAAAAAACAATCTATAAAGAACTAGATTTAAAAGTCGAGGCAGCAAATACTACTGTAACCAAGAAGAATTTTTCAGATTCAAATCTATTATTTATACCAAAAGTGTTTTGGGATCACACTGCGGTTAATGTTTTGACACTTGAAGAAATTGACGGCATAGCATGCACAGATATCCATGCAATGGATGAGCTTGGCATAGACAGAAAAACCCTTGCAGAGAATGGAGTAAAGATATTTTTAGATCAGGTATTTAGAGATAATTTTTTTCATGCTGATATGCATCCAGGAAATATTTTTGTCAGTAAGATTAATGTAGCTCAGCCAAGCTATATAGCAATTGATTGCGCCATAGTTGGGTCTTTAAGCAGAGATGATCAATACAATTTAGCAAGAATGTTGCAAGCTACATTGAAACAAGATTACTACAAACTATCTGAATTATTCATTGGTGCTGGATGGGTGTCCAGTCAAACTAATAAGGCGGATTTAGAGCAAACTTTAAGAGCCACTTGTGAGCCCATTTTTGAAAAGCCCCTATCAGAAATTGAATTTGGAAATCTATTACTTTATTTGTTTGATTCAACCAGGCAATTCGGTTTATCAGTTCAGCCATCTTTAATATTGTTGCAAAAGACACTTATACACATAGAAGGCATGGGAAGAGAGATATATGCTGACCTTGATTTCTGGGGTCTTGCAGAACCCTATCTTGATCAGTGGATCGAAAAGCAATTCAGTCCACTGAAACTCAAAGAGTTTCTGAAGGATAATCAATATGAAATTTTAGATAAGGCCTCTTCGTTGCCAGGTGAAATTTTTAACTTGCTTGATAACATAAAATTTATTGCAAACGATGGGAAAAAAAATATTGATCTCATAAAAAGTCTTGAAGCAAGTTTGCAAAACCAGCGAAAATGGCAAAATCTAACTATACTTACACTAATAGGTATTATTATGATTCTAATGGGGACAATGTTGGCGTAGGGACCAGGAGTTAATTATGGGAATAGGTGGAATAAGTTTTTGGCAAATATTAATCATACTGGTGGTTATACTAATTTTATTTGGCGGTAAAAAAATTAGAACAATGGGTTCAGATCTAGGGGAAGGCCTTAAAGGTTTTAAAAAAGCTATCAAAGATGATGACTCAACTAAAGATAGTGAGTCTAAATCAGACGATCAATAAAAATTGTTACAGATTGGATTTCTTGAAATTCTACTTATCCTGCTGATTGGGATATTAGTTATTGGCCCCGATCAGCTCCCAGGATTCATAAAATCTACATTAAAAACTTTTACCAGATTCCAGAACAAATTTTTTGAATTTAGATCGTCCATTGAAAGAGATATTGGTGCTGAAGATTTGAAGCAAGATATTTTTAATGAGCTAAAAATGGAAGAGTTTAAAAAGGAAGAAGATGACCGATCCAAATGACATGACATTCATGGAGCATTTAAAAGAATTACGCTCAAGAATAATTAGAATGTTTTTATTTACAGGATTAATCTTAATATGCTGTTTGCCATTTACAAACCTCATTTATTCTTTTATCTCGGCACCATTAATGGAGTTGATGCCTGCTGGTAGCAGCATGATTGCAACGGAAGTAGCCTCTCCATTTTTAGCGCCGTTGAGGGTTACAATTTATTCAGCCGTGATCATATCGGTACCATATTTTTTTTTAGAGCTATGGGGTTTTATTTCCCCTGGTTTATATAAAAAAGAAAGGGCGTTTGTAGGTCCTCTAATCCTGTCTTCAATTGTTCTTTTTTACACAGGAATTGCATTTGCTTATTTCGTTGTAAGTCCTATCATCCTAAGTTTTTTCATGTCCTCTGCTCCAGACTCAATCCAAGTGATGACTGACATAAATAAGTATTTAGACTTTGTATTAAAACTTTTTTTTGCTTTTGGTTTTGCTTTTGAGATTCCTGTAGCAACCTTCTTGGTGATCACCACTGGATTGGTTTCCAAAGCTCGTATCAAAACATTGAGGCCATATTTAATTATTAGTTTTTTTATTATTGGAATGTTTTTGACGCCACCAGATATTTTTTCTCAATTATTCTTGGCATTACCAATGTGGCTTCTATTTGAGATAGGTCTTTTTATATCAAAAGATAGAAAAAATTAATCTTTTGGTATCTTGCTAAAATCAACATTAAGCCTATCTATCCAGGTATCTGAAGAGGGCATTTCGGCTGATAGAACCATTTTTAATAATTCTTTTGGATCATTATGAACAAGAACTTGGTTTTGATTCTCGAGGGAAACAAACTCCTCATCAACGGAATGCTGTAACCAGCTCAAAAAACCATCATAGTAGCCATTAATATTTAACAAGCCAACAGGCTTATTGATTCCTCCCAGTTGATTGCTGACCATAACCTCAAGAAGCTCATCCATAGAGCCAACGCCTCCAGGCAGCACAATAAAAGCATCACTCATGTCTAAAAATATTTCTTTTCTTTCAAAAAGAGAATGTGTAATTATAGTTTCATTAATATTCGGGTTTGTAAGTTCAAATTCATGCAGTGACTTTAATGTAATGCCAGTAGCTTTTCCGCCATTCTCAATGGCAGTATCTGCAACAACTTTCATCAAACCCACATTGCCTCCACCAAAGATTACTTCCAGGCCCTTTTCAGCCATCGCTTTTCCTATTTGCTGCGCAGCAATTTTATAATCTGGTGATTTCCCAAGATGGGCACCACAAAATACGGATATTTTTTTGATTGTCATGTTGGCAGTCCTAATATATGTTTTGCAATGATGTTTAGTTGAACTTCAGAGCTTCCTCCAGCGATAGTATAAGCCTTAGAGTAGAAAAAGGATTTAGCAATTTCCTGTTTTTGCCCATGGCTTTTTTCAACGATCTCCAGTCCGCCAGCACCAAGACTTGCTACATTAAGTTCCCACCTTGCCTGAGTTTCCTCTGTGCTGATGTATTTCAATGTAAGTGCTGCTGGTGAAAAACCACTCTTTGATTCAATACCAGTTCTTGCCATTGTTAAATCAATAAGATGATTTCGCAGTTCATGCTTAATTATTTTCTTATGAAGTTTTTTTTGCCCAGGTGCATTTAAGGCATCTGTATTTTTAAACGTTTGAATCGGCTCAATATCAACCGCTCCCTCACTCCCAAGGTCTGCCATCATGTTTCTCTCAAATTCAAGGAGTCTTTTTGCAACCCTCCAGCCTTCATTTTCATAAGCAATTCTATGAGACTCCTTAGCAACAACGTCATCAAAAAAAACTTGGCAAAAGGGGGATTGGCCGCTCAACAGTTTAATTGGTTTAATTTCAATGTTAGGTTGCTTCAAGTTTAATAGAATAAAAGATATGCCGGCTTGCTTCTTTTCTGTTTTAGCAGTTCTAACCAAACAATACATCCAGTCGGCTTTGTTGGCTTCAGATGTCCAAATTTTTGATCCACTTATAATGTAGTCATCGCCTTTAAGTTTTGCTGAGGTGGAGACATTAGCTAAATCTGATCCAGCCCCTGGTTCAGAAAACCCCTGACACCACCAAATCTCTCCTCTTGAAATTTTTGGTAAAAATTCTTTTTTTTGATCATCAGTTCCGAATTCTAAAATTACAGGTCCTAGCATCGAAATGCCAAAATTAATTTGAGCTGGCCTACATCCAAAAAACTTTAAGCGACTTCGTAAAATTTTTGCTTCTTCAAAAGATAAACCTCCGCCTCCATATTCAACCGGCCATTCTGGTGTGCACCATCCTTTAGATACCATTGCATCAAACCAGCTCTTAGAATCGGCAGTAGGAAATTTAATCTCAGAGGAGGCCCAAACCTGCTCAGAAACAGGCATTGATGTTCTCATTGATTTAGGACAATTTTCTTCAATCCAAGCATCAACTTCCGTTGCAAAACTATCTAATTGATTGCTCATAAATTTATATCTTAAACGAAAAAGTTACAGGTCCAGCATTTACAGAATGAATATCCATATCAGAACCAAACACCCCTGATTGAAAATGTATTGGATATTCATTGAGCCTTTTGATCAATAAGTCATACAAATTTTCAGCTTTCTCAGCACCTGCTGACTTATGAAAACTCGGTTTGTTACCCTTATTCGTTACAGCAGACAAAGTAAATTGACTAACAATCATCAATTCTCCCTTTATCTCCTTTAAACTTGCTGACATTACGCCTCTATCTCCTTTAAAAAAAGAAAAATTTATAATTTTATGTATAAATTTTTCTATGACCTCTTCGCTGTCATCTTTTTCAAAGCAGACATAGGCCAAGATTCCCCTATTGATTGAAGAATAAACCTTGGAGTCAATATGTATCTTTGCAGATGATACTCGCTGAGCTAAGGCTTGCAAAAGAATGAAGTTTAATTTTCTAAACTGGCATTCCAAACGCCATTTGCGGCAAGCTTGTTCATTAAAGCTCTATGCGAAAGAGCATCTTGAGCCAAAGGAATATTTTCTTCCTTACCAAGCCAAGCCTTTAGTGACGGTTGCTGTAAAGCTCTTCCATAAGAGAAACTTAACTTCCATGGAAAACCACCAATCTTATTCATTGCATCCAAGTGAGCAGTTGCATCAATATCAGATTGACCACCTGAAAGAAAAGTTATGCCTGGAAGATCTGATGGGACATTCTTGTTAAGACATTTAACAGTCATCTCGGCCACCTCTTGCACTGATGCTTGGCTCTCTGCAGTTGATCCAGAGGTCACCATATTTGGTTTTAGGATAGTACCAGCAATATTCACCCCTTCTTGATTTAAACATTGAAAAAGTGATCTTAAAGATTTACCAGTTGCCTCGTAACACTGCTCAATTGTATGACTTCCATCCATTAAAACTTCTGGCTCTACCATAGGAACCATATTATTACTTTGAACAATCTTCGCGTATTTTGCTAATGCTTGCATATTTGATTCAATGCACTCATCTGTAGGCAAACTCTCAGATATTTTAATGACTGCTCGCCACTTGGTAAATTTTGCTCCTAGTGAAACATACTCTTGACATCTCTCATCAAGCCCATCCAGTCCTTGGGTAACGGTTTCCTCAGGAGAAGACTCTAATGGTGCTAGACCCTTATCAACCTTAATGCCTGGCAAGGCTCCGTGATTTTTAATTAATTCAACTAATGGCGTTCCATCTTCGGCGCTCTGTCTAATTGTTTCATCAAATAAGATTACGCCGCCAATATTATCTTGCATCCCGCTGGCTCTAAAAAGCATTTCTCTATAATCACGTCTGTTAATCTCTGTAGATTCAACGCCTATAGAATCAAAACGCTTACCGCAAGTTGGGTTGCTTTCATCAGCCGCAAGAATTCCTTTCCCATCTGAGACAATATAGTTTGCTATTTCTTCCAGTGTATTTAATGACATGATTCTCTCCTATTCAAAATTTAAAACCTAAAGCAGACAATGATGGTAGCGCTTTTCCCTCCATGAATTCAAGAAAAGCGCCGCCGCCAGTTGAACAATATGAAATATTACTCTTGTCTATAAACATTTTAATGGCTAGAAGAGTTTCTCCCCCTCCTGCCAAACTATAAGCATTTGAAGATGCAATTGCTTCAGCAAGTTGTTGAGTGCCTTGCGAGAAAAGTTCTTTCTCAAATACACCAACAGGTCCATTCCAAATAATTTTTTTTGCCATTGCAATTTTATCGGAGGTTTTTGGACTTAGAATTTGATCAAGTATCATCTCATCATCTTGAACCGCATCAACACTACAGACTCTTGATTCGCTTGATTCAATACTTTTACTTACCACCACTTCTTCTGGCAATAATATTTTTTTAGTTGCAAGCAAATCCTTGGCATGTTCCATCATAGAGTCCTCATAAAGCGAGGTTCCAACATTCTTTCCACTCGCTTTTAAAAAAGTATTTGTAATGCCACCTCCAGTCAACACTTCATTGGAGATATATAAAAGACTTTTAATGACCTCTAATTTTGAAGATACTTTTGAGCCTCCAACTATAGCTAAGGTTGGTGTTTCTTTGGAGTCCATTGCTTTTGTTAATGCATTTGTCTCCTCTTGTAATAGAAGTCCAGCACAAGAAGTATCAGATGAGTTTATTGCACCAAAAGTTGAAGCATGAGAACGATGAGATGCTCCAAAAGCATCAAAAATATAAACATCAGCAAGATCAGAAAGTTGGCTAGAAAGATCAGGATCATTGTCTACCTCACCTGACAAAAATCGAATATTTTCAATCAAAGAAATATCATTATCAAAATTAACATCATTCAAGGTTTGAAATAATGGGACCCGTGTATTAAAAATTTCTTCAAGTCTTTTAGCCACAGGAAACAATGAAAATTTTTTATCATGGATTCCTGGTTCGGGCCTGCCAAAATGTGAAATTAAAACTGTTTTTGATTTTTGTTTTTTAAGGTAGTGAAGGGTTTGAGTGATTGCAAGTATTCTAGTATCGTCCAAGACCTTGCCATCTTTCACAGGAACATTTAGATCTACTCTTAGAGCAACTGTCTTATTAAAGACGTCTATATCGCCCAATTTCCTCATTTAGAAAGTAATTTTTTTGCTTGGTTGATTATGTTGTTTTCTGTAAAGCCAAACTTTTCCATCAACTCACTTGCTGGAGCGCTTTCACCGAAAGTATTCATACCAATAACAGTATCTGCAAGATTGACCAAACCATTCCAGGAATCAGGATGCAGGGCTTCTACGATAAGCTTCGGTATCATAGGATCAACAACACTATCTCTATATACCTTATCCTGTTGATAAAACTTATCAAGGCAAGGCATGGACACTAAATTTACCTTGAACCCTTCTTCTCTAATTGATTGGGCAGCACCAACAATTAATTTAACCTCACTGCCGGATGCTATTAAAGTAATGTCAGCATTATCCTCATGAGAAAGAAGATAGCCACCATTTTCTATCTGATCAACCTGCTCTTTTGTTCTTTGAATATGGGGTAAATTTTGTCTTGATAAAATAAGGCTATGAGGAGTTTTTGTCGAAGTTATTGCCTCTTTCCATCCCACAGCAGTCTCAATAAGATCAGCTGGCCTCCAATTGTTTAAATTTGGGGTTGCCCTGAGAGTAACAAGATGCTCAATTGGTTGGTGAGTTGGGCCATCTTCTCCCAGCCCAATAGAATCATGGGTATAGACAAAAATATTTGATATCTCCATGAGCGCAGCTAACCTAACAGCATTTCGAGCGTAATCCATGAAAACTAAAAATGTTCCGCCATAGGGTTTTATTCCACCATGTAAAAGCATCCCATTCATCATGGTTGTCATTCCAAACTCTCTCACTCCATAAAAAATGTGATTTCCTTGTGGATTATCAGGAAGCAGTTCAGAGCTAGCTGAAGAAAAAGTGTTATTTGATCCGGTCAGATCGGCTGATCCGCCAATAAGCTCAGGCAGTTGATTGCAAAAGAAGTCCAGGCAAGCCTCTGAAGCTTTACGAGTTGCCATCTCTTTTTGATCAGCCGCGACTAGTCCTCCAAGAAAATCTTCATAATTTTCTTCAAAGTCTCTGGGCAAATCATTATTAATTATTCGTTCTAGTTCACCAAAAAGCACTGGGTGCTTTTTAGAGTACTCATCCATAAGCCTATCCCAATCTGCATTAACATTAGAACCAGCTTCTTTAGCATCCCATTCAGATTTAATGTTCTCAGGAATATCAAAAGGGTCATGTTCCCACTCCAGCTGATTTCTTGTTTTTGCTATCTCCTCATCGCCCAAAGGAGAACCATGCACCCCAGATGTACCTGCCTTATTTGGTGACCCAAATCCAATTTCAGTCTTACAACAAATTAACGTTGGTCGGCTTGATTCCTCTTGAGCGCTTTTTATAGCGTCTAAGATTTGATCTACATGGTGACCATCTACTTCCAGTACCTGCCAGTTATAGCTTTTAAATCTTTGAACAGTATTATCTGTGAACCAATTAGTTATCTCTCCATCAATTGAGATCCCATTTTGATCATAAAAACAAATTAATTTACCTAATCCATGGGTGCCTGCAAAAGAACAAACCTCATGAGAGACTCCCTCCATTAAACAGCCGTCACCAAGAAATGAATAGGTATAGTGATTAATTGGATGCAATCCATCGGCTTGATTAAATTTGCTTGCAAGCATCTTTTCGGCCAATGCCATGCCGACCGCATTACCAATGCCTTGACCCAAAGGGCCGGTAGTTGTTTCGACGCCTATATCAAGATCTAATTCCGGGTGACCGGGAGTTTTTGAGCCTGTTTGTCTAAAGTTTTTTAAGTCTTCAATACTTAAATTGTATCCAGTTAAATGAAGCAAGCTATAGAGCAACATTGAGCCATGGCCATTAGATAAAACAAATCTATCTCGATTAAACCAATGAGGGTTTTGTGGATTATGTTTTAAGTTGTATTTCCATAGAGCAACAGCAATATCTGCCATGCCCATGGGCATGCCAGGATGACCAGATTTAGCTGCTTGAACAGCATCTATGGATAAAAACCTAATGGCGTTGGCAAGTTCTTTGTGCATGTTTGTGCAAATAATTTAGGACATGATAATCATAATATGAGGTAAGAATTATTTATAGATATATTTGAGTTTATTTTCTAAAACAACTAAGATTCTTTTTAATTGAGTGATTTGCTCCTGCTTGCATACTTAAACTGCTAAAAAGGACACCAACTATTGGTGAAAATTCTAATTATTATTACTAAATTATCGAAAAATTATGAGCTATATATTTACATCTGAATCGGTTTCTGGGGGACACCCTGATAAAGTGTGCGATCAAATCTCTGATGCAATCTTAGATGCGTATTTGGATGAAGATCCAAATAGCAGAGTTGCATGTGAAACCATGATTAAAAATAACATGGTCTACATTGCTGGTGAAATTACTTCTCTAGGAAGCCCTGACCTTGAGCCTATTGTTAGAAAAACAATTAATGATATTGGCTATAACACAGATGAATATGGATTTAATGGTGACACCTGTGAGTTTACGAATCTAGTTTTTGAGCAATCCCCTGATATATCCCAAGGAGTCACTGAAGGTGAGGGCGAAAACCTTGAGCAAGGAGCTGGAGACCAAGGGTTAATGTTTGGATATGCGTGCAGAGAAACAGAATCATTGATGCCGCTTCCAATTGATCTTTCGCACAGATTGGTTAAAAAGCAAGCGGATGTTATGAAAAGTGGTGAGATAAAATGGTTGAGGCCTGATGCAAAGAGTCAGGTAAGTGTAATTTACTCTGATGATGGAAAAACCATTGAAGGTCTTTCTGCTGTTGTACTTTCAACGCAGCATGATGAGGATGTGACCCAAGAAGAAATTAAAGCCGAAGTAATGGACAAAATTATTAAGCCTGTTGTCCCCGAGGAGTGGATCCTTGATTCAACAAATATTTATATTAATCCAACAGGTAAATTTGTTATTGGTGGTCCGGTTGGCGATTGTGGTCTTACAGGTAGAAAAATAATTGTCGATACATATGGAGGTATGGCTCGTCATGGCGGAGGTGCATTTTCTGGAAAAGACCCATCAAAAGTTGATAGGTCTGCTGCATATGCGTCTAGATATGTAGCTAAAAATATTGTTGCTGCCGGGCTTGCTGATTATTGCGAGATTCAAGTTTCATATGCTATTGGAGTTGCAAAGCCAACATCCATTCATGTGGAAACTTTCAATAGTGAAAAAATATCAAAAGATGCCATTGTAAAAATAGTTGAAGAAGAATTTGACTTGCGACCCAAAAGCCTTATTAATATGCTTGATTTAAAGCGACCTATTTATCTTCAAACTGCTGCCTATGGGCACTTTGGAAGGTCTGATATTGACCTGACTTGGGAAAAAACAGATAAAGCAGATAAAATCTCACGATAGTGTCTGATTTAATCTAAACAAATGGATATCTGTGACTCTTTTTTAGGTAAAATGCACACATAAAATTACTGGAGCAATAATGGAAAATGATTATAAAGTAGCTGATATGAGCCTTGCTGATTTTGGCAGAAGAGAGATCTCTTTAGCAGAAAATGAAATGCCAGCTTTAATGGCTTTGAGGACCAAATACAAAGATGCCCAACCTCTCAAAGGCGCAAAAGTAATGGGCTGTATTCACATGACTATCCAAACTGCTGTTTTAATTGAAACTTTGGTAGATCTAGGCGCAGAAGTTCGCTGGTCTGGGTGCAATATTTTCTCAACACAAGATCATGCAGCCGCAGCGATAGCTGCAGCTGGAATACCTGTTTTTGCATGGAAAGGACAAACAGATGAAGAGTTTGATTGGTGCATAGAACAAACGATCCTTAAAGATGAGCTGCCATGGGATGCAAATATGATATTGGATGATGGTGGCGATCTTACCCATATGGTTCATACTAAATTTCCAGATATGCTAGATACTATTCATGGGGTATCAGAGGAGACGACTACTGGAGTTCATAGGCTGAAAGCAATGCTTGAAAGTAACAGCCTTAAAGTGCCAGCAATTAATGTAAATGATTCAGTAACTAAATCAAAAAATGATAATAAATATGGATGCAGGCACAGCCTCAATGATGGAATAAAAAGAGCAACGGATATGTTCCTTTCTTCAAAAAAAGCCTTAGTTATTGGATATGGTGATGTTGGAAAAGGCTCAGCTTTGAGTTTGGCTCAAGAAGGAATGATTGTAAGAGTTGTTGAGTCTGATCCTATATGTGCAATGCAAGCCTGCATGGACGGATTTGAGGTTGTTTCAACTTATAATGATGGCGTTGTAACGCGAGATACTAAAGATATAAATCTAAGAGTTCTAGAAGATACTGATCTAATAGTAACGACTACTGGAAATGTAAATGTTTGTGATGAGGCAATGCTACGATCGGTAAAAAATACTGCGGTAATTTGTAACATTGGTCACTTTGATAATGAAATTGATACTCAATTTATGCGAGATGAGTGGTACTGGGAAGAGATTAAACCTCAAGTGCATAGAATATTTAGAGATATTGGTCCATCAGACAGTCCTGACCTGCAAAGCAAAAACTACATAATTCTTTTGGCTGAGGGCAGGCTGGTCAATCTTGGTAATGCTACAGGACATCCTAGCAGAATTATGGATGGGTCATTTGCTAACCAGGTTTTGGCTCAGATGTATTTGTATGAGCAGGGCTTTGCAAATATAAATGATGAAGACAAAAAGAAAGAAATGTTAACTGTTAAAGTTCTCCCTAAAAAATTAGACGAAGAGGTGGCTGAGCTAATGGTTCAAGGTTTTGGAGGCACAATAACAAAATTAACAGGCGAGCAGGCTAAATATATCAATGTGCCTGTTGATGGGCCCTTTAAAGAAGAAGAATACAAATACTAATCTTATTAGTTTTTTTTTAATAAATTACTCATAATAGGTGAATGAAAGCCCGCCTATTGTTCTTTTTAATACTAGTCTCCTTTCTTATTATAGGTTGCGGGATGAAGGCGCCTATACCATCTGAAGCTTTCTTAAATATTTAATTCCTTTATGGATCATTTTCATTACAAAGAGAACGAGCTATTTGCTGAAGAAGTTGCATTAAAGGATGTAGCAGAAAAATATGGAACTCCATCCTTTGTTTATAGCAAAGCTACGCTTGAAAGACATGCTAAAGCATACATAAATTCATTCAAATCTATGGATGGACTTGTATGTTTTTCAGTAAAAGCATTATCAAATATTTCGATTCTAAAAACCTTGAAAAATTCTGGTTGTGGATTTGACATTGTTTCTGGTGGTGAGCTTCATAGGGCGCTTTTGGCTGGTGCAGATCCAAAAAAAATTATTTTTTCAGGAGTTGGGAAATCAAAGTCTGAAATGGCCGCAGGCATTGATAATAATATTCTTTCTTTTAATGTTGAGTCAGAGCAAGAGCTTGATCAGCTTGGTGTTGTTGCTGGAGAAATGAAAAAAATAGCTCCTGTGGCAGTCAGGTTTAATCCTAATGTAGATGCTGGAGCACATGAATTCACAAAAACAGGTAGAAAATCTGATAAGTTTGGTGTGAGTATTGAAAATGCAAAGGATCTGATTAAAAAGTGTAATGAAAACTGCAATCTTAATCTGGTGGGCTTAACCTGCCACATTGGATCACAAATCATGGAACTCAATGGCTTTGAGCAGGCCGCTAAACAAGCTTTAGAGCTTTTAGTTGAACTTGAGAAACTAAATATTAATCTAGATTTTATAGACATGGGTGGTGGCCTAGGTGTTAACTATGTGGGAGAGGAGACTGTTCAACCAATTGAATTAGTTCAATGCTATGAAAAAATATTTTCTGGAAGGACTGAAAGACTAATACTTGAGCCAGGACGCTCTATTTCAGCTAATGCTGGAGTAATGGTAACTAGAGTTGAATATAAAAAAAATGATTTTCTTATTGCTGATGCTGCTATGAATGATTTATTGCGACCTGCCCTCTATCAAGCTCATCATGATGTCTGGCCAGTAACAAAAAATAATGATGCTACTCTATCAACTGTTAATCTGGTGGGTCCAATTTGTGAAACAGGAGACTTTTTAGCAAAAAATATTAATAGCGAAAGCCTCAAGGGAGATCTGCTAGCTGTTAAAACTGTCGGCGCGTATGGTTTTGTTATGAGTTCTAACTATAACTCTAGACCCAGAGCAGCTGAAATAATTGTTGACAAGGATAAATTTTATTTAATTAGAAAAAGAGAAGATTACTCTTCTTTGACTGCACTTGAAGAAGGACTAGATGATCAGATTTAAAAAAATGCATGGTAATGGCAATGATTTTATTGTTTTAGAGAACTTAACTAAAACAAATTTACTGTCAAAATCTCAAATAATTAAAATGGGAGACAGAAAGAAAGGGTTGGGATTTGACCAGTTAATTACCATAAATCCACCAAAAAATTCTGAACATGATTTTTATATAAAATTTTTTAATTCTGATGGGTCTGAGGCTGATATGTGTATGAATGGCGTACGGTCTGTTGGGGCGTTTATTTGGGAGGCAGGTCTTGCACCAAAAAAATTACTATTACTTAACACCAAGTCTAAACCTATGTTAGTAGAACCATCAAAAAATAAAAAAGTTAAAGTTGTTTTAGATTTTCCTACTCAAGAAAACATTCCAAAATCAGAAGCAAAATTCATAGAAAAATTTGGTATCAAAAAATATAAATTCATAAATACAGGTAATAAACATCTAGTTATAGAAACAAAAAGAGTTTTTTCTTACGATCTTGATTCGCTCTGTTCGAGCCTGAGAAAAAGAAAATTTTTCAGAGATATAAATATTTCTCTATTTTCCAAACATGCTAAAAATCTCGAGCTAAGAACCAATGAAGCAGGAGCTGGCGAAACATTATCATGTGGATCAGCCTCAGCAGCTACTGCAAGTTTCAATATTAATAATAAGCGTTATCTAAAAATTATTTCTGCTGGAGGTGAGCTGAGTCTCAGAAAAATAAATGATAAGCTTGAAATGATAGGGCCGGCTGAATTTATCTGTGAGGGAACATGGCTAAAAAACTAGATGCTAAAGAGGTCGAGCTTTACTTGCTCGAAAATACTGATTTTTTCATTTCAAGGGAGTCGCTTGTAAGCGAGCTTAGCTTTAAGCATGATGCTGGAGGAGCAACTTCGCTGCTTGAAATGCAAGTGCGAAAACTTAGAGATGAGCAGTCAAGACTGATGGATATGCTTTCAGGATTTGTTTCAACAAGTAAAGAAAATGAGGAGCTCTTTTTTAAGTCTAAAAACCTAACTTTGTCGCTAATTGCTTCCAGGAACTTTGAAGAAGTGAAAAAAACTGTCGAGTTATTTTTTCAACAAAACTTTGCAGTTGATTCATGTATTTTGGAGTCTCTTTCAGGCTCTGAATTGCAAGAATTAGAGAAAGTAACTGGCCTAGAAATGAACAAAGATTCAATTCATATGGGGCCTTTGTCAAAAGAGAAATTAGATGCTTTTTTTTCTAATGAGTCAGTTAAGTCAGCGGTAATTACCGTTATGAAGTTAAAGAATGGCTTTGGTCTTCTAAAGATGGGGTCTAATGAAGCTACAAAATACCTTGGTGATGGAGATACAACATTTATAGAGTATATTCGCGACATCATTGTTAGGGTTCTTGAAT
The DNA here is from genome assembly GCA_902511425.1 of uncultured SAR86 cluster bacterium. GTDB lineage: Bacteria > Pseudomonadota > Gammaproteobacteria > Magnimaribacterales > D2472 > D2472. The sequence continues at coordinate 34,246 of CABXFE010000010.1, forward strand.
CAAAAGAGGTATGAATGAAAAAAAATATTTTGTTTCAGAGCTAATCTTTAATTATTTAGACTATCTAGAGAACATTAAGGGTTTAAGCAGTAATACAGCTATTTCCTATAAAAGAGATTTGGTAAAGTTATCAAAATTTTTAAACGCATCTGGGGTAAATGATTTTGAAAGCCTTACAGAGGAAATATGTTCAGCCTGGATTGCAGACCTTTTTCAAAATAATGTTAGTGCGCGCTCTATTCAAAGACACATATCTGCTTCTAAGGGATTTTTTAATTATTTAAAAAAAAGTGGGTTGATTTCAGACTCTCCATTTCAACTAATTAATTCACCAAAATCTCCGAGTTACTTACCAAATATTTTATCGCCTGAAGAAGTGTCTCAGTTACTTAACTTCAAGCCAAAAAATTCACAAGAAAAAAGGGATCTAGCAATCATTGAGCTGATTTATTCAAGTGGATTGCGAGTTTCTGAAGCAGTAAATTCAAATTTAAATGACTTTGAAGAAAATAAAAATTTCCTTAGAGTTATTGGCAAGGGCTCAAAAACAAGACTGGTTCCTGTTGGAAGATATGCGCAAAACGCCATTAATGACTGGATGCTTGAAAGAGATAAACTATCAACAAAGGATAATGCTTTATTTATTAACTTAAGAGGAAGCCGAATTTCAACAAGAAGTGTGCAAGAAAGAATTAAAAATATTGCTTTAATGCAAGGATTGCCTCCTGTAAACCCACATATGTTAAGACACAGTTTTGCAACTCACTTGCTTGAATCAAGCGGAGATTTAAGGAGTATTCAAGAATTGCTTGGACATAGCTCCCTATCTACCACTCAGATATATACTAGGCTTGATTATCAACACCTAATGAAGGTTTATGAGAACTCTCACCCAAGGGCACACAAAAAAAATGTCTGAAATTCAACTGATTACTTTCGATTTAGATGACACGTTCTGGGATATCAGAAGCACCATTATTAATGCAGAAATAAACTCTAGAAAATGGTCCGAAGATAGAATTGGAGAAAAAATAGAATGGGGAACATTTGAAGATTTTATGAAAATAAGAGACGAACTAATAAAAAAAGATTCATCATTAGAATATGATCTTGGCATGTTAAGAAAGAAGACGATTGCATATCACACAAAAAAATACTTCAGGGATCAAGCTGTTTTAGATGAATTCATTGAAGATGCATACAAGTTTTTTTTAGAAGAAAGGCATAAAGTAACTTTTTATAAAGATGTAATTGCAGTTTTAGAAGAGCTTTCCTCTAAATATCAGCTTGGCGTTTTAACA
>CABXFE010000011.1 GCA_902511425.1 uncultured SAR86 cluster bacterium
AAAGCAACAACGACTGGCTTTCCGTAACCTCTGATCAAATTCAAAATCCTAAGATCCTGATCTACTATTCCATCTGATGCATCAATTAACATTAAAACGATATCTGACTCATCAACGGCATGCATCGCCCTGACATATGAAAAATATTCAACTGCATGGCTTTGCTTATATTTTTTTCTGATTCCAGCAGTATCAATAAAGATAAAATCTTCATCATCAAATATAAAAGGAACATGAATAGAATCTATAGTGGTACCAGGCACATCAGAGACAATTAAACGATCTTGTTTTGTAAATTGATTGATAAATGTAGATTTGCCTGCATTTGGTCTCCCAATAACAGCTATTTTGGTTCCTTGAAGGTCCTTGTTATCATTTGAATCGCTTTCAATAAATTGCTCGGATATATAAGTTTGTAATTCCTTGATGCCTTGGGAATGCTCTGCGCTGATTTCAAGTATGTCTCCACAACCGAGCTTCAAAAGATCTTCATTTGCGTTTGATCTTTTTTTAATATCAATTTTATTTAAAACAATAAAAAAATTTTTATTCATTTTTCTTATTGCTTGCAATAGATTAATATCATCTGAAGTTAACTCTTCAGAAGCATCAATTAAAAGCAAAATTAGATTTGAGTCCTCCGCAGCTATGAGAGCCTGCCCAGTAATTGCTGCACTAAATTCAGTAATCTCGGAACCTACTCCACCAGTATCAATTACTAAATATTGCTGATCTTTTATGGAGGCATAACCAAAATTTCTATCTTTTGTCAGGCCAGAAAAATCAGAAACAATTGCATTTCTAGTTTTCGTAAGCTTATTAAATAAAGAAGACTTCCCTACATTTGGTCTGCCAAGAATTGCTATTGAATTTAACATTTTGAAAAGGCATTTTACAGTTGAATTGCAACTACATTTGATTCTAGATCAATAACATATGCAAAGTCTCTAAAAGTAACAATATTCATTATAGGGTTTCCTGAAACTTTTTTTCTGCCAACGGTAATTCCTGTCATCGGATTAATAGCATGAACATAACCATCAAGGTCTCCCACCAATAAAAGATTTTTATATGCGATACCAGACGATAACTGCCTTCTTAAGTACTCCTCAGAGGTCCAGGAGGGAGAGAGATTAGCCAGAGAGAATGATAGGATTGATCCATCATCTTGGATAACCATAATCATATTATTAGTTACAATCGGGGAGTAAAATGAAGAGGCATCTGCATTCCATACTGGTCTCTTTTGTGCTACGTCAAATGCAGTTAAGTTCCCTTGATAATTAGTAGCAAAAATTAGTTGCTTAGCTAGAACTGGAGCTGAATCTCCATCAATCAAATTCTCAAGTTCTGATGAGCCCTCTACAAATGAAATAGGCGCATCCCAAAGAAAGAAGCCTGTTTCTAATTGAAAAGCGGCAAGTCGACCATTATCAAAGGCAGAAAAAACAATACCATTTTCAATAATAGATTCTCCTGTACCACGAACAGTTAAAGCTGGTAACTGTGATCTAAAAGACCATTTCATTTCTCCTGATGAGGCGCTCAAAGCAACCAATTCACCCACAGAATTTTTTACAAGAATTAATGAGGCGCTTACAACCGCATTAGATAAAACTTCGCCACCAATATTTTTTTCCCAAATAATTTCTTGAGTATCAATATCAAGTGCAATAACAAATCCATTAAGGTCCGAAACGACTAATTTGCCAAATCCAGAAGCAACACCAGATGACAACTCACGATTTAGATTAATTTTCCAATTCTCTTTTCCTGATTTTGGATTGAGTGAGACAATATTTCCCTCAGGATCAGCAACCAACATATTGCCTGAATAAAATGAAGGCTTAAAAGACCCTAAGCCATTTTCCCCTTTAAAAGATTTTTTCCATTCTATAGATAGTGGGTATTCATTTTTAAAAGATTTAAGTGCAACGGGTTCAATAGCCTCATCCTCTGTATCATCCTCCCAAAAGGCTAACGTAGAGCATGAAGAAATAAGTATTAAAACAATACCTACAAATATATTATTTTTCATGAGTACTAGTTATTAATTTTGTTGATCTTCATTTTTAAAAGAGACTTTTGCGATTCATTCTGAGAGTTCTCAAGAGCTAATGAATACTGGTCCATGGCTAGGTCATTTTTTTTAAGCCCAAACAAAGCATCGCCCTTAACCTCATAAACAAGTGGATGCTCAGATTCTGAATTAAATGAATCTAAAACCTCAAGCACATTAGAGTAGTTCTGTTTGCTAAGCTCAATTCTTGCAATGTTTATTTTTGCAATTGAATTCAGCATATCATCTCCAAATAAACCAGAAGATACATTAAGAAGTGCTTTGAAATCGATTAATGCTGCATCAAGGTCGCCCTCTCTGGCAAATGATGAGCCTCTGATCATTCTCGCAAGCTGAGCATATCCAGTACTGGAATATTTTTCTTGAAGCTTGTCAAAATTTTCATTGTCACTTGATGCGCTTGCTGAATCAGACGAAAGATTTGTAAACCAAGCATCATAAATCTCAGCTGCTTGTATATTCTGTGAAGAGTTATATGACTTATACCCCATTGAGAAAATCAGCATTGCTGCAAGAAGCAATGAGCCAATTAATAGAGTATTTTTATTATCTTTAAAAAAATTAATAAAGGCTGAAAATCTTTCTTCATCTGAACTGTACTCTGCCATGATCTCTCCTAAAGTTTAGTATATTTTTCAATGACCTCTTTTGAGGTAAGAAGTTCTTGCTCCCCGCTCTCACTGAGGTCTTTCCATATCACTTGATCATTTTTAAGCTCTTCATCTCCAATAATAATTGCAAAACTACAATTATTTTTGTTAGCCCTTCTGAGCTGAGATTTTAAGCTTCCATTACTTAAAGATGCATCGAGGATAATATTGTTATTAGCACTTCTTAAATCATCGGCTATTTTATATGTTTTTTTGTTAATCTGCTCTCCAGAAATAATAAATCCAACTTTTAATGGTTGTTTCATGTTTTCAATGTTGAGAAGTTCAATAATTCGCTCAACCCCAATAGCAAAGCCTACGGCATGCATATCTTTTCCACCCAGCTGTTTTGAGAGATTATCGTATCTTCCACCTCCAAGAAAAGCATCTTGCGCTCCAAGTTTCTTTGAAACAGTTTCAAAAACAACTCCAGTGTAATAATCCAATCCTCTAACCAATGATTGGTCAATTTGAATATCACAATGATCACTATAGGTATCTACAATGTTTTGTAAAAAGATTTTAGAGCTATCTGAAATAAAATCTTGAAATTTGGGTCCGTCCTCCAGCAATGCCTGGGTAGACTGTTCTTTGGAGTCAAGGACTCTCAATGGATTAGAATTCAATCTTGCCTGATCTTTTTCATGCAGTTCATTAACATGTGGCTCAAGGAAACTAACAAGTGAGTTGCAAAAATTTTCTTTAGCAAGATTATCACCAAGGTGGTTAATTTTAATTGTATAGTCTGAAATACCTATTAACTCATTGATCTGCAAAACCATGCTAATCAGCTCATACTCAGCAATTCCTTCCTCAAAGCCAAGATATTCAACTCCAACTTGATGAAATTGTCTAAATCTCCCTTTTTGAGGCCTTTCATATCTAAACATTGGGCCTTGGTACCAAAGTTTGTGTTTCTCTTGCTCTTGTTTTTTTTGAACAATCGCTCTGATCACGCTTGCTGAGCCCTCTGGTCTAAGGCTAATACTTTCCTCATTGCGGTCTAAAAAGGAATATAGTTCTTTGTTTACAATATCAGATGAGTTCCCTACAGATCTTGAAAAAAGCTCTGTTGACTCAAGTAATGGGGTGCGAATTTCACTCGTGTTAAATGAATGAAAAATTTTAGAAAGCTTTGACTCAAATATATGCCATCTCTCTAAATCTTCAGGAAATAGATCAGGCATGCCTCTTAATGATTGAATCTTCAATTTTTAACCTTTTGCAATAATATCTATAGAATTTTTCTTTTCGAGCTGTTCTTTAACTTGCTCTTCTATTGTATCAACAAGTTTCTCATTAGATATTTTTTTTGAAGGAGCACCATTTACATAAAGCAGGTTGCTGGGACCACCAGTTAAACCAACATCAGCGGCCTTTGACTCACCAGGGCCATTAACATAACAACCAATGATTGCTACTTCTAAATCCTCAGATATTCCTTCAAATCTTGATTCAAGCTCATTAACTACTTCAATAACATTGAAATTTTGTCTAGAGCAGCTAGGACATGCGACTATTCTAATGCCTCGACTTCGTAAATTTAAACTTTTTAAGATGTCCCAACCAATCTTCACCTCGTCTACTGGATCTGAGGCAAGTGAAACTCTAATTGTATCGCCTATACCTTCAGATAAAAGGATGCCTAGGCCGATAGATGACTTGACCGAGCCCGCCCTATAACTCCCAGACTCTGTAATACCTAGATGCAATGGCTGATCAAGTAATTTAGAAAACTTTCTATAACTATCAACGGTCATTTGAATATTTGAAGCTTTAAGGCTTAATTTAAAATTTGAGAAGTTGTATCTATCTAAGATATCCACATGCCTTAGCGCTGATTCGACTAGAGCATCTGAATTTGGTTCTCCATACTTTTTTTGAAGGTCCTTCTCTAATGAGCCAGCATTAACACCAATTCTTATAGGAATATCATTATCTTTCGCAGCTTGAATAATTTCTTGTACTTTATTTTCTTTACCAATATTTCCTGGATTAATTCTGAGACAATCAGCAGAATCAGCAATAAGCAAAGCAATTTTATAATCGAAGTGAATATCTGCGACCAATGGAACTGAAACCAAATCTTTTATAGATTTAAATGCATTTGCACAATCTTTATCAGGAACTGAGACTCTCACAATATCGGCTCCAGCGGCCTCTAATTCCTCAATTTGACTCACGGTAGCTTGAATGTCAGCTGTATTGGTGTTTGTCATAGATTGAATAGATATAGGATGGTCACCACCCACTCCGACACTTCCTACAAATATAGGATTAGTTTTCTTTCTGTCTATCCAGGAATTATTCATACATCCGGCTCCAATGAGTCAACAGTAACATCAAGCTGAATTGAATCAAGTTTATCTTGTATGAAAAAATTATTAATTTCGCCGTGCAATAAATTTATATCATTTTCAAGACTTGGTTCTACATCAATTTTTAAATTGGGAGTGTTGATCAGACTCTCTTGTAATGTCCCATCTAAAGCTTCGGCTATTTGATTATTTTGAAAAAAAATAATTATGAAGGTTAAAATAATAGAGCAAATAAAAATGATATAAAAAATATTTTTTTTAGAGAATAATCTTATGGGTGTATCAGAGTTAGACTTTAAGTCTGCCTCAGCAACTACTTCTGCATTATAAATATCAAAAAAATCAATCTCCAAATCAAGAAATTTTGCATATTTTTCAAAATATTGGACAGCAAATATTCTAGCTGGAAAAATTGAATAATCTCCCGATTCAATGGCCTTAATGTATTCAATATTAATTAAGGTAAGGCTTGCAGCCTCTTCTGGAGAAAGTGAGCAACGGTTGCGGGCATTAATAAAAGCTCTTCCAACCTTACCTGTATGCGCAGACTTAAGGCTCATGAGGTGTTAATTAGATTGATTGAATTTTTTTTATTTTTACCTTTCACACTTTTAGTAAGCTTGCCAACAAGTTGTCCGCATGCTCCATCGATCGCATCTCCTCTTGTTATTCTAAGAGTAGTTATTAATCCCTTCTTTATTAAAAAGTCTTTGAATTGATAAATAGTACTTTCTTGAGATCGAAGATAATTACATCCATCAAATGGGTTAAAAGGTATAAGATTTATTTTGCAAGAAAGCCCATTAAGAATATTTACCAAATCTTTTGCGTGATCCAATGAATCATTAACACCATCTATTAAAATATATTCAATTGTTATTGTTTTACGCTTGCTCTGATTTTTAAGATAATTTTTACAAGAACTTAATAGCTCATCTAGTGGATATTTTTTGTTAATTGGAACTATTTCATCCCTTAAAATGTTATTGGCAGCATGCAGAGATATTGCCAATGACACATCAGTTCTATCGGCAAGCTTATTTATTTCTGGAACTATCCCTGAGGTACTTAGAGTAATCCTTCTTTTTGAAAGTCCGTAAGCATTTTGATGCTGCATTAGACCAATTGAAGTCATCACTGGCTCAACATTAAGGAGAGGCTCGCCCATCCCCATAAATACAACATTCGAGACAAGCTGACTAGGCTCATCATAGAAATTAGCTAACCATAACTGGCCAATGATTTCAGCATTTGATAGATTCCTTTCAAAGCCTTGCGCGCCTGTAGCACAAAATGTACATTGCAATGCACATCCTGCTTGTGAAGATATACATAGAGTTAGCCTTTTTTTTTCAGGGATCTTGACCATTTCAATCATTGAGCCTGAATCTAGTTTAATTAAATACTTCTTAGTTCCTTCTGGTGATAGGAGACACTCCTCAACTTTTGGTGGTTTGACTTCAGCAATTTCAGAAAGCTTATTTCTTAAAGTATGACTAAAATCAGTCATTTGCATAAAATCAATTACTCCTCTTTGATGAACCCATTTCATCAGTTGAGAAGCTCTAAAATTGGGTTGATCTATTGATTTAAAAAAATCTACCAGTGATTCATGAGAGAACCCTAATAAATTTATCTTCTTTTTATACACTCAATTAAAAGATTTCACTATCATCAAAAAAATATGATATTTCTCTTGCTGCGCTATCCTCTGAGTCAGAGCCATGAACAGCATTTGCATCTATTGTTTCAGCAAAGTCTGCTCTAATGGTTCCAGGATCGGCTTCGCTTGGATTTGTAGCGCCCATTAACTCTCTATTTTTTAACACAGCATTGTCTCCCTCAAGAACCTGAACAAATACTGGTGCTGATGTCATGTATTCAACAAGGTTTGGAAAAAAAGGTCTGCCCTCATGTTCAGCATAAAAGCCTGCAGCTTTGGCTTGGTCCATATGTATTAATTTACCTGCGACTACTTTAAGGCCATTTTCTTCAAAGCGATCTATTATTTTTCCAATAATATTTTTTGATGTTGCATCGGGCTTAATAATTGAAAGTGTTCGTTGTATTGTCATAAGGTTACTCCTAAATTTGCGACATTATAGGTGACTTAGTCTAATTCATCCATCCATGCCATCTGGATTGCTTCAAGAATCTTTTCATTAGAATTTTGCGGGTCATCTTCAAAATCTTCTAGGCTACAAATCTTCTGATGCAAGTCTGGAAAGCTGATCCACTGAGGGTCTATTTCGGGGTACGCTTCGTTAAGACCTATTGCAATTTCTATGATGTCAGACCATTTAATTTTCATTAATGATCCTCTGAAACCTGATTGATGGTATATTTTGGCAATTCAACAGTAAAATCTCCGCTTTCTGGAATGGTTTGACAACTTAATCGTGAGTTTGGTTCAAGCCCCCAAGCCTTATCAAGCAGATCTTCCTCATCCTCAGATGCTTCATTGAGATCATTAAAACCATCTCTTACAATGACATGGCATGTTGTACAAGCACATGACATTTCGCATGCATGTTCAATTTTGATGCCTACTCTTAAAGCGGCTTCGCAAATAGATTCATCTTTAAGTGTTTCAAATTCAGCTCCATCAGGACATAACTCAAAATGAGGCAATAATTTTATATTGGCCATTTATATAGTGAAGCTTTCACCGCAGCCACAGACAGCTTTAGCGTTAGGATTATGAAATTTGATTCCTTTGTTGAGACCATCTTCAGAATAATCGACCAAACTGCCTTTTAGGTAATTTAAACTTTCATTGTCGACATAAATCTTGCATTCACCTTCATCAAAAATAAAGTCGTTGGCATTAGCCACTTCATTCTCAACAAACTCAAAAAAGTATTCGAAGCCTGAACATCCAGCTTTCCTTACACCAATTCTTACTCCGTCACTTTTACCATTATTCTTAAGGCTGGAAGTGAAGTGCAATATAGCTTTTTCAGAAAATCTAAGCTCATCTGGAGAGAATTTTTGCATGATTTGTTATTGTTTCTGCTCGTAGTCTTCTATTGCTTGTTTAATGGAATCTTCGGCCAAAACAGAGCAATGAATTTTTATAGGAGGCAACTCAAGTGCTTCAACAATATCAATATTTTTGATTTCCTTGGCTTCCTCTAAAGTTTTTCCTATTAACATGTCGACCAATTCACTGGATGAGGCGATTGCAGAACCACATCCATAAGTCTTGAACTTAACATCCTTGATAACATGAGTGTTGCCTTTGCTCTCACATTTGATCTGAAGTTTCATCACATCACCGCATGCAGGAGCACCAACCATTCCAGTGCCGACATTCATCTCTTTTGGATCAAATCGACCAACATTATATTTTGCAGGTTCATTAATAGTGTTTTCAAATTTATCTACAACTTTTTTACTATATGCCATAAATACCTCCCAATATTTAGTGGGTTTGCCAATCTACTGTATCAAGATCAATTCCATCTAAATACATTTCCCACAGTGGAGATAGCTCTCTAAGTCTATCAACAGCGTGGTTAATTAAGGTTAATGTATAATCCACATCTTCCTCAGTGGTAAATCTTCCAAATGAAAAGCGAATAGAACTTGATGCAAGCTCATCCTTTCTACCAAGCGCTCTTAGCACATAGGATGGCTCCAAACTGGCAGAAGTACAAGCCGATCCAGAGGAAACAGCAATATCTTTTAAGGCCATGATTAATGACTCTCCTTCTACATATGCAAAGCTAATGTTCAAAATATTACTGACTTTATTGTCAACATCTCCATTTACGTATATCTCTTCAATTTGGGAAATAGACTCATAGAACTTACTATGAAGTGATTGAATTCTTAATTTGTCACTTTCCATCTCTTCTTTAGCAATTCTAAAAGCTTCGCCCATTCCTACTATTTGATGTGTAGGCAGAGTTCCTGATCTCATGCCCCTTTCATGCCCGCCTCCATGAATTTGCGCTTCAATTCTAACTCGAGGCTTTCTTCGAACAAATAAAGCTCCTATTCCTTTAGGCCCATATGTTTTGTGGGCTGAAAAAGACATCAGATCAACTGGAAGAGAGTTTAAATCAATTGCAATTTTGCCAGTGCTTTGAGCAGCATCAACATGAAAAAAAATGCCTTTTTCACGTGCAATTTTTCCAATACTACCAAGGTCGTTGATAGTACCCAATTCGTTATTAATATGCATAATTGAGATCAATATGGTGTCCTCTCTAATTGCGCTTAACACAGCCTCCGGTGTAATTAAACCTCCCTCATTGGGCTCTAGATAAGTTACCTCAAAACCATCTCTTTCAAGCTGTCTACATGGGTCTAATACGGCTTTGTGCTCAATTTTGGAAGTAATGATATGCTTTCCATTCTGTTGATAAAAATTAGCAATGCCTTTAATTGCTAAGTTATCTGCCTCAGTAGCGCCTGAGGTCCAAACTATCTCTCTTGGATCACAGTTGACTAGATTTGCTACATGAGATCTAGCCTCTTCAACAGCTTCTTCAGCCTTCCAACCAAACTTATGCGAACGAGATGCAGGATTACCAAAATTACCATCCAGGGTAAGATGATCAGATATTTTTTTTGCGACACGGGGATCTACTGGTGTAGTGGATGCATAGTCCATATATATTGGTAAATTGATTTCGCCACTCATGATTTGATTTCCTTTAGAGGTATATGGGGATCTCTTGGCTTTTCTACAAGATCTGTTATCGAAATATCACTTAAAAATTCGTCAACTACGCTATTTAAGTCATCCCATAATTTATGAGAATTGCATTGTTGACCTGCATGACAAGAAGAAGTCCCTGAGCAGTTCGTTGCATCTAAGTTTTCCTCAACAGCATCCATAATATTTTTTATGCTTACTTTTTGAGGATGAGAAGCATAAACATATCCACCATTTCTTCCGCGAACACTTTTAACAATACCTGCGATTCTTAGTTTTCTAAATAATTGCTCAAGGTAAGTTAAATCTATATCTTGCCTATGCGCTATATCTTTTAGTGAAACTGGAGTCTCATGATGCGATAGATACTCTAAATCTGCTAGAGCATTAACCGCATATCGACTTTTGGTTGTGAAATTCATGCAGGTATTATCAATACCTGATTAATTTAGTCAAGTTTTATCTTCATTCCAAGTCTCTCACCTACTTCTCCGTATGTTTCTATGACATTTCCTAGATCTTGACGAAACCTATCTTTATCCATTTTTGTTAATGTATCTTTATCCCACAAACGACAACCATCTGGGGTAAATTCGTCTGCAAGAAGCATCTTGTCGTTAAATTTTCCAAACTCTAATTTGTAATCTACTAAAATAAGATTAGCTTCCATAAAAAATTCAACCAGAATGTCATTAATTTTTAAAGTTAAATCTCTCATCGCATCTGCATCTTCTTGAGTCGCCCAACCAAATGACTCAATATGATGATCATTGATTAATGGGTCCCCTAAATCATCATCTTTTAAAAAGAACTCAAAGAGAGGCGGATCTAGGATCAATCCATCTTCGATTCCCAATCTTTTGCAAAGTGATCCTGTGGCTCTATTTCTAACAACACACTCAATTGGAAACATGTCTAGTTTATGAACCAGAGATTCATGATTAGAAAGAAGCTTAATAAAATGAGTTTCTATGCCTTTTGACGCCAAAAACTCCATTACAAAAGCATTGAATTGATTATTGACTTTGCCTTTGTTATCGAGAGCTTCCATTTTTTTTCCATCAAAAGCAGAGGTATCATCCCTGAATTCCATAATTAATTGATCAGGTTCATTCGTGGTATATAAAGATTTAGCTTTACCGGTAGTTATTTGAGATATTTTTTCCATAATTCCTTAACTTAGCAGTTCGTTTATTTTTGATAAAAGAGCATCGGCCTCCTCATTGTTTCCTTCAAGTGACTCTACAAATATGTTTGTTTTATCATTTTGCGATTCAAGCAATATTCTAAATTCAGCCGATTCTCCAAGCAATAGAGAATTGTTGTTTTCATCATTATTAAAATTTAAGAAAGAAAACCAGCTGCTGCTTTCAGATTCTACTGAGTAACTAACTAGGAAAACTCCTTGATCTCTATCAATATCATTGGAAGTAATATTTCCTGCCTCCAAAGCTCTACTAACAGCTGACCATGCTCTATCAAATCCAAGACTCAGCTCAATAATAGTTTGGTCATTAACATTAAAAATTTTAGCTTTCTTTCTATCATTTAAGTTTTGGGCAGCAAGAGATGTTCCGGAAAATGAAGCTGCTGAACTTGCAAAAAATTGTACTATTTTTTCTAATTCCTGCTGAATAAAATTCGGATCCTGTTTAGCTAAAATATCATCATTAGAGTTATAAACAGATAAGAAAACCTCTGTGGAAGCCTCCTTAATACCATGCTCAATAGTAATCTTGAGATTTAAGGTATCAGAGTATTTGATAAGCATAATTCCAGCATCAGGATCTGCCTCTATTATTGACATTGCAGAGGCTTCAAAATAATTTTTGGTAATTGGCCATGAGGTAGATGGAAGGGTTTCAACATAAACCCACATCAGCTCCCCAAGTCGCCTTAGTTGCACCTCATTTGATTCTCCTGAAGAAAATATTTGCCTTGGTGCTGGAATATCTTGAATTTCAGCTGCAGCTATGCCCTCACTAATTGGTGGATAATGATCATCTTTTATAATTGCAATATCTGAAGACGGTAACTCAAGATCAGCAGACAGCTTTTCTTCAAAAAATTTATCTTTTGTTTCAGGAAAGAGCCCCTCTGGCCCAGATATGTATGAGCAAGAGGATATAGAAGCTAGCAAAGCTAAAAAACAAGATTTTTTTAAATATTTCATATTAACTTCAATTTTATCATCTCATTTATGGTTTTCTCATGAAAAACCTCATTAAAAGGTATTAATGGAAGCCTGATACCAGAATGCATCATTCCCATTTTATTTAGCATCCATTTAACAGGTATTGGATTAGATTCAATAAACAAAAGTTCATATAAATTTTTTAATAATAAATTTAACTCTTTAGCATCATCAAACTGATTGGATAAATTGAGAGAGCAAATCTGAGAAATATATTTTGGAACAACATTTGCAGCCACAGAAATCACACCATGACCTCCATTTAACATAAAGGAATTAAATGTAGGATCATCACCTGAAAAAATTGAAAAGTTTTTTTGCTCACCAATAAACTGAGATATTCTTAAAAGTTCAGATAGTCTTTCCGAACTATCTAGCGCCTCTTTAATCCCAACAATGTTCTGATGATGAGCTAGCCTCAATACAGTTTCAGGCTTAAGATCACAAGCTGTGCGTGACGGAACATTGTAGAGAATCTGCGGAATCTCAACCGAATCTGCAATTTTAATAAAATGCTGAAATAAACCCTCTTGATTTGGTTTATTGTAGTAAGGAGTAACTAATAGGGCATAATCAGCTCCAAGTTCTGAAGCTTTTTGCGTAAGCTCAATGGCTTCTAGTGTAGAGTTACCGCCAGTGCCAGCAATTACAGGCAGCCTTCCGTCAACAAATTCAATAGTTTTTTCTATAATCTCAAGATGCTCTGGAACACTAACTGTTGCTGATTCCCCAGTAGTTCCAACAGAAACTATACCATTGGTTCCAGATTTAACATGCCATTCTATCAACCCTTGAAGAGCATCAAAATCCAAGCTTCCATTTGCTGACATCGGAGTGACTAGAGCTACGAAACTGCCTTGGAGGGGTTGCATCATGAATGTTTTCAGTAAAAAATAAAACTATACACTTTTTTTTGAGGAAATGATGGCTAAAAATTTAGAAGGAAAAAACTGCCCAAAGTTTAAAGCTGATGCAACGAGTGATCAAATTGTATCTAATGAAACTTATAAGAATAAAAATGTTGTAATTTATTTTTATCCAAAAGACTCCACTCCCGGATGCACGACTGAGGGCCAAGAATTTAGAGATAGCTACAAAAAGTTTAAAAAATTAAATACCGAGATCTTAGGAGTATCTAGAGAATCAATTAAATCGCATGAAAACTTTAAGTCCAAACAAAGTTTCCCATTTGAGCTTTTATCTGATCCAGACGAAAAAGTATGCAAAGCTTTTGATGTGATGAAATTAAAATCAATGTATGGAAGAGAATACATGGGTGTAGATCGAAGCACGTTTCTGATTAATGCAAAAGGAAAGGTATTGAAGGAATGGAGGTCAGTAAAGGTGAAAGGACATGTACAAGAGGTTCTTGATGCTACTAAAGAGCTAGTTGAATAGTTTAAGTTGATAGGTTTTCAGGCCACGAATTCCAAATTGCCTTTATCAAGGTGGCTATTGGTATTGCAAAAAATACTCCCCAAAAACCAAATATTGCCCCAAATACAAAAACTGCCAACATAATAATAACAGGATGCAGTTTAACTGCATCAGAAAAAAGCAAAGGAACTAACAAATATCCATCAAGGATTTGTAAAACTAAGTAAGCCCCCATTAAGACCCAAAAATCAAGACTAACTCCAAACTGAAGCAAGCCTACTGCGGCAACTGGCAAAGTTACAATAAAAGCTCCTAAAAAAGGGATTAAGACTGAGAATCCAACCAACACCGATAAAAGAGCTATATATTGCAAATTAAAGTACATGAAAACAATAGCTGCTGCTAGACCAACAATTACAATTTCTATAGCCTTCCCTCTTGCATAATTACTTAGCTGATCATCCATCTCAACCCAAACATTTTGAAGCATTGCCCTTTCTTTGGGTAAGATACTAAGAAAGCCTGAGATAATTGAATTCCTATCAAATAAAAAAAAGAAAACAAGAATTGGAAGCAAGATTAAATTTATAGCTATGGTGACTGTATTTTGAATTCCAGCAATCGAAGCTTTTAGAAAATCCTGTGAAATTGCTGTAATTTGACCTGACAAACTTTGGAGGAATGTTGTAATTTGATCAGAAGAGACTAGATCAGGATAATCATCAGGTACATTTTGTACAAATACCATGAATGAATTGACCCATTTGGGAATTTCTAAGATTAATGACTGAAGCTGCTGATAAACCAATGGGCCCAACCAAACCATTAATGCCACACCAATCAACAAGAAAAAACCATAAGTAACGATTAATGCAATTGTGCTATTCAAGCCATAGTATTCAAGACGCTTCTGCATCCCTATAAGCAAATATGCAAAAACTAAGCTCATTAAAAAAGGAGTTAAAATATTGCCTAAGAAAAATATAATTAAAAAGCCTATAGTCAGCAATAATGCAAATACTAGAGTTTCCTCGTTAGAGAAAATTTTTTTGAATAAATTATTTATATCTTCAAGCACTTTTTGTATTTAAATTTGTCTTAAAAATGATATGTTAATTGAAAACAATCAATAGTGTAAGGTTCACTGGAATTGAAATAATAAACATATGTTAATCCATCGCTTCTTTTTTCTTCTTTTATTTGTAATTCAGCTTATCTTTGCACAAGAGAAAGATCTGAATTTACCAAATTTAGGGGATCGAGTATCTGGGGTAATTTCCCTTGAACAAGAGAGATTATTGGGGCAAAGCTTTTTAGAGCAAGTGTATGCTCAAGCACCTTTAATTAATGACCCAATTATTCAAGAATATACTGAGCTACTTATTTATAAATTGTCTGAAACCTCTCAAGTCAAGAATAGGCAGTTTACTATCGTGTTGATAGACGAAAAATCACTCAATGCATTTGCTGCTCCTGGAGGAGTAATTGGGGTAAATGGTGGTTTGTTTTTAAATGCAGGAAATGAAGCTCAGCTAGCATCTGTTTTGGGTCATGAACTAGCTCATTTAAGTCAAAGGCATTTTGCAAGAAATGTCTTGAGAGGAAAGGATACAAATCTTGCTTCATCCTTGGTTATGGTGTCCGCAATAGCATTAGCAATTATTTCAAATAACCCAACTGCTTTTATTGCAGGTCCTGCTGCATTACAGCAACAGCAACTAAGATACAGTCGAATTTTTGAAAGAGAGGCAGATAGATATGGTTTTAATAATCTTATAGCTGCCGGGTATGATCCCGCAGGCATGGGCCAAATGTTTGAAAATATGGCTAAAGTAAGAAAATTATCTGGAGATAATCCTCCCGAATTCTTATTAACCCATCCTGTTACATCCTCAAGAGTAAGTGATGCTTTTAATGCTGCAGATCAAATAGACTTTACTGGCGGAAAAAAAAATACTATCAACTTTGAATTTATCAAAGGAAGATTAAAAGTAAAATATAACTCGCTATCCCCACAAGCTGCAGTTAGGTACTTTGAAAAAGTGCACATAGATACGTCAACCAATGAGAATAAATATGCATTTATAAAAGCACTTCAATCAAATGGGCAGACTGAAAAGGCCTTAGAAATATTGAATGAGATGTTAAAAAAATATCCTAAGAATTTAATTTTAAATATCACTAAATCAGAAATTTTGTTATCTGGTCAAAAAATAATTGAGGCTTGGGATAATATTGAGCAAGTGCTTAATATTTCTCCCGGAAACTATCCCGCATCAATCGTTAAAGCAAAAATATTAAGCTCCCAAAAAGAATTTATTCAGGCTGAAGAAATTTTAAGAGACCTTTTGATTGCCAAAAATCGTGATCCAAACTTATGGATGGAATTATCTGAAGTACAAAGAGCTGGAAAAAATATTGTTGGATACCATCTTAGTCGCGGTGAATATTATACATTGATTGGAGATTTTGATAATGCGCTGAATCAATTTCAATTTGCATTAAGTCTTTCAGGCAATTCATTCCAAACCTCAGAAACTATTATGACGAAGATAAAGCTTGCCAGAGAAAGACTGGGTAGAGGAAGAGGTTTCTAAGAGATAATTTTTTCTTTAGGAGGAATCCTGTATCCAAGTGCTGCCAAAAATCCAGCAAATGGTATTGCTAGCAATGGTACTTGCGAGAATGCTAGTCCAAATGATTTTGAAAAAAGTATAAAACCGCTACCTGAAAAATCTCCCATTCTGACTAAGAATGTATCAACCATAACTGTGGATTTATATCTATCTGTTCTTTTCAGGTAACTGAAAACAACTTCTCTTGTTGGCTTATTAATACCATATTCAAATAGCCTCAAAATAATAGTTATAAAAAATACGTATCCAATGGATGGGTTGAGGTAATAGCCAATGAACGCTCCAGTAAATATAAACCCATAGAACATTAAAATAGTTTTTGGGCCTGCAAACCTTATAATTGCTGAGGTCAAGAAAAATTGTGTGAACAAAGTAAGGATTGTTACCGTTTGTTCAATATTACTAAAGAAAATTATTCTGTTGCCACCATCTGATGACCAAGAATTTACGATATCAATTGAGGTAACCCAATGAATGGTCATCATTGCAGTCCACAAATACATGTATAGCCCTATTGATCTTATTTGTGATGAGGAAATAAGATTTTTTAAACCATCAAAACTTGTTCCACCTGCAGCCTTGTCTATACCATCTTGGGATACAAACCTTTTAAGTAATATAAGGCCGGTAGCTAAAGCTAGCATCAAAAAAATTATTGAAATTAATGTAAAAAAAATGATGCCTGATTCATTGAATGTTGCAGCAAGCTGTTTTGATATTTCTGAACCAAGAAAAGCCCCCAATGATCCTCCTGCAGCAATGACACCAAAAACATTCGCAGCACCATCTCCGCGAAATAAATTAATAATTACTACCCAAAATATAGACACAACAAAAAAAGAATAAACATTACACCAAATATAAAAAATTTGACTTAACCAAACAGCAGATGTGAGATTAAAAAATTCCCATAAAACAATAAATATCAATAAATTAAGAATAAAGAATGAATAGCATCCGACTAAGACTCCTTTTAAATTTCTTCGTGAAGCTAGCCATGAATAAATTGGATTTAATAACAACATTACAAATGCACCAACGCCTAGCAGATATGGCAGAATATCTGAATTCTGAACAGCCATTTCATTTCTAACAGGTCTTAAGATATACCAAGAACACAACACTAAAAAAAAGAAAAGACTAGCAAGACCAGATTCTTTAGTAAAAGAAAGAGACAGCTTCTTGAGAGAGTTCTTTATAGAGCTAATTAATGCTGACATTAAGTTAATCAAAGATGGTGGGTCGCACAGGATTCGAACCTGTGACCAATTCGTTAAAAGCGAACTGCTCTACCAGCTGAGCTAGCGACCCAAAATAGGATTCCATAAAAAAGATGTGATTATTCCATATTTTCTAATAACTGCAAGGCTAAAGAAGATGCAGTTTTATCAGGAAATGTTTGAACTACATATTGATATTTGATTTTTGCAGCACTAAGTTCACCCGACATCATAAAAATGTCACCGATTTTTTTATGAGCTAAGGGTGTTCTCCAATGATCGGGAAAATCTGATGCTAATCTTTGAAAAAAATTTTCACTCTCTTCGAGGTTAGATTCTAATAATGAAATCTCTCCAAGCCAAAATAAACTTAAAGGAATCTTTTCATCATCATTAAAATTATTAGTTAAATAATTAAAAGATGATTTAGCAGCTTGAAAGTCCTTATTATTCAAGTCTGAGATTGCTTGATCATAAACCTCATCAATACTTTTGCTATCATTGATGCCCTCAAATCTAAAAGATTCTATTTCAGGGTCAGTACCAGCAACCTTTGGAGCCTCATTGTCTACTTGGATACGTTCCTCTTCTAAAAGTTTTTCGATCAGGTAAGCTTGTGATTCAAGCTCGCTTCTCAAACTGGCAAGCTCCCCTTCTAGTTCCTGTATCTTTAAGAACAATATATCGGAGGCATCTACTTCCTGAGAATCAAGATTAAGAGGTGCTAAAAAAAGCAAAAGAAAGAAAATTTTCATTCAATCTAAAACTACTTTATTTCAACCCTTCTATTTTTTGACCATGCAATATCATTTGAACCTAGTGATAGAGGCCTTTCTTCTCCGTAACTTTTAGTAATTAGTCTGCTTCTTTTAACTCCGTTTGCGATTAAATAATTTGCAACTGATTCAGCGCGCCTTTGACCAAGAGCTAAGTTATATTCCCTAGTCCCTCTCTCATCCGCATGACCTTCAATGGAAATGATAATTTTTTGATTTCTATTCATTAATTCAGCTACGCCTTTCAATGCTTGGATTGATTTAGAGGTTAGGTTGAACTGATCATACTCGAAGTAAACAACTGCGTTCGCAAGAACTGCCTGAGTTGCTGTAGATTTTTGTGTTACGGAAACTCCAGCAACGCTTTGATCAGCAACAGCTTCTTCAGTAATTTGAACAGAGCTACATGCGGAGAATATAAGCATTATTGAAACTGCAAAAAATATATTAATTGATTTATTCATAATAATTATTCCAATGTAATTTAATTATCTTAAAAAATTTGACCAGGCAGGCTCCCTAACTTCCCCAATTGATGCAGGTAACTTAAACTTTGCACCACTTAAACTAAAGCCAGCAAGCATGCTTAGATTTTTTTCTCTAATACCATAGATTACCATATTACCATTGGGAGCAACACTAGGCGACTCATCCATCTTTGCTTCTGTTAAAACCCTTATAAAATTTTCTTTTTTGTATTTTAGAGCAATATGAAATAAACCATCATTGGACCTATGAACAAAAATAATTCCTTCCTCATTAGGAAGGTAAGAGGCCTTAGCGTTATAAGTTCCCTCAAATGATACGCGTTTTGCTTTAGGGTTTAACTTCCTTAAATCTAATTCATAGATTTGAGGTGACCCAGAGCGACCGCTTGTGAACAAAATCTTATTTCCCTTGGGAGACCAAGAGGATTCGGTGTCAATTGCAAATTGATTGGTCATTCTCGTCAAAGCTCTATCGCGCAACCGCAAAATATAAATTTCTGCATTTCCATCTTGGTAAAGAGTTAATGAGAGGTATTTTCCATCTGGAGACCAAGAAGGTGAGCTAATCTGAGTTTCTTTAGATAACACTGCTTCTCTTTTACCAGATGCAATCTCTTGAATATAAACTTTGGCCATGCCGGTTTCAAATGAGACATATGCCACACTTTTTCCATCTGGGGACCATGATGGAGATATAATTGGTTCAGAACTTGATAATAAAATTTTTTCATTAGCTCCATCAGAATCAGCCAGCATGAGTCTGTAAGTTGAAGTTAGCTGAGAGTCTTTTATCTCATTCACATACAAAATTCTGGTAGCAGCGATACCTTTAATTCCTGTAATTGATTCATAAATCCCATCACTGGTGTAATGTCCAAGTTGCCTGATTTGATTTGGTATGCCAAAAACCTTTGAGCTGCGAACTTTTCTTTTTTTATGAACATCATATATTTCATAATTAATGTCTAAAGAATTATTAGCTTTAGTAATTATGCCAGTAACCAAATAATCCATCCCTAGCAACTTCCAATCACTGTATATCAGCTCGTCATTTAAAATTTTGACAGGTAACAATAATTCCTCATCCAGAATTGAAAATTCTCCAGTTCGGATTAGGTCATTTCTCACGATACTATTTAGCTGCTTTGAAACCCTTGTATTACCTTCAAAGGGAATTATTGCAACTTTATATGGGTCTTCAGATCCCTTGGTGATTTCTAGAAATAACTCTCCATAACTCATTATTGGGATTAGCAACAAAAAAATAAGTAAGGAATTTTTTTTCATGATGGGTTAAAACTAATTGATATAACCTGAAACTCTTTTTCAAACAGGATTTTCGGAATTGAGTTAAAAAAATTAAATGCCTCAACTCTTCTCACAGCTTGAAGAACTGAGTTATCAAATCGAATATTGCCACTACTTTTAATAAGATCAACACCTATAATTCTTCCAGAGGGACGAATTTTTAGTCTTAAATTTGCAACTAAATTTTCAGGTATATTTCTTGGTTTCATCCAAGCATCTTCTATTGTTGAAATAATTCTCTGCGCATACATTGCAATTTCTTGTTGCTCCTTACTTACCTCAACCTCAGCCTCTTCAGTTAAGAGATTGGTTATACTAGATTCTATCAATGCTCTATCTTGAAAACTTTCAGTAATACTCTGAGTTTTTGAATAAATAATATCTTCTGTAGGTTGTTTCTGTATGCTGTTCATTGCCTTTGTTGAGGGGGGAGCTATTTCCTTGGTCTTTTGAGATGGCAAGTCAAATTTTATCTCTATTTGCAAAGGTTTTGATATCAGTATTTTCTGAGAAGTATTGCCATCAAAGGTTCCATAAATATATAGAAAAATAGCGGCATGGATGCAGAATGAAAACAATGAAGCATGTAAATACCTATAATTCGCTATCATAGCCAGATGTAATTATTCCTATTTTTTGAATTCCTAAGCTTTGGATGCCTGCCATGCCCTTAGCAACATAGTCAAACGGAACGTTTGCATCACTTTTAAAGACAATTTCGATATCTGGATTTGCTTGATAAATAATTTTTGCCTTATTTTTTAGTTCCATTAGTGAAATGGGTAGCTGCTCTTCTCCCAGATTAATGAAGTACTCTCCCCTCCTATCAATTGAAATTACAAGTGGTTCACTTGAAACTGACATCTTGGTTGTATCAGTTTTTGGAAGATTGACTTCGATGCCTTGGATCAATAACGGAGAGAGAACCATAAAAATAATTAAAAGAACTAACATCACATCAATGTATGGAACTACATTAATGTCTGCATTTAGTTTTTTTCTTTTACCAATTCTATATATCAAAGTTTTGCTTTAACCGTTTGTCTATAAAGTATGCTTGCTAGCTCCTCACCAAACACAGAAGATTGTTGTAACTGAGTATCAGAATCTGATGCAAACCTGTTATAAGCAACAACAGCTGGAATTGCAGCAAAAAGTCCCAAGGCAGTGGCAACTAATGCTTCTGAGATTCCAGGAGCAACTGCATTGATTGTTGCTTGCGTGGCATCTGAAAGGCCCTGGAAAGAATTAATGATCCCCCAAACAGTTCCAAAGAGTCCTACATATGGGCTCACCGATCCAACGTTGGCTAAAAAAGGAAGATGATGCATTAGAGACTCCTCTTCTCTAGCTAAAGATACTCTTATAGCTCTGTTAACACTTTCAAGATCTTCAATTGTGATCTGCTGACCTTCACTAAGCCTTAAAAACTCTCCAAAGCCATGTTTGAAAACTCTTAAAGAACCTACCAACTCTTCATTGGGAATTTCATTAATGGATTCAAACAACTCATTGAGATCTTTTCCTGACCAGAATTCTTTTTCAAACGACCTATTAGCTTCTTTAATTCGATTTAAATTAAAATATCGTTCAAAAATAACTATCCAAGAAATAATTGAAACCAACAACAACAAAACCATTACCGCTTGGACAATTAGACTGGCTTGGAGAAATAATTCTATAACTGAGAATTCATTCATATTAATTTTTCAATAAATTTAAAAAACTTAAAGGGAATGCTTTAGGCTTGCCAGAATCATTATTGATAAAGCAAACTTCTACCTCTCCCATGCAAATGAGTGTATCATTTTTTGAATTCAAAACAGATTGAAAAAATTTAGTTCTAGCTTTGGTAATAAGCTCAATTTCAGTTGTAACTGTTAAGTCGTCTTCTAGTACTGCCGGTTGGTGATATGAAAGATTGATAGATTTGACTACGTAAGATTCATTGCCTTGAGACATTGCATCTATTTGAGATAAGTTATTGTCTATTAGAAACTGAGATCTAGCTCTTTCAAAATACTTCAGATAATTAGCGTGGTAAACAACGCCCTGAAAATCGGTGTCTTCCACATAAACCTTGCAATGAAAATCTTTAAACTTGAAACGAGGATTCATGTTGCTCAATATCCACTTGAAAAAGATAACGAAGAATTTCAACAAAATCCTCCCACATCAAATCAACTGTCATAGGAGAGAAATCAAGCTCTGGAACTAAGGTACCTGCCAGAATGCGAACCTTAATTGGCCGACGATTAAATTTATAAATAAGAGCTGGAAACTCTCCTTCTCCAGTGGCTGCCAGTACCTGATCCCACCAATCTTGAGAAGGTTCTGAGCCATCACCATATCTTTTACATTCCAAACACCATCTTCCTAATTTTAAATCAGGCAGTTCTTTTGTTCTTGTTTGCTCTAGAATCCTCTTAACAGGCTGTGTTAAACCAAGCTGCTCTACCAAAAGATTGCCAATTTCTCTTTCAAAATTAGCCCCTTTAGTTCTTGAGTTAATCGCCAAAATTACTCCTTTTCAACAAAATCTTCAGGGAATTCAGCATTTGTATGGACCTCTTGCACATCGTCCAGATCATCCATGAAATTCATAATTTTTAGAACTTTCTCAGAAGCTTCTTGATCCAGATTAACAAGTGTATCTGCTCTCATTGTATTTTCAGCTAACAATGTTTCGATATTATTTTTCTTCAATGCTTCAGTAATAGCAGATAAATTTGCTGGAGTAGAAATAATTTCAAAATAATCTTCTGTCACGGTAAAATCATCTGCACCAGCATCCAATGCAATCTCCATGATTTGATCTTCGTCATGAGATAGATCCACTTGAACAATTCCAAGCTTATTGAAAAGGTAAGCAACTGATCCATCCGTACCCATATTGCCACCAAATTTTGAAAATGCATGACGAACATCTGCGACTGTTCTATTTCTATTATCCGTCATCGTCTCAACTAGAATAGCAACACCATTGGGACCATAGCCTTCAAAAGTTAGCTCTTCAATCACACCCATTTCGCCTGTCCCAGAGCCCTTTTGAATTGCTCGCTTGATTGTATCTTTGGGCATATTTGCAGCATTGGCTTTATCCAAAGCTAGCCGCAATCTAGGATTATCACTTGGATCTGGACCCCCTTTCGCAGCAACCGTAATCTCCCTAATCACTTTGGTCCAGACTTTACCTCGAGATGCATCCTGTCTTGCTTTTCGATGCTTTATGTTTGCCCATTTGGAATGTCCAGCCATCTATTGCTCCGGCTCAAAAGTTGACTTTATGTTTAGCTCATCAAGCTGATCATCAGAAACTATGCCAGGTGCATAAGTCAGCAAGCATGATGCGCTTTGGGTTTTAGGAAAAGCAATAACATCACGAATGTTACTCGTATCTGATAACAACATAACAATTCTATCTAAACCAAATGCAATACCCCCATGAGGTGGACATCCAGATGATAATGCAGACAAAAGAAAACCAAATTTTTCTTTAGCTTCATCAGAGGAAATACCTAGTATAGAAAATATTTCCTTTTGCATTGAGGGCTCATACACTCTTAAAGAGCCGCCTCCAAGCTCATAACCATTTAAAACAAAGTCATATGCGCAGGCTAATGAGTTATCTGGATCTTTTTTTAATTCATCTATAGTTACTGCAGGCATAGTAAATGGGTGATGCAAAGATGTAAGGTTATTTTCTTTATTTCTTTCAAACATTGGAAAATCTACTATCCAACATGGCGCCCATGCAGAGTTCATTAAATTTAAATCTTCACCAAGTCTTTTAATTAACGAACTCATTGACAGATTTACAACATCTGCTTTTCCAGCTCCAAAAAATATAATGTCATTATTTTGAACATTCAATGAGGAAAGAATGGAGTCGATTGTATCTTGTTGAAAGAATTTTAGTATTGGTGATTGCAGTCCATTTTCTTGATCAAGGTCTACAACTTTTATGTATGCAAGACCTTTAGCGCCCAACTTACCTACATAATCAGTATACTCATCAATTTTTTTTCTTGTCATAGATGCAGCCTCTGGAATCTTCAATGCTACAACCCTTGAAGCAGGATCATTTGCAGGACCAGAAAATACCTTAAACTCTTCATCTTTCACTAGTTCGGAAATATCAATAAGCTCAAGAGGGATTCTTAAATCAGGCTTATCACATCCATATTTTTCAATAGATTCTTTGTATGTAATTCTTGGCACTTCTGCTTTTTTATAGTCTGTAAATTCAGATAGTAAAGATGTGACCAAATCCTCTCCGAGCTCTATTATTTCTTCAGTAGAAACAAATGAAGCTTCAATATCAACCTGAGTAAATTCAGGCTGCCTGTCTGCACGCAAATCTTCATCCCTGAAACATTTAGCAATCTGATAATATTTATCCAACCCACCAATCATTAGCAACTGTTTGAATAGCTGAGGAGATTGAGGCAATGCAAAAAACTCGCCCGGATGCACTCTGCTAGGAACTAAATAATCTCTTGCTCCCTCAGGCGTGGCTCTGGTCAATATTGGAGTCTCTATTTCATGAAAGCTGTTATTTTCTAAAATAGATCTTATCTTTGATGTGATCTGAGATCTCTTGATCAACCTTTGGTTGACATCAGGACGCCTTAAATCTAAAAATCTATGTTTAAGCCTTACATCCTCATTTACATCTTGATAGTCATCAAGCGGAAATTTAGGAGTATCAGCTGAACTAAAAATTTTTAAACTGCTTGCTTCAATTTCAATCTCTCCTGTAGCCATTTTTGGATTTATGGCTCCCTCAATTCTCTTTCTAACCAATCCTTTTATGTTAACCACATACTCACTTCTGCATGAATCTGCGGTATCAAAAATTTCTTTTAAATCTGGGTTAAAAACAACTTGGACTATTCCACGTAAATCACGAATATCTAAAAAAATTACGCCGCCATGATCTCTTCGTTTGTGCACCCATCCAGAAATCTCAATATTGCAATCAATGTCTGAGGTATTAATATCTCCGCAATAATGTGAACGCATTTTTATCTCTCTTATTTAAGTTTTTTTATCTGAACTTTTACTTTTAGGTTTTTCAGTAGTTTTAGTTTGTTCTTTGGGCTTTTTAGGTTTTTCATCCTTAGTGTCTACTATATTCTTTTTAGAGCCAGTTTTGAAATCAGTTTCATACCAACCCCCTCCCTTCAATCTAAAAGAAGGAGCAGAAACTAATTTTTGTACTGAGTTTTCATTACACTCAGGACAATTTTCAACAGGATTGTCTGAAAATTTCTGAATAACTTCGAACTGATGCTTACATTTTAAGCATTTATATTCATAAATCGGCATAAGTCTCTAAAAAAAATATAGAATTATAAACTAAATGAAAATTCAAATATAAAAAATGTTTTGGTCCAAGATTTTTTTGCCAACTTTAAAAGATACTCCTCAAGATGCAGAAGTTATTAGTCATCAACTGATGCTTAGATCCGGAATGATAAGAAGAGTTACATCGGGGATATACACATGGCTACCAATTGGATTGAAGGTATTAAGAAAGGTTGAAAATATTGTTCGAGAAGAAATGGATGCATCTGGCGCTCAAGAGGTTCTCATGCCGATGGTTCAACCAAAAGAATTATGGGAAGAGACTCAAAGGTGGGAGAAAATGGGTCCTGAGCTACTACGAATTCAAGATAGGCATGAAAGAGATTTTTGCCTTGGACCTACACACGAAGAAGTGATAACAGATTTAATTAGAAATAATGTTAAAAGCTATAAAGAATTACCCCTAAACCTATATCAAATTCAAACTAAGTTTAGAGATGAGGTTAGACCAAGATATGGTGTTATGAGAGGAAGAGAGTTTCTTATGAAGGACTCCTATAGCTTTAATCTAGATGAAGACTCATTAAATGAATCATATGTTTTGATGAAAGAGGCCTACAAAAAGATTCTAGACAGATTGGGCTTACAATTTAAAATTGTTAAAGCAGATTCAGGAGCCATTGGTGGCGATACTTCTGAAGAATTTCATGTTCTAGCTGAAAATGGAGAAGATACTATTGCAATAAGTGACTCATCTGATTTTGCTATTAATACTGAGCTGTTACTAGAGGAGGGAGAAGATATAGAGTCTCTTCAAGGAAAACCATCGCCAGACGGTGAAGGCATTATTGAAATCAAAAAAGGAATTGAGGTTGGTCATATTTTTCAACTCGGAAAGGTATATACAGATGCTATGAAAGCTAATGTTCTTGATAATGAAGGTAAGGCACAGAACCTTTATATGGGTTGTTATGGGATAGGGGTATCTAGGTTAGTTGCTGCTGCAATAGAACAAAACAACGATGATAAAGGAATTATTTGGCCAGAGGCAATGACTCCATTCGAGGTAAATATTATTGCTATGGGTTTTGATAAAGATGAAAAAATAGCAAAAGCTTCAACAGATTTATACAGCAAATTATCATCCATGGGTTACGAGGTTATGCTCGATGACAGAAAAGATGGCTATGGAACTAAAATGAAAGATGCTGAGTTAATTGGTGTTCCAATCAATGTTATTATTGGTAAACAATATCTTCAAAATGGTGAAATAGAGCTAAAACACAGAGATGGTCAAAGCTCTATTGGAAAAGTTGAGGATATTGCAGCTATTTTTGATCACTACAAAAATAGCTAAGCTAATTAGATCCTCTCAATAATTGTTGCATTAGCAGTTCCGCCACCCTCACAGATCGCTTGCAAACCATACCTACCATTTGTTCTTTCGAGTTCATGAAGCAATGTTGTCATAAGTTTAGCTCCCGTAGCACCTAAAGGATGTCCCAAAGCCATTGCTCCTCCGTTTACATTTAATTTTGAGATATCAGCTTTTAGCTCAATAGCCCAAGACAATGGAACAGGAGCAAAAGCCTCATTTACTTCATAAAGATCAATATCATTAATATTTAGATTGCTAGCTTTTAAAACTTTATGAGAAGCCGGTATTGGACCTCCTAGCATCATAATTGGATCATCGCCTACAACACTTATTCCAACAATCCTTGCTCTTGGGTCTGCTTTTACTTTTTTAAGGCCCTCGTCATTACAAATCATAAGTGCAGCGGCACCATCTGTTATTTGGCTAGCATTACCAGCAGTGATGACTCCACCCTCAGTCACTGGATTAAGACCTGAAAGAGCTTCAAGACTTGCATCATATCTTATGCCCTCATCATTAAGCACCATATCGGTTTTGCCTTCTGCATTTTTAGCTTGAACAGGAAGAATCTCTCTATCAAAGTACTTACCCTCAACTGCTGCAGCGGCTTTTTGGTGACTACTTAATGCAAATTTATCAAGATCTTCCCTTGATAAATTCCATTTATCTGCCATTAACTCTGCTCCAGTGAATTGAGAAAAGAAAATTCCTGGATACCTTTCTTTCATTCCATCGGAATCAAATGGAAGTCCATGACCTGCCTCATATCCATCTTTGATACTCGCACCAATGGGGACCATAGACATTACCTCTACCCCTCCCCCAATCACAACATCTTGTGTACCAGACATAACTGCTTGAATTGCAAAATGAATAGCCTGTTGAGAGGACCCACATTGACGATCAACAGAAGTACCAGGCACTGATTCGGGAAGACTTGAGGCAAGGATTGCATTTCTAGCTACATTACCTGATTGTGCTCCAACTTGGTCAACGCAACCAAATATAACATCATCAATTAATTCAGGATTAATGCCTGACTGATGTACTAACTCATCTAGAACTTTTGCACCAAGATCTGCTGGATGCCATAGGCTTAGGCTTCCATTTTTCTTCCCACCAGCTGTGCGAACAGCTGAAACTATATATGCATTATTTGACATAACTCTCTCCTATATTGAGAGTATCTTAATCAATTTTAAGCTTGCATAACAAGTTTAGGGATAATTATTTCTTAGCAGCTTTTTTGACAGAAGGTATATATGCCTTCCTGATCTCTTTGACCAAACTGTCTCTGATTTTAGTATTTTCTTTTAGAAACTTACTTGCATTGACTTTTCCTTGACCAATCTTTTCTCCGTTATGGCTGTACCAGGATCCAGATTTTTCAACTAATTCAAGTTTTTGACCAAGCTCTAAAATCTCACCTTCTGTATTGATGCCTTCGCCATACATGATCTGGAATTCAGCTTGCTTGAAGGGTGGAGAAACTTTGTTCTTAACAACCTTGACCCTTGTCTCATTACCAACAACTTCTTCACCCTCTTTAACAGCTCCGATTCTTCTTATATCTAAACGAACTGAAGAATAAAACTTGAGTGCGTTACCACCCGTAGTAGTTTCAGGGTTACCGAACATAACACCAATCTTCATCCTGATTTGGTTGATAAAAATAACCATGGCATTGGATCGTTGAATATTTCCTGTAATTTTTCTTAAGGCTTGTGACATCAATCGTGCTTGTAATCCTACATGGTGATCACCCATGTCACCTTCAATTTCTGCTCGAGGCGTCAGCGCTGCTACAGAATCTACAACAATTAAATCTACACTACCTGATTTAACCAGCATATCTGTCACTTCCAATGCTTGCTCTCCAGTATCGGGCTGTGACAGCAATAGCTCATCCACATTCACGCCTAGTTTTTCAGCATAATTTGGATCTAGTGCATGCTCAGCATCTATAAATGCTGCGGTACCACCAGCTTTTTGACATTCAGCAATCGCTTGGAGTGTTAAAGTTGTTTTTCCAGATGATTCGGGACCAAAAATTTCAACCACTCTTCCCTTTGGGAGGCCTCCAATACCTAGTGCAATATCTAAACCGATTGAACCTGTTGAAACAGACGGGATATCTACTATCTCCCTGTCTCCCATTTTCATAACGGTACCTTTACCAAATTGCTTCTCTATTTGTGATAAAGCTTCACTTAGGTTTTTATCTTTGTCTGACATAATGAACTCCTTTACTGTATGTTTGTACAGTATATTATAATTTTAGTAAAAGTAAATTAAATATTATCAAATTCATGCTGACTTGTTCATTACTCATTGTTAAAATCTTTTGTAATCTAACCTTCCATCAAAAACAATGGCATTTATAGTTACAGAATCATGTATAAAGTGTAAGCATACTGACTGCGTTGAAGTCTGCCCAGTTGATTGTTTTTACGAAGGCCCAAACTTTTTGGTCATCCATCCTGAAGAATGTATTGACTGCGCCTTATGCGAACCAGAATGTCCTGTAGACGCAATTTTTTCTGAAGATGAGCTTCCTGCAGATCAAATAGAATTTATTGAAATTAATGCTGAATTAAGTGAAATTTGGCCAAATATTACTGAAGAAAAAGATCAGCTTCCTGAGGCAGAAGAATACGCAAATATAAAAGATAAAAAACACCTGTTAGAAAAATAGATTGTTCAGTTAACTCAAATAACAAGAGTAGCTTTTATAATTTGTAGTATAACTACAATAAATAAAGCCTATGAGTACTTGTTTAAAAGCATTTTTTAAATGTGTTGACAAATATTACATCGTAATAGCTAATGTACTACATAGACGTTGCCTTGCTTTGGTCTTGTGAAAATTGGGCACAATTTCCACTTACATACCTGAGACGCCCAGCACAATATAAATATATATCGAGGAATACATATGAAACATTTAGCTATGTTATCTTGCATATTAATCTCTCCATTATCGTTTGCCTCTTATCATAGTGGCGAAGGTTCAAGTGGAAGTAGCAGTGGCGGCGGTGGATATGGTAGTGGTTCAGGAAACGCAGCTGCTCTGATAGCAGTTGGCGCTGTTATTTATTACCTAAGTAGAGATAACAGTGAAAGTGAAGAAAGCACTGATTTCAGCTACGTAGAAAGATCAAATGAATCAAAATTTAATATTTCATTTGGTGAAAAAGACTATTTTGGTAATAGTTTTGCTAATTACTCCAACCAATTTGATTCAACATCAAATAATTTTCAAGTTAATTTATCCTATAACTTTAACTAGAAAACTTGCCCTCAAGATTTCCCCCCTATGATCTTGAGGGCATAACCTTAAAATACTACATATGAAATTAATTCTTATCCTCCCAATTTTGTTAACAAACCTAGCGCTTGCAAATGCCAAAATAGATTCGACCAAGGTTGCTGATCTCACTGTTGAGGAGCTTGAAAAAATTGTCCGTTTAATTGTTCAAGACAGCATAGAAAAATGCGAAGTGAATGGAACCATGAAAGGAAGAGCTAAGGTAAATTTAAAAGTTGAGGGAGAAGTAGAAGCTAAGATGACATGTGATTTTACTGAGCACGAAAATAAAAAGTAATTATTTACAAAAATTAATATCTAGTAGTAGTTTCTTAAAAAAATAATCTAACCTTTTCCGCCTGCAATGGTTTGCCATTTTTCCTTAACTGAAATTTTAGCATTGGATAAGCTGCCTCAGAATTCCCTAGTTGAGCAATCATTGAGCCCTTATCTACAAAATCACCTGTCTGGACGAGAATCTTTTCACAATGAGCATATAAGCTCAAATATCCATCTGGGTGAGAAATCATTACAAGATTGCCATAACCCGGGATATCTGGCCCAGAAACCACCACCTTGCCACTATGAATTGAGTGTATAGGCGTACCCTTAGGTTTCCTAAAAACTAACCATAAATTATCTTTAACAGCTGCTTGTGACCTATCTCCTAAGGGATGGTGCCATTTTATAGTGTTGATTTCCTGAAAAGCGAGATTTTTTTCTTTGCTATTTGAAATAGTTAATTTTTGGTTTGGATAAATTATATAAGGGTCCTCCAAGAAATTATTTTTAATTAAATGATCTGTATCTACATTGAACTTTATTGCAATAGACCAAATAGAATCGCCTGGCTGAACAATATATGATTCATCAGAAGAAGGTAAAAAATTTTTATAGGCCTGCCTGAAAGAATCCACACTAGAACAGCTTGAGGTTATTACAATTAAAACAATGAATATTCTTTTATTCAGTATAATCATAGTAAAAAAATGCCTGATGAAAGTATGAGGCCTGAAAAAATATGCATTAAATTAAGCTCATGAGAAGAATAGATTGATAATAATGCTTTAGGCAAAACCAAAAGAGAGATGAAACAACCTAATGCAAACGGGAATAATAGATTGAAATTAAGTGTTGCGATAGCTTGAATAATAGGGCCATAAACCCCTAACACAACTAACATAGCACTGCCTGAAATACCTGGTATTAAAAAAAATGAAAAGGCTAGCATTCCACACAGAAATATATAAAGCGCGGATATATTATCAGAGCTTATGCTTAACTCTTGTATGCCAAATCCAATGCCTACCCCAAAAAATAAAAACATGATTAATTTGTTATCATCAAATATATCTTTAAAAAATTTAATGATAAATGCAGACAAAAAAATCATTAAAAAACCCAAGGAAGATAAAAATAATTCTTCATAATTCGTTAAAAGGTAGTTAATAACTCTGGAGCAGAGAATGACTGCGATCATCATGGAAAATATCAAAGGCAATGAAAGTTTCAGTTGAAATATTTCTGAAAGAGATCGAGTATTTAAGGTTAAATTTTTTAATTTTAACTGACTTAATATTTGCATTAAGTTTGGATAAATCTTAAAAATTACAGCAATAGTAGAACCAGAAATGCCTGGAATAAGCTCTGCAACCCCCATACAAAACCCAGCCAAGGAGTATTTAATTTGATTTTTCATCTTTAAACATCTCCATTGGAGACTCCTGGTAGCATCGGTACAAATGCAACCTCTTCATGAACTACTTCTTCATACTCGGTCTCAGTCTGTTTAGTTATAACGAAAAGCTTTTGCTTTCCTTCAAGTCCGACGGGGATCACAAGCTTTCCTCCAACCTCTAATAAATCAAGCAACTCTTCAGGATATTGTCTTGGCGCAGCTGCACAAATTATTCCATCGAATTTAAAATCTTCTTCCCAGCCATTAAAGCCATCTGCATGTTTAACAATAACATTTCTAATTTTTAACTCGCTTAAATTCTCGCGTGATTTTGAAACCAAGGGCTTGATCCTTTCAACCGCATAGACATCATTTGCGAAGTGAGATAATACGGCTGATTGATATCCGCAACCAGATCCTATCTCAAGAACTTGATTAAGGACTTTTCCTCTTTTTGAGGTATGAGAAAGTAAATGCTCTGTCATTCGGGCAACGATATAAGGTTGAGAAATTGTTTGCTTATACCCAATGGTTAGAGCTCTGTTTTCGTATGCTCTACTCCACAGCGCTCGATCTAAAAAAATATGTCTAGGGACTTGGCTTAAAGCGTCAAGAATACGAAAATCTGATATACCCATCTCAAGCAAGCGTTGGATCATTTGATCTCTGACTCTCGTAAATGTAAAGCCAGAGCTATTCACAATTAAAAATCTCCTTGTAAAGACTCCAACGAGTAATATCTGCAGTTAAATTGTAATCAAGTATTGAAATAGAAATATAATTTTGTTCAATTGCCTGAATGTCAGTCCCAACTTGACCGGGTAAAAGAGAGCCCGAGGGTCCGAAACTATAGTACTTAAAAGAATCTTTCTCTCTAATGATATCAGGAGTATCCGGCGTGCCTCTTTTGCCTAATGAGGTGATTCGAATGCCTTCAATTTGTGCAGATGGTAAATCAGGAAAATTTACATTTACAAGTAAATTTTGGTCCGCCGGAAGTTTAGAAACCTGATTAGTAATTAAAAGAGATTGCTCTGAAATAAACTTTAAATTTTTTGGGTTGAAAGCAGCCACAGAAAAAGCAACAGGAACATAATTTAATCTTCTTCCAGCAATAGCAGCTCCAACAGTTCCAGAATAAAAAACATCCTCTCCTAGATTTGCTCCTAAGTTAATACCTGAAACAATCATTTCAATTGGCTCAGGAATAACTGATAGCAATCCGAGATATGAGCAATCTGCAGGAGTACCTGAGACCGAAAAAATATTTTTTGAGATTTCCTCAACTTTTATTTCTTTACGCAAGCTTATTGCTGCGCTCATGCCGCTGCAATTTTCTCGTGGCGCAATTAAAAAAACCTTATGCTCAGTACTTAAAGCATCAAACAGCTCATTTATACCAGATGCTTTATAACCATCATCGTTAGTTAGCAAAATATTCACTCTTTGTTCCTCAAAGAAGCAATTGCATATACAGCTATTCCATTACCATCACCAATCACTCCCATCTTTTCAGTAGTAGTAGCCTTCACTCCAATAAAACTTTCTTCGATCTTTAAGATTGCTGAAAGAGATTTTTTTATTTGATTAACATAAGGTCCAATTTTTGGATTTTCACACACAACCACAAAATCAATATTCCTCGGCCATAAACCATTGTCTTTTAATAAA
Source organism: uncultured SAR86 cluster bacterium (assembly GCA_902511425.1). Taxonomy (GTDB): domain Bacteria; phylum Pseudomonadota; class Gammaproteobacteria; order Magnimaribacterales; family D2472; genus D2472. The sequence goes on from CABXFE010000011.1 coordinate 33,058, forward strand.
TCTAATGATCTTTCGATAATTATTAAACTGCTCAAATTTTTATTTTTTGGATCGCTGTCAGGAAAATAGTATCCAATATCTCTTAAGCCTGCTGCACCCAATAAAGCATCAGAAATAGCATGCAAAATAATATCTCCATCTGAGTGAGCAACAATGGAAAGTTCGCAATCTATAAAAACATTCCCTAAGGTTAGGCCATCTCCTGGTTGAAATTGATGAAAATCTATCCCTCTTCCAATGCGAAAATCTCTTCCTGCAAAATTAGCTATATCATCACTGAAAGTAATTTTAATATTTGATCTTTCTCCAGGTGCAGCTAATAATTTAAAACCTGCATGCTCCATTACCTGAGACTCATCACTCATGTGGAGATTTTCTTTTTTCAGATTGTTAAATGCTTCTTTTAAAGATTCATAGTAAAAGATCTGAGGGGTTTGCACATGCAAAAATTGCTCACGTTCAACTGGAATTAGATCCTTACCCTTTTTCATGCGCAGCGAGTCAGTTGCAGGAATTACAGGAAAAATTCCAGCAACAGATTGATCATTGTTAAGTTGATGCAAGAGATCTTCGAAATGACTTCTTCTTAACCATGGTCTTGCAGCATCATGAATAACAATGATCTCTATGCTTTGATCAACTTCTACTAAGGCATTTAATACAGATTCACTTCTTGTGCTGCCTCCTTCAACAAATCTTACTCTAGCATCGTTATAAAAAGATTGTGATTTAATCAAATGCTCATTTGGATTGATGGCAACTATAACTTCTTTAATGCTAGAAATTTCTAGAAAAAAATTAACAGATTTTTCTAAAACAGTCTCTTCTCCCAAGCTCAAAAATTGCTTAGGTATTGAGCCGCCAAAACGACTGCTGTTTCCTGCAGCAGGAATAATAACTGTTATGTTATTCTTGGGGCTCATTGGATTTAACTTCCTTGAATCTGAGGAAATCCTCATCTTTATATATTAAGTTTAATTCTTCTCTAGCAAACTTTTCAGCATGAGCATCATTTTTTTGTGCGCTTAAAATGTCTGTCTCCAAAAGATCATTTGCATTTGAAAGAGCATTATTTTTCTCTAACAGTTCTTGATTTTCATTCTGAAGAGCCAAAAAACTTCTTTTGCTATCAATACCAAAAAAAAGATTATATAAAGCTGCAAGAATAAGAAAAAGAACAAGCAAATTTAAAAGTTTAACCAATGACATTTCTGGCAAAAGTTAAGTCAGGCTGCTCAGCTTCAATCCACAACAATCTATTGTATTTTGCTACTCTGTCAGATCTGCAAGGTGCGCCTGTTTTAATTTGGCCAGTTCCCAAGCCAACGCAAAGATCTGCGATGGTGCTATCTTCTGTTTCTCCTGATCTATGTGAAATTATCGACTTAAATCCATTCTTGTTACCCAGATAAATGGTTTTCATGGTTTCTGTAATGGTTCCAATTTGATTAAATTTGATTAAAATTGAGTTTGCTAAGGTGTCATCAATCCCTCTTTGCAGCTCCACTACGTTGGTGACAAATAGATCATCTCCCACCAATTGACACTTATCTCCTAAAGCCTTGGTAAGATTTTTCCATCCCTCAAAATCACTCTCATCCATACCATCTTCTATAGATAGAATAGGATATTTATGAGTTAACTCAGAGAGATAGTTTGTGAACTCACTCGAATTTAGCTCTATAGATTCTCCGGCAAGATTATATGTACCATTTTTATAAAATTCTGATGCGGCGCAATCTAATGCAATTCCTACATCCTTGCCCTCAGTGAGGTTATTATTTTGTATAGCCTGAATAATAAGCTCAATGGCCTCTTGATTAGATTGAAGGTTTGGAGCAAAACCACCTTCATCTCCTACGCTAGTACTCAAACCTTTTGTATTTAGAAT
>CABXFE010000012.1 GCA_902511425.1 uncultured SAR86 cluster bacterium
CCGAATCCATCGCTGAGCTCTTTTTGTTTGCCAGCACTGCATCTGAAGAAAATCAGGTTGATACCACCATGGATCAATACATTGAACGAATGAATTCTGATGAAGAAAAAATTTATTATTCCATTGCCGATACATACGAAGCTGCTGCCAACTCTCCTCATATTGAGCACTTAAAAGCTAATGGAACAGAAGTCTTGCTCTTAACTGACAGAATTGATGAGTGGCTTATGTCCACCTTAATGCAATTCAAAGGTAAGACATTAGTCAATGTTGCAAAGGAAGAATTAGAAGAGGGTGCAAAGAAACCTAGAGTTACAAAAGAGAAGCAGGAGATTATCGATAAGATGAAAAAATCTTTAGCTGCAAGAGTTTCAGATGTTATCGCTAGCTCACGTCTTGTTGATTCAGCTGCATGCTTGGTCCTTTCCAAAGACGAGCCTGGAGCTCAGCTTAAGCGAATATTAGAAGCTTCCGGTCAAACTTTTGAAGATTCAAAGCCTGTTTTTGAAGTAAACTTAAAACATAAACTTATTAAAAAACTAGGCAATATGTCTGGCAAAGAATTCTCCAACTTTGCTGAATTTTTATTTGATTATGCAATTATTGCAGAAGGTGGTTCCCCTAAAGATCCTGCAAAATACCTTCGACAATTAGATAAATATTTAGGATAAATGACAGCTAAGAAATATGTTGCAGTTCTCGGTGGTGGGAGCTTCGGCACGGTTTTAGCAAATATTGCAGCATCGAATGGCTACGAAGTTCGCTTATGGGTTCGTGATGCTGATCAGGCTTTGAGGATAAATTCTGAGGGAGCTAACGCCACTTATCATCCTGAATTAAAACTATCAGATAACATTACTGCTGATGACAACCTAGCATCGGTAGTTAAGGGATCCCAATATATTTTAGTCGCTACGCCAAGCATTATATTTGAAGAAGTGATATCGCGCTTAGAGCCATTGATTAGCTCCTCAGTGACCGTGATCTCTTGCACAAAGGGAATTAAGCCTGAACCCTTCAGAACTATGACAGATATTATCAAACAGCATCTGGGACATTTAATAGGCAACAAAATTGGAGCTCTCAGTGGCCCCAATCTTGCTAAAGAAATAGCAGAAGAAAAAGTTGCAGGAACTGTTATTGCCTCTGGAGATGAAAGTATAAATATTGAGATTAAATCAATGCTCTCTTCAAAAACATTTAAGGTTTTCTCTAGCCATGATACTCAAGGTGTTGAATTAGCTGGAGCCCTAAAAAATATTTATGCTATCTGCTGTGGAATTGCTCATGCAAAATTAGTTGGAGAAAATGCATTGGGATTCATTGTTACCAGGAGTATGGCAGAGATGAGTAGATTTGCAGTAGCCAAGGGAGCAGATCCAATTACATTTTTAGGTTTAGCAGGCATGGGTGATTTAATGGCAACCTGCACATCAAAGTTATCAAGAAACTTTCAGCTAGGTGAGCTTATTGCAGAAGATTTTTCTTTGATAGACGCAAAAGAGAAAGTTGGGCAAGTTGCTGAAGGTGCCAGGACACTTGAAGTTGTTTATCATGAGGCCAATAAAATGAATGTAAGCATGCCGCTTGTAAATTCGTTATACAAAATTTTATATTCTGACTCATCTTCCGATCAATTAATGAGGGATTTACTCGATCACCCCAATGAAGTTGATGTAGAATTTACCTATAAGAAGGAAAAATAATTATGAATGAAATAAATAAAGATGAATTATTAGATTTAACAAAATGGCAGCGCTTTTTCTTCATGGTCATATATTCATTTGCAATCAATGGTGTGGTCGGCATTCTGATAATTATTGCTGCAGTTCAATTTTTCTTCTATTTATTTACTTCTAAAATCAATAATCAGCTTCAGACTGCTAACAATTGGCTTCATGGTTTTTTTAGTGACTCTTTAAACTTCCTAAGTTTTAATACTGATGCTAAGCCTTGGCCTTTTAACGATAAGAGCGAGGAGCCAAAATCTGATCAGGAGGTTGACGTTGTTGAGGGCGAATCTGAAGAGGTTAATTCAGACGACGAGCAGCCAGAAGAAACTAAATCTTAAGCAAAGATAAGAATTCTGCTCTGACTTCAGGATGTTCTTTAAAACTTCCACCTAATCTACTTGTAATTGTTGAGCTACCAGTATCTTCTACGCCTCTTGACTTCACGCAATAATGCTGTGCATTAACCATTACCGCCACATTTTCTGTATCTAGGATAAAGGACAGCGCATGATATATTTGCTCAGTTAAGCGCTCTTGAATCTGAGGTCTCTTAGCAAAGTATTCAACAATACGGTTAATTTTTGATAAACCTAATACATTTTTCTTAGGAACGTATGCAACCGTTGCCAGACCGTCAATGACAACAAAATGATGTTCGCAATTGGATTGCACAGAAATATCTCTTTCAACGATCATTTCATTGTAATTCATCTTGTTTTCAACCACGGTTGCTTTTGGAAATGCATCATAATCTAGCCCCCAAAAGATTTCATTGACATACATCTTAGCAACGCGTTTTGGCGTATCCATAAGACTGTCATCTTTTAAATCAAGCCCCAATGTTGAAACAATTTCATCAAAATTACTTTCAATCTTTTCAATTTTTTCTTTACGTGACAAGCCATTATCAATAACAGGAGTTTCAACTCCTGCTGAGACTAAATATTGATGTACCTTTTGCCCTAAAGCAGGGTCAGTCTTTGTTTTGTCATATGACATGTACCTTTTCTCCTTCCTTACGCGGATATATTAGTATCTTTATTATATCTTAAACCTTTGTGCTAGATTTCAGCAATTATATGTACCATTTTTTTTGGGCACAAAAAATATGATTAATTTTTCAAAAATTCTTGGTAAGGCAGAGTGGACTGTAAATCAAACTTTTCATTGTTTAATTTATTTATAATTTGATGAGACTCAACCTCAAAATTATTTATACCGTCAATGACATCTTTACCAAAAATATACCTAGACTGAAGATCACCTTTAAGAATTCTATTTTTATTTTCTAGTAATTGCTCATCAATGGATTCTTTTTGTTTATGATATTTGCTTATTTGATCTTTTGAATATTTTGATTGCAGCAGATGCATCGTTTTAGAGGGAGAAGCAATCAAAGCGGTTCCATTATTCCCACCAAAACCCTTTGCATTTAGAACAGCAAAATCGAAATCCTTGTCATCAAATTTTAAATTCTCCAATAAAAAATTTACATTCTCGGTATAGACGTTGTCAGCAAGCTTTGGTGTAGAGGCTATGCCTGGAATCAAATTATTTCTCCAGCTCCCTAATGAGCTGATCATTTGATCGCCACCTGCAGCTGCTAAAGAGTGGCCCAGATAAGATTTAATAGCGGTTACTGGTAAAGATTTAATACCAAAGGCTTTTGATATGCTGGAGATAATATGAGATTCACTTTCTCTATTTTGCGGGGTGCTTGTTCCATGCGCATGAAAAAAAGTTTTATTCAAAGCATCTTCGCCAAAATGTTTTTGAATTTCATTAAAAGCTTTTCCAACCGTTAGATAGTTTCCAGCACCAGGACCAGAAATTGATTTTTTGTGACCATCTGCATGAATGTGGCTAGAAAGCGCTGCTCCATGGATATTTAAGCCAAGCTCAAGAGCAAGAGTATCTGCCATTAGGACAACGAATTGAGCAGATTCCCCTAAGCTCATTCCAATATTTTCACCAAAGGGTCTACAAATTTTTCGATGATTTGGTTCATCAAAGTCTTCACCAAGTTTTTCTTGCAACCTCATGAGATTTTTATCTTCTGCTAAACCCTTGGTAGCAGAAAATGCCTCATATATTTCAGGCACAATTCCGGACTCAGCTGCACCCACAATGCTAATCAAGGACTCTCCTGATTGAATCATAGAAATTCCTAGCTTCAGATTGTACTGAAAAGTTGCACATGCACCTGTGTAGTTGCCAGTAGAGCCCATGCTCCCTAATACATATGCATGACCAAAGTCTGCACTGCCTTCTCCAAGTGACATGGCCATATGCTTGCTTGTGATTCTTGAGTCTGCCAAGGGTGCTTGAAACATTCCCCCCATGCCATATTTATCTGCTTGTGCAACGGCGCAACCTGAGACGCATGAAATTTTTTGTCTTGGCACCTTTAAAAGAATTTCTTCCCATGGCAAACCAAGGCTCATAACTGCGTCGGATAAACCAAAAATAGTCATTGCAAGGCTGCGGGGATGTTGTCTTGAATTGTAGGTTTTCGCAGGATTAAATCCAGAGGGTAGTTGCCCTCCAGCTAAGGTAGGTAATTTTGGAGATCTGAAGTTATGCTGATCAAAAAAATCATCATCAATAGTTCTTAGCAGAGTTTTATCTAAGATTGTTTCTTTATTGCTGGTTCCCATGAGGTGACCAAGACTTTTGAGTACCTCAGTTTGTTTGTCTGTATCAATGCTCTCGAATAACATTCTTTGGTGCGAGAAATCAAAAACTGATCTTCCGGCTGCATTAATTCCACCGTAGCCAACAATTAATGGAAGGCTGGACATGTTAAATTAGTTTTTGAGCAGCCAACAACGTATTAAGAATTAAAGTATTAATCGTCATAGGGCCAACTCCCCCAGGAACAGGAGTGTAGGCAGAAGCAATAGAGTCAATGTCTTGAAGATCAATGTCCCCGCATTTTTCTGCAGGATGATAGCCAGCATCGATCACAACAGCTCCATTTTTAATCCACTCTTTCTGAATAAGGCGAGGCACTCCAACCGCTCCAACTAATATATCAGCATTTTTAATATGCTCTTGAAGATTGGTTGTCTTAGAGTGGCAGATTGTAACGGTCACATTTTTATTCAATAACATCATAGCCATTGGTTTTCCGAGAATAGGACTTCTACCAACAACAACCGCATTTTTACCAGAAATTTCAATTTTATAATGCTCAAGGATTCGCATTATTCCAGCTGGAGTGCAAGAACCAAATGCTTCTTCTCCCATGGTCATTTGGCCAAATCCTGTGCAAGTCACTCCATCAACATCTTTTGTCACATCAATGGCATCAAAACATTTGCGCTCATTGATTTGAGATGGCACAGGGTGTTGCAACAAGATGCCATGAACATTGATATCGTCGTTCAGTTTTTCTATAGCTTCTAACAACTCTTCGGTAGTAGTCTCTTTACTTAACTCAACTGCTATTGAATCCATGCCAAGCCTGGCACAAGCATTTTGTTTCATTTTTACATAGGTGGCTGAGGCAGGATCCACCCCCACTAAAATTGTTGCTAATGTTGGAGTAATGCCATTTTCCTTTAATGTGGAAACATGAGATTTAATATCCTCTTCAGCTAATTGAGCAAGAGCTTTTCCGTCTAAAATTTTTGATGACATGAAAGCATTTTCCCATCATTAAATTTTTATGCAATGGAGATTGATTATTTAACCTTAAAACTTTAAGATCACTCGTCTCGGGGTATAGCGCAGTCTGGTAGCGCACTCGCTTTGGGAGCGAGTGGTCGTAAGTTCGAATCTTACTACCCCGACCAGTGCGCCTGTAGCTCAGCTGGATAGAGCAACGGTTTTCTAAACCGTGGGTCAGGAGTTCGAATCTCTTCAGGCGCGCCATTTCTTATTCCATGACAGCCAAACACAAACCTCTCCCTAGAACTAAATGTATCGACCGAACATATAGTAAAATATGAATAAACTTATGATGAATGTGTAAATTCTATTTTTTATTTTCTTTTTCATTAAGAGAAGAGAATTTTTAAGAATATATACCTAATCAAGTGAATTAATATGAAATTTTTTAAGATAGCGGCTTTTTATTCTTTTGCAGATCTATCAAATATAGAAGAGCTTCAAGAAATGTTTGTTAGCTTTTTAATAAATGAGGATATCAAGGGAACCGTTCTTATAGCTCATGAAGGAATCAATGGAACAGTTGCAGGCAGAGAGCCAAGTATTGATAGATTCAAAGACTTTCTGAAATCTAAGAATCTTTTTGAGCAGCATAACTATAAAATTTCTTACAGTGAAGAAGATCCATTTCCCCGTCTTAAGGTTAAATTAAAAAATGAAATTGTTAGCATAGGGAATGAGCTTGCAGATCCTGTCAAAGTTGTTGGTGAATATGTGCAGCCTGAAGACTGGAATGATTTAATTTCACAGGATGATGTTTTAGTTTTGGATACAAGAAATACTTATGAATTTTCTATTGGAACTTTCAAGGAATCTATTCAACCTGAGACCACGAATTTTAGAGAATTTCCTGATTGGCTCGAATCTTCTGATTTGGATAAAGATAAAAAAGTAGCAATGTTTTGCACAGGTGGCATTCGCTGTGAAAAAGCATCTTCTTTAATGAGAGCCAATGGGTTTAAAAATATCTATCATCTTCAAGGTGGTATTTTAAATTACCTAGAGAAGGTAGATGAAAAAGATTCAATGTGGAGTGGTGAATGTTTTGTTTTCGATGATCGAGTTGCGCTGAACCATAATTTAGAAGTTGGATCTTACGATATGTGTCATGGTTGTAGGATGCCTATAACAGATGGAGATAAATTAACGAGAGAGTATGAAAAGGGAGTGAGTTGCCCAAATTGCTGTAAAGAAAAAACTCCTGCTCAAAAGAAACGTTACGCTGATCGACAAAAGCAAGTTGATTTAGCGAAATTAAGAAATGAAAAACATATAGGAGTGACCTTAGAATCAAGCAAAAAATGAATTTGCCAATACTTTATAGTTTTAGAAGATGTCCATATGCCATGCGAGCACGCATGGCATTAATTTTGGCCTCAAAACAATGTGAGCTAAGAGAGATTCTACTTAAAAATAAACCTGATCATATGCTAGAAATTTCTCCCAAAGGCACTGTCCCTGTTTTACAACTTCCTGATAAAGTTTTAGATGAAAGTTTAGATATTATTTCTTGGGCCATGGTCTCTAATCTTGATAATGTGCACATTTTTTCTAAAACTGAGAAAACCTTATATATGGAGCTGGTTCATTTATTTGATACCAAATTTAAACATCATCTTGATAGGTATAAATATTCATCTCGATATGGCGCAGATCCTAGCGAGCATCAAGAGGAATGTAAAATTATTCTTGAAAACTTGGATGCAAAAATTAATCCAGACCCATGGGTTTTTGGACTTCAAGTCAGCCTTTTAGATATTTCAATCCTTCCATTTATTCGTCAGTGTAAGATCGCTAATCCTGAATGGTTTAATGCTCAGCAATTTAACAAAGTAATTGGATTGTTAGATTATTTTGAGCAGGACAATTTGTTTATACTAGCTATGCAAAAATACGAATTATGGGATCCGAGAAAGCAAAACGGGAATATTTTTCCCTAGATTTTAGAGCCCAATCGTATCGTAGCTTATAGCAATTCTATCTAATGCTACTTTGTATGCAGCGGTTCGCAGGTTGGGGATTTTATTTTCAATCATGCTTTGTCTGACTTTTTGATAAGCCTCTCTCATCATGTCATCAAGCCCAGATCTCACCAAGTCTATTTCATTTGCGCCTTCAATAAACTGTTCTTTAAACTTTTCTGGCATGTCTTTACCGGTCATAGTTTCAATTGCTGCAATGAGAGTTTCAAACTGAAAAGCATTTCTTCTTTTTTCAAGCCTGCCAAAGCGAATGTGCCTAATATTGCGTATCCACTCAAAATAGCTTACTGCAACACCTCCAGCATTTGCCATGATATCTGGGATTATGGTTACGTTACGCTTGTTTAAAATTTCATCTGCTTCGAAAGTGATGGGGCCATTTGCCGCCTCAACAATTAACTTTGCTTTTATTTCTTTGGCATTGAATTCATCAATTACATTTTCTTTGGCAGCAGGAATAAGAATGTCACATTCCATACATAAAAGCTCTGAGGTATTGGGTTCAAACTTCCCCTCAGGACAACCCTCAAAGCTGCCATGTTCAAGGTAATGCTGCTTTATTTTTTCTATATCTAAGCCATCAGGATTAAGAATTGCTCCGTTATATTCCATGACACAAACTATCCTACATTCATCCTCTTGTTGTAAAAATTTAGCAGCATGATAACCAACATTTCCAAGGCCCTGAATTGAGATTTTCTTGTTTTTCAAGCCATCTCTAAAACCTGCTTTTAAATAGTCATCATCATGTCGGAAAAATTCTCTAATGATGTATTGAACTCCTCTTCCGGTTGCTTCAGCTCTACCAACAAGCCCTCCTTTTTCTGTTGGTTTACCAGTAACACACGCCAATGCATTAATATCCGTTGGATAGATGCGTCGATACTCATCTGCTATCCATGCCATTTCGTTTGCACTTGTTCCTACATCTGGCGCTGGAACATTTTGTGCGGGATGAATTAAATCACGCTTAATTAGTTCTTGGGCAAATCTCCGTGTAATTTTTTCGATCTCAGCTTTTGTCCAATCCTTAGGATTAATTCTTAAGGCACCCTTGGAGCCTCCATATGGAACTTCTATGATTGCACACTTGTAGGTCATTAGAGCCGCAAGAGCTTCCACTTCTTCCTGAGATGCATTGATGTCATATCTGATACCACCTTTGGCTGGTTCAAAATGTTCTGAGTGGACTGAGCGCCATCCGGTAAATGTATGTATTTTATCTCTTAGCTTTACGCCAAAATTTATTGTGTAAGTTGAGTTTGAGACCCTAATTCTTAAAGCTAAATCTGGTGAAATATCTGTATAGCTTAAAGCTTGATCAAATAGTTTATTGGTACTACCTAAAAAATTTTGATTAGCCAAAATTTACCCCCTTAAAAAAATATTATTATATGCTTTTTGCATCTATAATGTTTCGTTTCTTGGCGGGCGTAGCTCAGTTGGTTAGAGCGCTGGATTGTGGCTCCGGAGGCCGTGGGTTCGAACCCCATCGCTCGCCCCATTAAAATTAGATAAATAAAATGACTAGCAAAATAAAAAAACTTAAAGATTTAGAGCGCAAACTAACTGTGTCAGTTCCGGTTGAGGATTACGAAAAAAAATATGGTGGCAAGCTTTCAAAGATCAAATCAACAGCAAAACTTGACGGTTTTAGAAAAGGGAATGTTCCAAACGATGTTCTTAAACAACGATATGGAGATTCAATCCACTATGAAGTTTTAAACGAGCTTATTCAGGAAAGTTACCCAAAAGAACTTCAAGAGCAGAATATTAAACCTGCATCTTCACCTGCCATTAGCATAGAGAACGAAGACGCGACAAAACCTATTTCATATTCAGCAGTTTTCGAAGTTTTTCCGGAAATCAAACCAAAGCTTTCGCGGTGGAAAAGTTTTGAAAAGTCTGAAATCACCATGGATGACTCAGATATAGATTTAGCCATTGATGATATTTTAGAAAGATATTGTGAATGGAAGAAAGTTGACAGAGCAGCTGCAGAAAAAGATCAAGCAGTGATCGATTTTGAAGGAAAAATTGATGGCGAGGGATTTGAAGGAAATGAATCTAAAGATTTTAAATTAGTTATCGGTTCAAAATCTATGATTCCAGGATTTGAGGATAACCTAATCGGCAAAAAATCTGGAGATAGTTTTTCATTTAAAACAAATTTTCCAGAAGATTACTTTAAAAATGATTTAGCTGGCAAGGAAACCGAGTTTTTTATTACTGTTCATGAAGTGCAAGAGATGAACAAAGCTAAAATTGATAAAGAGCTCTTTGAAAAACTAGCAATGGAAGATGTATCTGATGAAAGCAGCTTTCGTGCCGAGATCTCAAAACGAATGGAAGGAGAGATTAAGCAACAAGAAAAATCTCTTACTAAAGAGTCAATTTATGAGACACTTCTTCAAAGCAACGATTTTAAAGTACCGAATGCTACTGTTGCTGAGCAGGCTGAGCTAATGCGCAAAGATTCGTTAATGCGAATGGGTCAAACATCTGAAAATGCTCCTGAAGATCTTTTTCCAATAGAAGAGTTCAAAGAAAATGCTGAAAAAAGAGTAAGGTTGGACCTTTTATTTTCTGCCTTGATTCAAAAATATGAACTTGAAGTCAAAGAAGATGATTTGAATGCTTTTATAGATGAGGAAGCAGAGAAGTATAAGGATGCAGAGCAATTTAGGTCATGGATTCAAAGTCAACCTCAGCAACTAGATCAATACCGAATGGTAATTTTAGAAAACTTGCTCATTGAAAAATTAGATTCTGCCCTTAAATCTAAAGTAAAGGTGATAAAATTTTCAGAACTCGCAAATAAATAAATTATGGAAAAAATAAATTCTGGTTTGGTGCCGATGGTTGTAGAGCAAACTCCTCGAGGGGAGCGTGCCTTTGATATTTATTCTAGATTATTAAAAGAGAGAATTATATTTTTGTCTGGTCCCATAGATGATTATATTTCAAACCTAGTCGTCGCACAGCTTCTATTTTTAGAATCAGAAAATCCAGAGAAAGACATTAGTATTTACATCAATTCTCCCGGAGGGGTAATTTCTTCAGGACTTGCTATTTATGACACGATGCAATTTATTGCTCCTGAAGTTTCAACCTTATGCATTGGCCAAGCCGCAAGCATGGGATCGCTTTTGCTCGCTGGTGGAGAAAAGGGTAAAAGATTTGCATTAACAAACTCTCGTATCATGATTCATCAACCGCTTGGAGGATTCCAAGGCCAAGCATCTGATTTTGAGATACATGCAAAAGAAATGCTTCTGGTAAAACAAAAGGTAAATGAGATACTTGCAAAACACACCGGGAAAACCTTAAAGAAGGTCGAACAAGATACTGATAGAGATAATTTTCTTAACGCTAAGGAAGCCAAAGCTTATGGCATAATCGATGAAATACTAGAGAGCAGACCAACTACGAATGGAAAATAAAGATAGTAATAAATTATCATGCACTTTCTGCGGCAAAGGCCAGGAAGATGTTCGCAAGCTCATAGCTGGACCCAGTGTTTATATATGTGACGAATGCGTAGATTTATGTAATGACATCATAGAAGAAGAGGTGAAGGCGGAGGATGAAGAGGTTATAGATGTTCTTCCATCTCCCCTAGAAATCTTTAAACAACTTGATGACTATGTCATTGGCCAAGAAAAAGCTAAAAAAACTTTATCAGTTGCTGTTTATAACCACTATAAACGTTTAAGGTCTAATGCTAAAAAAGATGAGATAGAGCTGCAAAAAAGCAATGTTTTGCTTCTTGGGCCTACTGGAAGTGGTAAAACTTTATTGGCTCAGACTTTAGCAAGAGTGTTGAATGTTCCCTTTACTATTGCAGATGCAACAACGCTAACCGAAGCTGGTTATGTTGGTGAAGATGTTGAAAACATAATACAAAAGCTTTTACAAAAATGTGACTATGACCCAGATAAAGCTGCTCTTGGAATTGTTTATATCGATGAGATCGATAAGATCGCCAGAAAATCAGATAATCCATCTATAACGAGAGACGTATCAGGTGAGGGTGTTCAGCAAGCATTGCTCAAATTGATAGAGGGAACAGTTGCATCAATTCCTCCCCAAGGAGGTAGAAAACATCCCCAGCAAGAATTTATTCAAATCGATACTTCAAATATATTATTCATTTGTGGTGGTGCATTTTCTGGAATAGATGAGGTAATTAAGCATCGAACTGACAAATCAGGCATTGGCTTTGGTGCTGCGGTTAAAGATACTCAGGCATCTGTTGCCTCAATTGTGGAAACTTTGGAGCCTGAAGATCTTGTTAAATTTGGCTTAATTCCTGAATTTGTAGGTAGATTGCCAGTTATATCAACATTGCATGAGCTTGATGAAGAAGCCTTAGTTAGAATCCTTCAAGAACCAAAAAATGCTTTGGTAAACCAATACAAATATTTGTTTGATATTGATGAGGTTGAACTAGATTTTCGTACAGAAGCCTTGCTAGAGATTGCAAAGAAAGCCCTACAAAGAAAAACAGGTGCCAGAGGTCTCAGATCAATTATGGAAGAGTTATTAATGGATACAATGTTCGAGCTTCCTAATGTAGATCTAGAAAAAGTTATCGTTGATGAAAACTCTGTTTTGCACTCAACAGATCCAATTAAGGTATATAAGACTCCTAAGAAAAAATCTTCCTCTGCTGGTTGAATTTAATTAATTCCCCCTCATTATATTTATATGGCTAGTATAAAATATGATCTCCCGCTTATTCCCCTAAGAGACGTAGTAGTTTTTCCAGGCGTCGTTTCAACTTTATTTGTTGGCAGGAATAAATCCATCAATGCTCTTAATGCTGCAATGGCTGGGGAGAAGAAAATAGTTCTAGCAGCCCAAAAAGATGGCTCTTTGGATGCTCCTTTGTTTGATGACTTATTTAAGGTTGCAACTATTGCTAATATTCTTCAATTAATTAAATTGCCAGATGGAACCGTAAAAGTTCTAGTTGAGGGTTCGCACCGAGCGCAAATGGATTCCCTAGAGTCAGATACTAAGTTTTCTAAGGTAAGGGTTACCTTAATTGCTGAGTCTGCAATTGATGCAAAAGATGGTGAAAATCTCGCAAGGTTTATCAAAGCTAAGTTCCATGATTTTATAAAAATTACAAAAAAAATTGCTCCAGAAGTTCTGGCATCAATTGATGCGCTAGATGACTTATCCAGAATCATTGATTCAATAGCCGGCCATTTACCAATGGAAATTAAGCAAAAGCAAGAAATTCTTGAAACAGCTGACTTTCAACTAAGAGCCGAAATCCTCATTGCATACATCGAATCTCAATTAGATGTGATGGATGTGGACAAAAGAATTCGAAATAGAGTCAAAGGGCAGATGGAAAAATCTCAACGTGAGTATTACTTAAATGAGCAAATTAAAGCTGCTCAAAAAGAACTGGGTGATATCAGTGAAGAGGGTGATGAAATTTCACAACTAGAAGAGGACATTGCTAAAGCTGGAATGTCAAAAGAGGCGCTCAAAAAAGCAAATAATGAATTTACTAAATTTAAGCAAATGTCTCCTATGTCAGCCGAAGCATCAGTTGTTCGCTCGTATCTAGATTGGCTAACTGGCATCCCTTGGAAAAAAAGAAGTAAAGTTAAATCAAATCTTAAGTCAGCAATAGAAATCTTAAACGAAGATCATTTTGGTTTAGACGAAGTCAAGGAAAGAATTTTAGAATATTTAGCAGTTCAACAAAGGGTCAAAAAATTAAAAGCACCAGTTCTCTGTCTGGTAGGCCCTCCTGGTGTGGGCAAAACATCACTTGGGAAATCTATTGCAAGAGCAACCAACAGAAAGTTTGCGCGTATGTCTTTGGGCGGGGTCAGAGATGAGGCAGAAATTAGAGGACATCGAAGAACATACATAGGATCTATGCCTGGAAAGATTGTGCAAAAGCTATCGAAAGTTGAAGTAAAAAATCCGCTTTTTTTGTTAGATGAAATTGACAAAATGGGTATGGATCATCGTGGAGACCCGGCATCAGCGCTCTTAGAAGTTTTGGATCCAGAGCAAAATAATACTTTTTCAGATCATTATCTAGAAGTCGATTTTGATCTTTCTGAGGTCATGTTTGTGTGTACTGCAAACAGTCTTAATATTCCTGGCCCATTGCTTGATCGGATGGAGATAATCAGGTTGCCGGGCTACATAGAAGATGAAAAATTAAATATAGCAAAGCAATACCTAATACCTAAACAGCTCGAAAGAAATGGGCTTGAGGAAGAAGAGGTTAAGCTCAGTGATAAATCTATTTTAGATATTGTTAGACACTACACAAGAGAGGCTGGAGTCCGGGGTCTTGAGAGGCAAATTGCAAAAATTTTTAGAAAATCGGTTAAAGAAAGAGTGCTTGCAGATCCAAATAAGATTAAATCCTCAATTAATATCACGCCAAAGAACTTAGAGAAGTATTGCGGCGTTCCTAAATTTAAATTTGGTGAAGCTGACGTTGAAGACATCGTTGGTAAGGTTGCTGGTTTAGCATGGACTGAAGTTGGAGGAGAGCTTTTGACAATAGAGTCCTCATATGTACCAGGCAAAGGACAGGTAATTAAAACAGGGTCTTTGGGTGATGTTATGCAGGAGTCCATTCAGGCAGCATTGACAGTTGTTCGTTCAAGATCAGATAAGCTTGGTATCCCAACAAATTTTTATGAAAAATTTGATGTTCATATTCATGTTCCCGATGGCGCCACTCCCAAAGATGGACCTAGTGCAGGTGTTGGCATGTGTACGGCGATGATTTCGGTTTTTACTGGAATCCCTGTGCGTTCGGACACTGCTATGACAGGTGAAATTACTCTTCATGGTCAAGTCACAAAGATTGGCGGTCTTAAAGAAAAGCTTCTTGCAGCTAAACGAGGGGGAATCAAGAGGGTAATTATTCCTGAAGATAATTCAGCTGATTTAAGAGAGATACCATCCCAAATAACTCATGCTTTAGAAATACTTCCAGTAAGATGGGTTGATGAGGCTATATCACATGCTCTTACTTCAGAACCAAAACCCATTAAAAAAAGAAGGAGCTCTAAAAGTCTTACCAAATCAAAAACATCAACCTCAAGAGCAACTTCTAGAAAACCCCATTAGAATAGGTTTTAAAGCTTGACATTTTCCCTGTGATAGCTTTTCATAGGCTTAGGTACATTAATTAACCAGAGGAGAATTCAATGAATAAATCAGACTTAGTAGATGCAGTTGCTTCATCAGCAGATGTTACCAAAGCTTCAGCTGGAAGAGCTGTTGATGCGGTTTTAGATTCAATCGGTGATGCGTTAGGTAAAGGCGACACAGTTTCGCTTGTAGGTTTTGGAACATTTTCAGTTAGACATAGAGCTGCTAGAGAAGGTAGAAACCCACAAACAGGTGCTTCAATGCATATTGCAGCATCAAAAGTTCCAGGCTTTAAAGCTGGTAAAGGATTAAAAGATAAAGTTAAGAATTCTTAATAAACTTTAGATTTTAAATCTTCTAAAAAGGGGTGCATAAGCGCCCTTTTTTTATGTATGATTGTTAGCTTTTAAATAGGATGCATTACGAATGTTAGAGTTACTTAGAAACTTCTTATCAGGCAAAAGAGTTATCATTATTGCGATCTTGCTCGCAATACCTTTTGTTTTTTTTGGGTCCACTTCATTTGGCACAACCTTCACCAGTTTTGGAACTGTTAATGATGAGCCTGTCACGCAAATGGATGTCACTATTGCAACTGGTCAAGTTTCTCAAAGATTACAATCAATTTATGGAGAAGATTTTTCTTTGGACGATTTAGATGAAGAGGTTTCCCTTGGCCTAATTAAAAATGAAATTATTAATCAAAAAACTCTTTTGTCTCAAGCAAGGAGCCTTGGTCTAATGGTGCCTGAGAAAATAGCAAAACAAGAAATTATCAATCTTGAGGGATTTCAGGGCGAAAATGGCTTCGATCAAACCCTTTTTGAATCTACCATTAGATCAAATGGCTGGACTCCTGAAGAATATATCGCTCTTGTGCAAGAGACCCTTACAATAGAAAAACTTGTCTCTGCAATGGGGGTAACAGCTTTTCCACTAGATAGTGATTTGAATTCATTAGCATCAATGCTTGAAACCTCAAGAGATATAGATTTTATAAAAATTAATAAAGAGGCTTTGGTTAATCAGCAAGAAGCTGGCCTCGAAGAAGCTCAAGACTTTTATGACAATAATCAATTTTTATTTCTGTCTAAAGAAAAAAGAGATTTTTCATACTTTGTCATATCTTATGAGGCATATAAAAATCAAGTAACAGTCCCTGAGGGCTATATTGATGAAGCATATGCCGATTATCTAAATGATACAGAGGAACAATTACAAAATAGAATTTCACATTTGATGATTGAAAAATCAAACTACGATAGCTCATCTCTAGCATATGAAAAAATAAATTCGATATTTAATCGTTTGCAAGTAAAAGAACTCTCATTTGAAGATGCTGTTTCTGAATCAAGTGATGATCTTGCCTCAAAAGATTCTGGTGGTGATTTGGGGCTTTCATCTGGAGATGCATTTCCAGAGGAGTTTGAGAGTGCAATTTTGTCAATGCAGTTAAGTTCTATAAGCCCAATCATTGAGCTCGAAGATTCATTTCACATATTGAAATTAACTGAAATTATTGAACCTCAGATAAACACAAAGTCTGAAATGTCAGAGCAATTAATGAATGAGTTAATTGATGCAGAGGCATTGGCGTTGCTGGAAGATGATTTTTTAAACTTAGAGTCACTGGTGCTTGAGGGAGCAACAATTAACGAGCTGGCGGAATCTATTGATGCCTCTATTCAAATAACTGGATTAAAAGATATTGAGAGTATTGGGCTTGATGGATTCAGCGGTGTATTATCTGAAGAATTATTTGACCCCTCATTACTACCAAATGCAATTCAAATTTTTGAAGGTGATGAGAGCTATGCATTTGCTCTTATGACGCAAGCATTGCAGCCAACTGTTCAGCCTTTTATTGAAGTTGCAGAGGAAGCTATTGGAGAAGTTCGGATGAACAAAGCAAACTCAATCATTATGAATTTTGCTAATGAGGCAGAGGCTGTTATTGCAGGTGAGGTTATGCTTCCAAATGAAAATAGTTTTTCAAAAGAAAGCTTTAAAGGTGTTAAAAGATTTTCATCATTGCTTCCTTCAGAAATTATTAATTCAGCTTTCGAATCTCCTATAGGTACATTAGTTTCAGCCGAAGCTTTTAATGGAGACAGATATTGGGCCATAACCTCTAACGAAGCATCACCAACCATAGCTGAATTAGGCGATGCTATTGAACAATACGAAGGATTTTATAACGAAAGCTTAAATCAACAACTTTCAGGGTTCATTGATAGAGCGTTTAAAGAAGGCCAAAAAGTTAGATTAAAAAATCTAGCCATTAATTAGTCTGCGTACTCCTCCATAGACATCGCAGCAGTATTAAAGCCTCCATCTACATAGGTAATTTCACCAGTGACGCCGCTAGCTAAGTCAGAGCATAAAAACGCTGCAACATTACCAACTTCTAGGGTTGTAACTGCTCTTCTTAAGGGAGCTCTGTTTGCATAGTTTGTTAGCATCTTTCTAAAGTTTTTCACCCCCATTGCAGCAAGAGTCTTTATTGGCCCAGCTGAAATAGCATTAACTCTTATACCATCTGGACCCATTGCAGCTGCAAGGAATCTTGTATTTGCTTCCAAACTGGCTTTAGCAAGACCCATGACATTGTAATTAGGCAGTGATTGCACAGAACCCAAATATGTAAGTGTTAGCAGAGCAGCATTTTTATTTAACATGGGCTTTGCACCTTTAGCCATAGCGGTAAAACTATATGAACTTATATCATGAGCTATTTGAAAACCCTCTCTAGTTGCAGCATCAACAAAGTTACCTTCCAATTCATTAGCAGGCGCAAAACCGATGGAGTGAACAAATCCATCAAAAGTCCCCCAATTATTTGAGAGCTCTTGGTACATTTTTGCGATGCTGTCATCAGAAGCAACATCACATTCAAACAATAAATTAGAACCAAGCGCAGAGGCTATTTTTTCTACATTCCCCTTTAATCTTTCGCTTTGATATGTGAAGGCGAGCTCAGCGCCTTGATCATGCATTGCTTGAGCTATTCCAGCTGCAATTGAGTGCTTATTCGCAAGACCAGCAATGAGAATTTTTTTATTTTTTAACATAAATTTTTTTCTAGATAGTTGTTGAAACGGGTAATAATTATATATCACTAAGTTAATTTCTAATAAATCCATGATTATTCAATTTATAGATTTTATCTAGTTAATCTTTAAAATTATTTTGTTACTTGTTTCTTTTCCTGAAACGGGCGTATAATCAATGACGGCATAGATTGCATAAGCATTTGTGCATTAAAAAAACTTAGGAGTATTTTAAATGATTAACTTAAATAAATTTTTATTCAGTACTTTTGCAATTTTTTCCTTCCTTGTTCCAGCAGTAGTTGCTCAGGATGCTGATGAAAATATTGAAGAAGTGGTGGTAACAGGAAGTAGGATTCAAAATCCAAACATTGTTAGCTCATCCCAGGTTCAAGTAGTGGATGCTGCTGATATTGAGAATCGTGGCGCCATAAGGATCGAAGAGGTCTTAAATGACTTGCCTCAACTTGCACCAGGACAAGTTGCTCAAACTGCAAATGGCTCAAATGGAACTGCTACAGCTAACTTAAGAAATTTAGGTTGTTCTAGAACACTTGTTCTTATTAATGGCAAAAGAATGGCTCCAGGTACAGCAACAGGTGCTAGTTGTGCAGATTTATCTCAAGTTCCTGCATTATTAATCAAGCGGGTTGAAGTGCTAACTGGTGGTGCATCGTCTGTATATGGTTCTGATGCTGTTGCTGGTGTAGTCAACTTCATATTAGATGATGAGTTTGAAGGCTTTAAAGCTAGTGTAACTAATTCTTTTTATACGCATGAAAATGATAATAGTAAGCTCAGAGCTCTTCATGATAGCTACGGCTACAAAAAAGCCCCATCAAGCGTAACTGAAGGTGATTCTGTAAAAATGTCAATTGCATTCGGTGGCTCAATCAATGATGGCCAAGGTCATATCACTGGTTTTCTAGAGCATGTTAATACAGATCCAATTCTTCAAGGCGCATATGATGGTGGAGCCTGTGCATTAAGTGGCGGTGACGCTAGATGTGGTGGTTCTTCTACTATTCCTCCAGGCCGTTGGTATGATTTTGGATACAAGAATGCTGGCTATACTCCAATTGATACATCTGTATCTGACTATAAATTTGATTATAAGCTTCTAGGGGATGAGTTTGTTGATAGAGCTGGGCAGTTATATAACTACAACCCAACAAACCATTATCAAAGACCTCAAGATAAGATAAATGCTGGGTTTTTCTCTAAGTATTCCATAACTGATAACTCTGAAGTATATGCAGATGTTAGATATACAAAAAATAAATCTCCATCTCAAATAGCTTACTCTGGGACTTTTGGTGATCTTAGATCTGTGCCTTGTTATAACGCTAATTTCTCAGAGCAAATATATAATGCAGTGTGTGGTAACTGGACTGGAATGGGCGGAAGCTATGCTCCTAATTTTGCTACAGGCGCTGAAGCTCTCGCATACATTTCATCATTAGATGGTCAGGTTGCTGATGGCTCAATTATTGGATACAGCGCTCCAATTAGAAGCTTAAAAAGAAACGTTGAAGGCGGACCTAGAAAATATACTCAGTCCTATACAAATATCACAGCTTCTGTTGGTATGAGAGGAGACATTAATGATGATTGGAGATATGACATTTCTTATCAGACCTCTCAAGTTGATTACTCTCAAGAAATACAAAATGACCTTTCTGTAACAAAGCTTTTGAGAGCTACAAATGTTATCAATGTTGCTGGCGTGCCAACTTGTGTGTCTAAGCTTAATGGTACAGATGCAAACTGTATTCCATACAACCTATTTTCAGGTGGTTTACCGGGCGACGGGGGTATCCAAGCAATTTGGGATGCTAATCCTGAGATCCAAACATACATGGCAATACCTAACTTTATCCTTGGAGATTCTAGCGAAACTATTTTCCAAGCATATGTTGAAGGTACAACAAACTTCTCTATTCCAGGAGCTCCAAGCGCGGTTAGCATGGTAGCTGGTTATGAATCAAGAGAACTTGAATCAGATTATCGTCCAGATGCATCCTCACAGGCTGCAGACAGAACTGGTGCTGGCGGACCTATCGTCGCGTTGGCAGGTGCATATGATGTTAAAGAGTACTTTTTTGAATTTGGTATTCCTGTAACTGATTCATTGAACCTTGAGGCCGGGATGAGATTTGCTGACTACTCAACTGATAATGATACCGATGCATTTAAACTAGGAGCATTTTATAAATTAAATGATGAGTTATCTTTTAGGGGAACAGTTCAAACAGCAACACGACACGGCTCTATAACAGAATTATATAGAGGCCAAGGCGCTAGTTTGACAGACCTTGATCCAGATCCTTGTGGAACTAACCCAGAATCTGGTGCAGCTCCTTCTGCAACTCAAGCTCAATGTGCTAATACAGGTCTTCCTGCTTCACTTTATGGTTCAGACCTAAAATCACCGGCTGATCAATACAATATTTTAACTGGTGGTAACCCTAACCTCATACCTGAAGAGTCTGAGTCTACTACCCTTGGTGTTGTATGGACTCCATCAAGCATAGAAGGTTTAACAGTTACTTTGGACTATTTTGATATCCTCGTTGAGGACAGAATTGGTACCATTCCTGCTCAGACTTCTATTGATAAATGTATATCTACTGGAAACCCAACTTTTTGTAATTTGATCGAGCGTGATCCAATTATGGGTAGTCTTTGGGTGTCACCAGGTAGAATTATTACAACTAACACAAATGTTGCTGAAACCTCTACATCTGGTTTTGACATAATTTTTGATTATGTTCTAGAAACAGGCATTGGCCCAATTGGATTGAAGGGTATTTCAACAATCGTTGATTCAGATACTTTGATCGTTCTTCCAGGAGAGCCTGAGCTAGAATGTGCCGGAAAATATGGTTCATCATGTGGTAAAAATCCTGTACCTGAATTTTCAGGAAACTACTCGGCTGAGCTATCTAGAGGCGACTTTGATTATAATTTAGGTCTTAGATACTTAGGTGAAACTGATACATTGAACAGCGATAACATCGATTTTGAGGCTAAAACATATGTTGATGCTACTGTTAAGTACTCATTAAATGAAAACATTTCATTTAGCTTGGGTGCAAGCAACATCTTTGATGAAGATCCTGTTTATACATCTAGTGCTGGTACTGCACCTGGTAATGGTAATACTTTCCCAGGATATTTTGATGCACTAGGTACTTATGTATTCTTGAACATTTCTGTTCAGTACTAATAAACTTAGGTTTATAAATCTTAAAAGGGCGCATATGTGCCCTCTTTTTGTATAAATTTAACGCATTTTAATTTAATTTTTTATGGCAAGATGAGTTGACATATTGTTACAAAATGGCAACAATTAGCGGAACTAACAAACTTTTAGGGAGTTTACATGTCTAATATAGTTAAATTTTCACTGGTAGCAGTCCTTTCATTGGGTCTATTACCTAATACATCTTTTGCACAAGATTCATCTGCTGATGATGAAGATGTAGAAGAGGTTATCGTCACTGGTTCGAGAATTAAGAGATCAAACCTTGATAGTTCTAAGCCGCTTGAGGTCATTACCGAAGATGCAATCGAAAGAACTGGCCTAAATAACATTGGTGACGTTCTTCAGAACATTACTTCATCTGACGGATCAGGCATTCGACCTGTCAGCACTTCAACAAATGCAGGTGTTGGAGCCAATGAAATATCATTAAGAAATCTTGGTGCAGGCAGAACATTGGTCCTTGTTGACGGAAGAAGATGGGCTACAGATGCATACGGCACCGTAGATATGAATACTATTCCTGTTTCAATCATAAGTCGTGTAGAAATCCTTAAGGATGGAGCGTCTTCTATATATGGTTCTGATGCTGTAGCAGGTGTTATTAACGTTATTACCAAAAAAGAATATGATGGTTTCTCAGTTAGCGCTTCTCAAGGTGAATATGAAGCTGGATATGGTGCTAATAACCAAATCGATCTTCTGTTTGGAGCTTCATCAGAAAAAGCTAGTTCATTGTTCAATTTCTCATATTCAAGCCAAGAAGGTATTTTTGGTGGAGATATTCCAAGAGCTGCTGTTCCTTGGCAAGGTTGTACTAACCCTCCTGGTTCAGGTACTGGTCCAGAGAACAGTCCAACTAACTTAGGACCAAACAATGCGCAAAATGCAGGTTTTGGTAATTTTGCTCCAGATACTAGTATTGGTGTTTGTGGATCTTCAAGATCAGCATATGGTCGCTTCTTTGTTCCCGGAATGTCTTCTCAGTCATTGATCCCTGGTCAAGCTGGTACCGATCCATCGCATTTTAGAAATTTTGCAGCTCATTCTACTTATAACTATGCACCAGTTAATCACGTACAATTACCTATCAAAAGATGGGGTGCGTACAACTTCTCTCAATTTGAGATATCTGACAATATGACTGCTTCCGTTCAGTTTACATATACACAAATGAAAGCAACAAACATGATCGCTCAGGTGCCTATGACTGCAGAGCCTAGTGCTGGTCCACAATGGCAGATTCCTATAACTGCAGATAACGTATTTAATGTATTTAATGAAGATATAACTCACTGGAGATATCGTTCTGTTCCATTTGGGCCAAGAAAGAATCAATATGATAATGATATTTTTGGTGTTAGAGCCTCTCTAGATGGCAACTTTGACTTGAATGACAATACTTATTTTTGGTCAGTTGGATATCAACTAAATGATGCATCATATGATCAGACTGGCTATAACTTTATTAACCTTGCTAACCTAAGATATGCAACTGGACCATCATTCAGACAAGCTGATGGTACTTACAAATGTGGTGTACCTGGCGCAACGATTACTGGATGTACTCCAATTAACTTATTCGGTGGTCCGGATATGGGTCTTTCAGCCGGTGTTATTACACAAAACGATTATAATCAAATGATTGATTACGTAGGCTATACACTTGCTGGTCAATCTGGCTTTAATAGTGAAGATTTTTGGGCAGAAATTTCAGGCCCTATGTTCGAAATGCCTTATGGTGTTGCATACTTTGCAGCAGGTTATGAAGTAAGAAATCAAGGTTACTACGAAAGACCAGACCCATTAGTTGCTGGCGGCCTATCTTCTACAAACTTCTCTGAAGCTACTCGCGGTAAAACAGGCAGTGAAGAATTCTTTATAGAAATGAATTTCCCACTTCTCAGTGGTGTAACTGGAGCGCAAGAGCTTGAGATGACAATCTCTGCAAGAAGTTCTGAGTTCACATCAGGTGGTATAGTCGGTTCATCATCTGTTTCAAACAGTCCAGGTGAGCCCTCAACAACAGAAATTGGTATTCGATGGAGACCGATTGATGATGTGCTGGTCAGATTCACTTCTGGTGAAACTTTTAGAGCGCCGTCTGTTGGAACACTTTATGCAGGTGCTGGAGAAAGCTTCCCATCCCTTGCAGACGTCTGTAATACTACTAATTTCCCTCTTCAATCTGCTGCAACTCAAGCAAATTGTACTGCTGGTGGAGTGCCTGCAGGCGGTGCACCTCAGCTTGATTCTCAGTTAAGAGAGCTTCAAGGTGGTAACCCTCAGTTAAAACCAGAAGAAGGTGAGAATATGACTCTTGGGATTGTTTATACTCCTAGTCAAATTGAAGGCCTAAGTCTTGTATTAGATGCATGGTCTATTGAGCTGGAAAATATTGTTGCCTCAATTTCTGCTAGTCAAACAATGAGCAGATGTTATGTTGAAAGCAGTGTTCAAGACGATGCATTTTGCTCATTTATTGTTAGAACTCCAACAGGAGCTGTTCAAGAGATCAGATCTTCATCTGTAAATGCTGCTAGCAATACTGTTGAAGGTATTGATTTCGGTGCGCGATATGAGTTTGATACAGATAACTATGGAAGTTTTGTTACTGCGTTTGACGTGACTTATTATACAAAAGATGAATATGCACAAAGCGCTACATCAACTCCCTCAGAGCGTTTCGGTTACTATGAAGGAACAGTTGATTGGAGATGGAGAGCTAACGCAGGAATCCTCTGGGATTATGGTGATTTCACTACTTCAGTTGATTGGAGAATCTTAGATGATAACTGGGAAGATTGTTGGTTGAATTACTACTGGGGTCTAGATGCTCAGTGTTCAGATCCAGACATGGGTAGCTATGGCTATGATTTAATTGATAGAACTATTTATACTGATATCCAAGTAAATTATAGATACACTGACCAAATTAGCCTTTTCTTTGGAGCTAGGAACGCTTTTGGAGAAGAGCCTCCATATGTTCAAGACTCATTTTCGCATTCATTTGACATGGCGTATGATTTACCTGGAGGAGCTTTCTTCTACGGTGGATTTAAAATCGAGTTATAAGAACTTATTAACTTAAAAAAAAGGCCGGTTTACCGGCCTTTTTTTTATATATAATACTCGCATGAAAATTAAACACTATATTCTCTTATTAGCATTTGCCCTGATTGGTTGTGGTAAATCTGTTTCACCAGTTGATTCTTCAATTGAAACTGGAGTGTTCCATTTCGGAAATGGATCAGAGCCTCAAGGAATTGATCCTCATATTGTCACAGGAGTCCCTGAACATCATATTTTAATCTCTCTATGCGAAGGGTTAACCATTCCTAATCCAAATAGTGGCAGCAATCTTCCTGGGGCTGCTGAGTCATGGACAGTAAGTGATGACGGTAAAGAATATGTATTTAATTTAAATAAGAATGGAAAATGGTCTAATGGAGATCCGGTCACTGCTGATGACTTTGTGTGGTCTTGGATGAGAATATTAACTGCGAGCCTAGGCTCTCAATATCCTGATATGCTTTATTACCTTCAAGGCGCTGAAGAATATCATACTGGGGTAATAAGTAATTTTGATGAGGTTGGTGTTAAAGCGGTTAACAAATATACATTAAAAGTTAATTTAAAAAATCCTACTCCATTTTTTATAGGCATGTTAAGTCATTACAGTACTTGGCCTGTTCACAAAGAAACCGTTTTAAAACATGGTGCAATAGATGATAGAAATGGCCAATGGACCAGACCTGGTAATTTTGTTTGTAATGGACCATTTCAATTAAAATCTTGGGAGTTAAATAATAAAATCGTTGTAGAAAAGAATCCTAATTATTGGGATGCTGAAAAAGTTAGTTTAAATGAAATGCATTTTTATCCAGTTTCCAACGTAATGACCGAAGATAGAATGTTTAGAGCTGGACAGTTGCACTTAACCTCAACATTACCATCGCAAAAATGTCCAATTTATATCGAGGAAAATAATCCTGATTTAAGAATTGATCCATACATGGGTCAATATTTCTATCGATTGAATACTGATAATCCATCTTTAAAGGATGTAAGAGTAAGAAAGGCCTTAGCATTTTCAATTGATAGGAAACTTTTGGTAGAAAAAGTTACCAAATGCGGCCAAATTCCTGCATATTCTTTTACTCCTCCAGGATCAAATGGATATCAGCCAGATACTAAAATTCCATTCGATCCTGAATTGGCTAAAGAACTTATGAATGACGCTGGTTATTCTGAAGATAATCCTTTTCCTAAGCTTGAAATACTATTTAATACCAATGAAGATCATAGGAAATTAGCTCTAGCCATACAGCAGATGTGGCAGCAAAATCTAGGTATCGAAGTCGAACTTGTAAACCAAGATTGGAAAGTATACTTGAGTAGAGAGATGGTAGGTGATTTTCAAGTTTCGAGAGCGGGATGGATAGGAGATTATGAAGATCCAAATACCTTCCTTGATTTAATGAGACCTAATAGAGGAAATAATAAGACGGGTTGGGAAGATGCTATTTATGATTCAATTGTTGAAAGAGCAAACTCAACTAATGATCAAACCCAACGATATGAACTATTGAAAGAAGCCGAAAGAATTCTAATTGATAATATGCCAATTATCCCTCTTTATACTTATGTTCGATCTTATCAATTATCACCTGATGTTAAGGGTTACAATCCACACATTTTAGATCATCATCACCCTAAGTTCATTTATCTAGAAAGAGATTAATCTTTAATGATAGCAATTTTCCTTAAAAGAATTTTACTTGCTGTACCTGTATTATTTGCAGTTGCTAGTATTACTTTCTTTTTAATAAAAATTGCACCAGGCGGACCCTTTGATGCAGATAAGGCAGTATCTCCTCAAGTGCTGAAGAATCTAAATGAAGCTTATAACTTAGATGCATCCAATTGGGAGCAATATGTTGATTACATGACTGGGTTGATTCAAGGCGATTTAGGCCCGTCATTCAGATTTCCAGGCAGATCTGTTACAGAAATGATTGCTACTGGATTACCAGTTACTTTTGAATTAGCTTTTTACGCAATTCTAATTGCTTTAGTTATGGGTGTATTTTTAGGGGTGCTAGCAGCTTTAAAAAGAAATACATTTTTAGACTTTATCCCAATGGCAATTGCAATGATTGGTATATGCGTTCCATCATTCCTTATGGGACCATTATTGGTTTTAATTTTTGGAATAAATTTTGAATTGCTACCTGTGTCTGGCTGGAATCAATTGCCGGGAGATAAAATTTTACCATCTCTAACTTTAGGATTTGCATATGCCGCTTATATCGCTAGATTGAGTAGAGGTGGAATGTTAGAAGTTTTAAATCAGGACTTTATCAGAACCGCCAGAGCCAAGGGCCTTGCAGAGAGAATAGTTGTAATCAAGCATGCTATGCAGGGCGGACTAATTCCAGTTGTATCATTTTTAGGGCCAGCTATTGCTGGTTTACTTGCAGGGTCATTTGTTGTTGAAACTATATTTCAAATTCCAGGGCTGGGGAGATTTTATGTTGAAGCAGCATTTAACCGAGACTATACAATGATTCTAGGAACCACAATATTTTTCTCTGCGATGATAGTTTTCTTTAATTTGCTATCTGATCTAGCTGCTTTGTGGATGAATCCAAGATCAAGAGATGTGTAATGAAAAATAATTCTTTGTGGTCAGATGCTATATATAGATTAAGCAGGAATAGAGCTGCTATGTTAGGTGGCTTTGTTCTGGTTATCTTAGTAATCTGCGCAGTATTGGCTCCATGGATAGCTCCGTACTCTTATTCATTTCAAGATTTAAATTTGGGTGCAAGCCCCCCATCTTCAGAGCACCTATTAGGAACCGATATTTTAGGAAGAGATTTATTAAGTAGAATTTTATACGGAGCACGTATTTCATTATTAGTTGGTTTTGTTGCAACTGGTGTTGCTCTTGTTATTGGAGTTTCCTGGGGGATAGTTGCGGGATATTTTGGAGGAAGAGTTGACACAATTATGATGAGAATAGTTGATGTTCTATATGGACTCCCGTTTATTATTTTCATTATTCTTTTGATGGTAATTTTTGGCAGGAACTTGTGGCTCTTATTCGGAGCAATTGGAGCTGTTGAGTGGCTTACCATGGCAAGGATAGTAAGAGGCCAAGTAATTGGTTTAAAAAATCAAGAATTTGTTTTAGCAGCTCAAGCTATGGGAGTTTCCAATCTATCAATGTTTAAGAGACATCTATTACCTAATATTTTAGGACCAATTGCTGTATACGCAACTTTAACGATCCCCCAAGTAATGCTTTTAGAGGGATTTCTAAGTTTTCTTGGGTTAGGTATTCAACCGCCAATGAGTAGCTGGGGAACTCTTATTAAAGATGGTGTTGAATCAATGGAGGAATATAGCTGGTTACTTATTTACCCTGGCATAACGTTCACAATTACCTTGTTTGCATTAAACTTTTTTGGAGACGGTCTTAGAGATGCGCTGGACCCAAAAACTTCTGATAATTAAAAAGCCTTAATAATAATTTTTAAAACCTGTCCAGGCTTGATTTCATTATTTGATATTTCATTAATGCTTTTAATATCAGATATCTCAATATTAAATATATCTGCTATTCGATAGAGACTATCACCCTGTTTAACGCTATATAAAATAGTCCTTTTTTTAGAATTAATAGTCCTATAAATATTTTTATTCCCTATGTTTAATTCTTTTCCTATTCTTAAAGGAGAATTCATTCTCAATCCATTATTCTTTGCAATTTCTGCTGGAGAAACATTGTATTGAATTCCTAGATTCCACAATGTATCCCCTTCACTTATGATATGCGCCTGATAGGGGATGAATGCTTGATTCTGACTATTACTTAGTGGAATTAATAATTCTTGATTTATGCTTAAGGTATTAGAAGCTAAGTAATTAACTTTTTTAAGAATGCCTACTTCGGTATCAAATTCCTCAGCTATCTTCCACAAACTGTCTCCCTTGGACACTTTATGAGTTACCCAATTTATTTGATTTGTTTGAATAAATTGATCTTTTTTAAGATTTAATTGTTGTTCTAGCTCAATAGGAATATTAAAGAGAGTTTTATTTCCTGGTGGCGAGGCCCATTTTGTATATCCTGCATTTAATTTATAGACAAATTCAGGTTTTAAACCAGCAAACTCGCTAAAAGCCATTATTTCTACTTGACCCTCAAGCTCTATTCTCCCCAAGACTTGTTGATTTGGAAAATTTGGTAAATCAATTCCATATTTTTCAGCATTACGAACTAATTCAAACACCGCTTTGAATTTAGGAACATATTCTTGGGTTTGTTTTGGGAGTTTTAGATTTACATATTCTGTTGATTTTCCAGCTTTTTTATTAATTTTTATTTGCTTTTCAAGAAGGGTTGGCCCTCCGTTATATGCAGCCAATGTATAGCTCAGCTCTTTATTAAAACGATTGTGTAAATATGCTAAATATCTTACTGCTGCCTTGGATGAAACCAACGGATCATGCCTTTGTTCATACCACCACGTATCTTTGAGGCCATATATTCTGGCGGTAGCGGGCATAAACTGCCAAATCCCCATTGCTCCTGATGCTGAAATTGAAAATGGATCATAATTACTTTCGATATAGGGCAAAAGCGCTAATTCTGGAGGTAGGCTGTATCTTTCCAATTCCTCAAGAACAAAAAAAATAAAGTACCTTCCTTTTTCAAGCAATTTATTAAATTGAGCTGGATTAGCAAGATATCCATTAATGTATCTAAGAGTTTTCTCATCAAGCGCAGTATTTTCAGATGAAGTTGTGTCTATAATTCGTTCCCAGACGCTCTCATAGTCAGAGATATTTGAAGAGAGCTCAGTTGGTAGGGGTTCAATATACTGATCAGCCTGTATGATAGAGGGTAATTCACAGCTTGAAGCAAAAAATAATGTAAAAATTAATAAGAATTTTTTCATAATTTAAGTTTTACAATTTTGGTGTTTAATGAGAGCCTGTAATGTTAAATAAAAGATTTTCTTCATTAGTTTCAGTTAACGAAATATAATGATTAGTATAAGCTTTCATAAATTAATTAGTCACAAGTATCAATGTCATATTTTAACCCATGAAGCAGGTAATTATTTATACAGACGGTGCCTGCAGGGGTAATCCTGGTCCAGGTGGCTGGGGTGCGCTTATTAAGTTTGAAAGTGCTGAAAAAGAAATCTTTGGCGGTCAACCTGACACAACTAATAACCAAATGGAGCTTTCAGCTGCAATTGAAGGCTTGGCTGCTTTGAAAGAGCCCTGTAGCGTTGAGCTTTTCACAGACTCTAAATATGTCATGGATGGAATCACTCAGTGGATTCAAAATTGGAAAAAAAATAATTGGAGAACTGCAGCAAAAAAAGATGTCAAGAATAAAGAGCTATGGCAAAAATTAGATCAGTTAATATCTCAACATCAAGTACAATGGCATTGGGTAAAAGGCCATTCAGGTGACGAGGGTAATGAAACAGCAGACCTGTTGGCCAACAAAGGAATAGACTCTATCTTATGACTAAAAAACTTATTGTTCTTGATACGGAGACAACAGGTCTCGAAGTCGACCAAGGTCACCGTTTGGTCGAGGTAGGGGCAGTAGCACTGGCTGATAGAAAAAGAACAGACTTACACTTTCATTCATATCTGAATCCTCAGAGGTCTATCGATGAAGAGGCTGAAAAAGTTCATGGTCTTTCAATCGAAAGACTCTCGGGTGAGCCAGAATTCTCAGAAATAGCTGAGAGTTTTTTGGAATTTGTAGAAGGAAGTATTTTAGTGATTCACAATGCTGCCTTTGACTTGGGGTTTCTTAATGCTGAGCTCAAAAGAGCTTCTTCAAAGTATCCTGCTCTAGAAGAGATATGTGATGTTGAGGATACCTTGCTAATGGCAAGAACCAAATTCCCTGGACAACGTAATTCTTTAGACGCTCTTGCGAATAGATTTGAAGTCAGTGGTTACGATAGGAGTTTTCATGGAGCTTTGCTCGATGCCAATATTCTTGCAGATGTCTATATACATTTAACTGGAGGTCAAAGTAAATTTGAATTTATAACATCTAACACTGGTTCTAATTTAGAAGGCGAAGTCGAAGATTTATTTATTGATTTAAAAAAATTTCCCATTCCCAAAATAGTAGTTTCGAAAGAAGATATGTTGGCAAATGAAGAAAGAATTAATGCCATCAACCTAAAAGAGATCCCTCATGACTAAAACTACTAGATTTGCCCCAAGTCCAACAGGTGCTTTGCACATTGGTGGAGTGAGAACTGCTTTGTTTAATTATGTGTATGCAAAACAAAATAAAGGCATGTTCTTAATAAGAATTGAGGATACAGATGCTGAAAGGTCTACTCGAGAGCATGAAGAGAATATTCTTAAAGGTTTGTCTGATATAGGTATTAATCCTGATAAGCCTCCTGTCAGGCAATCAGAAAGATCTGAACTATATAAACATGCTGCTCAGACACTTATAGATTCAGGCAAAGCTTATTATTGTAATTGCAGCAAAGAAAGGTTGGATGAGATGAGATCAAATCAACAATCCAAGGGTCTTAAACCCCAGTATGATGGTAAATGCAGGGATTTAAATCTCAAGGCTGATCCAACAACTGTACTCAGACTAAAAACTCCTCAAGATGGTGAGCTTATTTTTCATGATTTAGTAAGGGGAGAGGTGGTTTTTCAAAATTCTGAATTAGATGATTTAATTCTTTTAAGAAGCGATGGATCGCCAACCTATCATCTTTGTAATGTTGTTGATGATTTTGAACAAAATGTTACAACAGTTGTAAGAGGAGAAGATCATCTCAGCAACACCCCACGGCAAATTCATATTCAACAAGCATTGAGCTACCCATCTCTTGAGTATGCTCATTTACCAATGGTGCTTGGTCAAGATAAAAAAAGGTTATCAAAGAGAAATGCGGTAACTAGTTTGCAAGACTATTTCGACCAAGGTTATTTGCAATCATCTATGATTAATATGCTTGCTAGACTAGGTTGGTCCAAAGGCGATAAGGAGATATTTTATTTGGATGATCTAATCTCTGATTTCAGAATTCAAGAAGTTCAGAAAGCTGGAGCAATTTTTGATCCTGCAAAACTAGATTGGATTAACAACCATCATTTAGCAGCTCTTTCTTATGATAATTTTAAAGAACGATTAGTTCCATTTCTTGATAAGGTTGGTATTAATTTAACAGAAAAGCAAAATTGTGATGAAATCATTAAAGCCATGAGAAGTTCTAAGCCAACACTTCTTGGAGTGGCCAATGATCTAATACCTTACTTTTCTGAGGTTGATTCTTATGATGAAAAAGCAGCAAATAAATTTCTGAGTGGATCAGAGTCCGTATTGCAGTTTGTGCAAAGAAAACTAAATAGCTTAGAGGCTTGGAATGAAGAGTCTATAGATCATGCATTGCAGGAGGCTCAAACTGTATTAAGTTTACCTACGCCAAAGCTAAATCAACCAATAAGAATAGCGATGACAGGCTCCACTCAATCTCCTTCTTTGGGCCTTACACTTTCTTTGTTTGAGTTGGCTGAAGTTAACAATAGGATTGATGCGGCCTTAGAATATTTAGCTAATTCAACTTAGGAAACACTAGATGCAATTAACACTTGAGGGTGTTCTCTGGTTAATTGCTCCAAAGTACTAAGAGATGCATCTTTCGCGATTCCATATTCAGCCACACCAATAACTTCATTTGGTTCAATAAGAATATTATTTGAAATTTTTCTTATACCCTCATATGAATCCAATAGATTTAAATCATCTTCATTATTAGCAGAATAAAAAATTTTTTTGTTAAATTCTTGTTCAGTTAGCTGATCTGACTGTGTTAAAAAAAAATAGTTCTTTGAAACTTCCATGAATTTAATCTCATCATCTCGAAGAGCATCACCAGCTTCAGATTCCATTTGTTTACCAATCACATTCAATGATTCAATTGATCGGTATTTAAATATGCTTATCGATCCCAGTGAAGGTAAAAGTGGATTAATCTTTGAATCTAAATAATTGCGCTCATATCCCTCAAGCGAAAGAAGAGAAGCAGCCAAGGGCGCATGTTTATTTTCATAGTAATCTTTAAAATCACTATCAGATAATCCATCCATTTTATGTATGTATGCTAGAGCTTTAATCAATTTGAAATGCTACACCTGCATTAGGTCTTCTTAAGTCAGCAAAACCCTCTTTGCCTTTTGGTGATATTAAAATACTTTGTGTTGAACCCATAGTCTTTGATTCTTCAAGTTCATGGCCATAGAATGAAAGTATTTGAAGAGTATCTTTACTAAAGCCCTTTTCCAAACGTAAGTTTTCATAAGGCCAATCTTTATGAAGCCTTGGGAGCATGGTCGCTTCACCAAGATTTAAATCAAAATCTATGACTCCAGTGACAACTCTCAATACAGCAGCAGGTATTAATGCGCCTCCAGGTGATCCTGTGATGAGTTTTAACTGATTATTTTCATCAAAGACTATAATAGGTGTCATGGTGCTCATGGGCCTTTTACCAGGTTCAAATTTATTGCCAATGCTTGCAGATCTATCTATAACCTCAGGGTTTCCATGCTGATAGGCAAAATTGTTCATCTGATTGTCTAGAAGAATTCCAGTGCCTGGAATAGTTACACCTGAGCCAAATGAGTAGCCTATGGTATAGGTATTAGAAACTACGTTCCCGTCCTTATCTATAATCGAGTAATGGGTGGTATTTTCTCCCTCTTGAAACAAGGAATCAGGATTCAAGGTTTCTGGGAGAGTCGCTTTCTGGATATTAATTTTTTTAGCTAAAGAGCTCGCTCTTTTTTTTGAAATGATCTTCTGAATAGGCACATCATAAAACTCTGGATCTCCCATGTATCTAGATCGATCCATGTGTCCTCGTTGCAGTGCTTCTGCAAAAAGATGAAGGAAGCTTGCTGAGTTAGGACCCATCTGATCAGTGCTAAAATTCTCAAGTATATTTAATCCCTCAAGCAACACTGCTGCTCCGCCAGCCGGAGGGGGGTGAGCAAGCACTTTATGATTTCTGTAAGTTGTTTGAATTGGTTCTGCAAATCTAGGCTTGTAATCTCTGAGGTCCTCAGCAGATATATACCCACCATTTTGTTGCATGGCTCTAACTATCTTTTTAGCAATAGATCCAGTGTAAAAAGCCTCTTCTCCATTTCTTGCTATTTCACGAAAAGTCCAAGCTAGATCAGGACGCTTCATTAATGAATGTTCTTTTACAGGACTACCATTTTGATAGTAGATATTTTGAGATTCTTTATCAAGATTGATTTGATCGGCGCTGCCAATTGCTTGATTGAGATCATAGCTAACTATTATTCCATTTTGAGCTTGTTTTATAACAGGCTGTAAAATTTTTTTTAATGGCAATTTCCCATAACGATCATGTGCCTGTAATAGTCCAGCCACAGTTCCGGGAACACCTGAGGCTTTATAGCCATATCTCCTTTGATCATAATTATTCTTTAAAAATAGAAAGTCGTTGTTTGAAAGATTTTTAGGAGCCGCACTTCTAAAATCTACTGCTATTGTTTTCTTTTCATCGCTCAGATAAACAAGCATAAAGCCTCCACCCCCTAAATTGCCTGCCCTAGGAAGTGTTGTTGCCAGGGAAAATCCAACGGCTACCGCAGCATCAATTGCATTTCCTCCCATATTTAAAATTTCTATTCCAATATCTGAAGAGGATTGATTCTGCGAGACAACCATTCCTGAATTGCCAATTGTGGGATGGAAGGGCGATGGATAGTCAATATATCTAACTTGCCCAAAGGCATTTAATGAAACTAACACAAGCGATAATAAAATATTTCTAAGATTCATAATTTTTAAAATATCAATGGAGCAAAATAAAAGGCAAATACAGTAACTAAGAAGACTCCAATAATATTTAACGCAAATCCAGCTCTGATCATATCTGGAATGGTTAATTTGCCTGAACCAAAAACAATTGCATTAGGAGGAGTTGCAACTGGAAGCATAAATGCGCAACTTGCTGCCAAAACAACAGGGATGGTTAAGGCTATAGGTGCTATGCCTAGAGCAACTGCAACCGCTCCAACTACAGGTAAAAATGTTGAGGTCGTTGCAACATTAGAGGTGATTTCAGTTAAGAAAATTATTAACGTAGCGACTGCTAGTACTAGGACCAAGGGCGGAACATTCCCTAGAATCGTTAAGCCTTGCCCAATCCAACCACCAAGACCTGATGAACCAATAGATGCAGCCAAAGATAACCCGCCGCCAAATAATACTAGCAATCCCCAAGGCAGTTTGTTGGCTTGCTCCCAAGTTAGCAGATCTGTCTTAGAATTTTCAGAGGGAATTAAGAAAAAACTCAAGGCTGCAAATATAGCAATACCCGCATCGGTGAGGCCAGATAAAGGCACAAAATTATCAAGTAGTGTTCTAAACATCCAAGCGCTAGCTGCTATAGAAAAAATGATTAAAACCTTTTTTTCGTCTCTGCCTAGAGGGCCTAAATCAGAAAGCATATTTTGAAGTTGTAATTTTGTTTCAATAGTAGCTACAAAATGAACGGGATAAACTATTTTTGTTATTGCATACCAGGAAGCACCTAACATCAGAATGGCTAAAGGCACTGCTAGTTTCATCCAATCTAGAAAAGATATTTCAATGCCGTAGGTCTCTTGTATAAAGCCCACAAATATAATGTTTGGGGCTGTCCCAACCAAGGTAGACATTCCTCCAATTGAAGCAGCATAGGCAATACCCAACAAAAGAGATACCTCAAAGTTTTTTCTTTCATTCGCAGAGAAATTTGGAATAGTTTCAGCAACACTTGAGCATACAGCCAATCCAATTGGCAATAACATTAAAGTAGTTGATGTATTCATCACCCACATACTTATGGAAGCAGAAACAAGCATGAAGCCTCCAACTAATTTTGCTCCACTATTTCCAATAGCAATTAACATTCTTAGAGCTAGTCGTTTATGTAGTCCAGATGATTCAAT